>NZ_JBEPNE010000006.1:0-321515 GCF_040546125.1 Pseudomonas sp. UYEF17
AAGGGCCGCAACGCGGCCCCAGGATTGATGCGCAACAGTTGAAATTGCTGGGGCTGCTTTGCAGCCCTTTCGCGACACAAGGCCGCTCCCACAGGGGATCACAACAACTTTTAGAACTTGAGCAAGACATTTGCTCCCAAAGGGCCCCGCGTAGCTCCGAAAAGCAATCATGAAATGTGCGTCATTTATGCCTGACGAATCACAGGTCAATGCTACGCTCGCGGAAATACTCAGCACGGATACCTATCATGGAAATGAACTGGCACCAGGCCCTGCAAGAGAGCCTGAGTTGGCTGGCAATCGCCTCGTTCATCACCCTTATCTGCTTCACAGCAGCCGCCACACTGGCTGTACGTTGTACGCGCTGGGGCAGCCAGTTCTGGCAGCTTGCCGGGCCCTATTTCAGTTTCAGGCGCAGTTGGCGGCCGTTACTGGTGTTCGCCCTGCTGCTGGTATTGACGCTATTCTCGGTGCGCCTGAACGTGCTGTTCTCGTTCTGGTACAACGGTTTCTACAGCGCATTGCAAGGCCTTGACCAAGCCGCCTTCTGGTACCTGCTCGGCGTCTTCGCGGTATTGGCCACCATCCATGTGCTGCGTTCGCTGTTCACCTTCTATGTAAGCCAGGCGTTCAGCATCCAGTGGCGGGTCTGGCTGACCGAGCGCCTGACCCACGACTGGATGCACGGCGATGCCTACTACCGTGGCCAGTTCCTGGCCGAGCCGGTGGACAACCCTGACCAGCGTATCGAACTGGACGTCAACGCCTTTGTCAGCAACTCGGTGACCCTCGCCCTGGGCGCGGTCAGCGCGCTGGTTTCGTTGGTGGCGTTCACCGGCATCCTCTGGGGGCTGTCGGCGCCGCTGGCCGTCGCTGGTGTGGAGATTCCCCGAGCGATGGTATTTGCCGTGTACCTGTACGTCATCATCGCCACCTGGATCGCCTTCCGCCTCGGGCGGCCGCTGATCCGCCTGAACTTCCTCAACGAAAAGCTCACCGCCAACTTCCGTTACGCGTTGATGCGCCTGCGCGAGAACGCCGAGAACATCGCTTTCTACCAGGGCGCGCAGGTCGAGCGGGGCACCTTGCTGGGCCGCTTTGGTGCCTTGATCGTGAATGCCTGGGCGCTGGTGTTCCGGAACCTGAAATTCAGTGGTTTCAACCTGGGGGTGAGCCAGGTAGCAGTGGTGTTCCCGTTCATTCTGCAGGCACCGCGCTTCTTCAGCGGGGCGATCAAGCTGGGCGACGTCATGCAGACCTCCCAGGCCTTTGGCCAGGTGCAGGATTCGTTGTCATTCTTCCGCGAGTCGTATGATGCGTTTGCCCAGTACCGGGCTACCCTCGACCGTCTGACCGGCTTCCTCGATGCCAACGAGCAGGCGAGCGCTTTGCCGCGCGTCATCACCGAGGACCAGGAGCATGCCTTGGCGATCAGCCGCCTGCAGGTGCTGCGCCCGGACGGGCATGCCCTTATCGCCGACCTGAACCTTGACCTGCACGCCGGCCAGGCACTGTTGATCAAGGGGCCGTCAGGCAGTGGCAAAACCACGCTGCTGCGAGCGCTGGCAGGCCTCTGGCCGTATGCCGAGGGTGAGGTCAGGCGCCCGCTGGGCCACCAGGCGCTGTTCCTGTCGCAGCGGCCGTACCTGCCGCTGGGCGATCTGCGCGCCGTCATTGCCTACCCGGCGGCCAGCAGGCCTGAGGATGAAACGCGGATGCAGCAGGCCTTGCGCCAGGTCAACCTGGCCCACCTGGCCGAGCGACTGGACGTCAGCTGTGACTGGTCACACATTCTCTCGGTCGGTGAGCAGCAGCGCCTGGCATTTGCCCGGGTGCTGTTCAACCGGCCGCAAGTGGTGTTTCTCGACGAGTCCACTTCGGCCATGGACGAAGGGCTCGAGCATGCCCTGTATTCACTGTTGCGCACGGAAATGCCGGGGGCGTTACTGGTCAGTGTCGGGCACCGCAGCACGCTGGCAGGTTTCCATACCCATCGGCTGGAGGTGGATGGGCATGGCGGCTGGTCGCTACTGGAACAGCAGCCAGCGCTGGCCTAGTGCGGCTTGCCGGTGATCGGGCCTGACCTGAGCAATGCGACCCCGACCAGGGTGCTGCCGGCACACGCTGCGCCAAGCAGGAATGTCGCCTTGAAGCCGACCCCGTCCCACAGCAGCCCGGCCCCCACGCTGGCCACCAGCAGCGCCACGCCGGTCAGCAGGTTGAACAGGCCGAAGGCTGTACCGCGCAGTTCGGCGGGGGCGCTGTCGGCGATCATGGCGGCAAAGATGCCTTGGCTGAAGCCCAGGTGCAGGCCCCAGGCAGCCACCCCCATGGCCAGCCCGGTCCAGCCCGGCAGCAGGGCCAGCAGCAGGTCGGCGGCGACCAGCAGCCCCAGCCCGGTCATCAGCACGCCGCGGCGGCCTACGCGGTCCGACAGCACCCCCGCGGGGTAGGCCGACAGCGAGTAGGCCAGGGCCATGAGCACCAGCACTGCCGGCGCCCACAGCGGCGCCAGGCCCATGTCCTGGGCGCGCAGCAGCAGAAACGCCTCGCTGAAGCGGGCGAGGGTGAACAGCGTGGCCAGGCCGATCAGCCGCCAGTAGGCCGGGCCCAGGCGGGCCAGCTCGTGCAGGGCCAGCGGTGAGCGCACCGGCCGGGTGGTGGCCGGCGTTTCAGGTTCGCGCACGAAGGCGATGAGGATGTACACCGCCACGAACGCCGGGAGCACCGCCACCCAGAACACCGTCTGGAAATGGCTCGCGGTCAGCCACATCAGCACGATCGCCAGCAACGGCCCAAGGAAGGCGCCCACGGTATCCAGCGCCTGGCGCAGGCCAAAGGCTGCACCACGCAGTTCTGCGGGCGTGACGTCGGCCACCAGCGCATCGCGCGGCGCCCCACGAATGCCTTTGCCTACCCGGTCGACGAAGCGTGCTGCGGTCAACCACTCCAGCCCGGAGGCCATGGGGAACACCGGCTTGGTCAACGCACCCAGGCCATAGCCCAGCACCGTGAGCAGCTTGCGCTTGCCCAGCCGGTCGCTGAGGGCACCGGAAAACACCTTGGTGATCGAGGCGGTCGCCTCGGCGATACCTTCGATAAAGCCCACCGCCACTACCGAGGTGCCGAGCACGGTGACCATGTACAGCGGCAGCAGGGCGTGAATCATTTCTGAGGAAATGTCCATGAACATCGACACGAAGCCCAGCGCCCAGACACTGCGAGGGATCTTCGACAGAGACCTGGTGGTGTTCGTGGCGTGGCTTTCTTCGTGGCTGCGCATCAGGAGGCTCGGCAGAGGGGCTACGTTCGAAACTGTAGGAGCCGTCACGCAGGATGCAAATCGGACAGGTGTATGCAAGCAACAGCGCGAATAGCCGGGCTGCGCCGGCAACGCTGTCGTGTCAGCAAAGTTCCGTTACAAACATGTAAACTTCGTAAATAAGATTTAAACTCATTTGCGAATCTCTATATTTACCACCCCTGTTGGCCACCAAACTGTGTTTGCGAGGCCGGTGGGCGAGGGCTCCCGGTTTCCGACAGGGATGTGCCGTTTCGCTCATGAATCGCAGGAGATGTACCCATGCAGTGCAAGACTTCACCCAACAGCCTGGCCCTGGCGTTCGTCGCGCTGGCGTTACCGGCCATGGTGGCCACCGTGGCCCAGGCCGAAGAACAGCGTACGGGTGAGGTGCTGGAGATGCCGGTCGCCGACAACGCGCTGGTGATCCAGGACACCCTGGTCACCGCCGAGCGCGAGGCACGCCAGGCCCTGGGTACGTCGATCATCACCGCCGAAGACATCAAGCGCCATCCGCCGGCCAATGACCTGTCCGACATCATCCGCCGCGAGCCCGGGGTCAACCTGACCGGCAACAGCGCCAGCGGCGCGCGTGGCAACAACCGGCAGATCGACCTGCGCGGCATGGGCCCGGAAAACACCCTGATCCTCATCGACGGCAAGCCATCCAGCGCACGCAATGCCGTGCGCTATGGCTGGAACGGCGACCGCGATACCCGCGGTGAAACCAACTGGGTACCGGCAGAAGCGGTCGAGCGCATCGAGATCCTGCGTGGCCCGGCGGCCGCACGTTACGGTTCCGGCGCCATGGGCGGGGTGGTCAACATCATCACCAAACGGCCCACCGACGAACTCAAGGGCAGCGTCAGCCTGTACACCCAGCTGCCGGAAGACAGTGCCGAGGGCGCCAGCCGCCGGGCCAACTTCAACCTGGGCGGCGGCCTGACCGACAACCTCGGCTTCCGCCTGTACGGCGGCCTGGCCAAGACTGATGCCGACGACCTGGACATCAACGCCGGGCATGCCACCAGTGCGCTGGTGGCGGGTCGCGAAGGCGTACGCAACAAGGACATCAATGGCCTGCTGAGCTGGAAGCTGAACGACGAGCACCGCCTCGAGGCCAGTGCCGGCTACAGCCGCCAGGGCAATATCTTTGCCGGCGACACCATGAACAGCAACGGCGGTGGTGACGTCGAGTTCGTGTCCAGCCTGTACGGCCACGAAACCAATGTGATGCAGCGCAGTACCTACGACCTGACCCACCTGGGCGATTTCACCTGGGGTACCAGCAAGACCGTGCTGGCCTACGAGTACGTGCGCAACTGGCGCCTCAACGAGGGCCTGGCAGGCCGCACCGAAGGTGCCCCCAATGCCGAAGGCGCCGCCATGTCGCGCCTGCGTAACACGCGCCTGAGCAGCGAAGTGAACCTGCCATTCGCCATGGGCAGCACCGAACATGTGCTGACCCTGGGCGGCGAGTACCTGTACGAAGCGCTCAATGACCAGGGCTCGCTGCGCCCGCAAAGCTCGGACCCTTCCGGTAACGGCGAGTTGGTCGGTTTCGACCGCAGCAGCTCGAAGATGACCGCCCGCAGCTATGCGCTGTTCGTCGAGGACAACATCATTGTCGGCGACACCACCATTACCCCGGGCCTGCGTTTCGACCACCACGAAACCTTCGGCGACAACTTCAGCCCCAGCTTGAACCTGTCGCACAAACTGACCGAAGCACTGTCGGTCAAAGGCGGTATCGCGCGCGCCTACAAGACCCCGAACCTGTACCAGTCCAACCCCAACTACCTGCTGTACAGCCGCGGCAATGGTTGCAGCGTGCAGCAGACCAACAACGGTGGCTGCTACCTGCAGGGCAACGCCGACCTCAAGCCCGAGATCAGCGTCAACAAGGAAATCGGCCTGATGTACGACCGTGGTACCTGGCGCACCAGTGCCACGTACTTTCGCAACGACTACAAGAACAAGATCGTCGGTGATACCGATGTGTTGTACACCATCGGCACCGGCAGCCGCGTGACCCAGTGGGACAACGCCGGCAAGGCGCGGGTGGAAGGTATCGAAGGCAACCTGTTCATCGAGCTGACGCCGGCCCTGGACTGGAACACCAACCTGACCTGGATGCTCGACAACGACAACCGCGAGACCGGCGAGCCGCTGTCGGTAATCCCGGAATACACCGTCAACACCACCCTTGACTGGCGCGCCACCGAGAAGCTGTCGTTCCAGGTGGCGGGTACCTACTTCGGCAAGCAGAAGTCGCCGACCTTCAACGAACGCACCCAGCAAGGCTACGACAAGACCGCGCAACAGGACGTGGAAGCCTACGGCCTGGTGGACGTGAGCGCTGGTTACAAGTTCAACGCCAACTACGACGTGCGGGTGGGGGTAAACAACGTGTTCGACAAGCAGATCCTGCGTGGCGGCAACGCCAGTACTTCGGGCGCCAATACCTATAACCAGCCGGGCAGGGCGGTGTTCGCTGCGCTGAACATCAACTTCTGATCCAAGGGGCCGCTGCGCGGCCCATTCGCCGGCAAGCCAGCTCCCACAGGTACCACACAGTATTCGAACCCTGTGCAATCCCTGTGGGAGCTGGCTTGCCGGCGAATGGGCTGCACAGCAGCCCCGGATGCCACCGATCAACGCCAAGGAGCCCCCGATGATCAAAGCCCCCGCCTGGCTGCAGATCCTCTCCCGCAGCTGTGCCGCACTGCTCGGCGGCTATGCCCTCAGCTACGCCGCCAGCGCCTGCCTGGCCCGTATCCTGCCGCTGGCTGCCGCCGATGCGGTCATCGTCGCGACCCTGCCGGCCTTCATCTTCTACACCGCCGCCATCCTCTGGGCCTTCGCCTGCAGTGATGCCCTGCGTGCCTGGGCCCCGCTGGCTGTGGCCGTACCGCTTGCCCTGATCGGCTTCTGGCCGCAGGCACTGGAGTGGCTGGCATGAAGAACACCTTCACCCAATCGATGGCCTGGCTGCACACCTGGGCCGGGCTGATATTCGGCTGGCTGCTGTTCGCCATCTTCGTCACCGGCACCCTGGCGGTATTCGACAAGGAACTCGACCACTGGATGCAACCGGAAATCCCGGTCACCGAGGTACCCCAGGCCGACGCCGCGCGGCGCGCCATTGCCTACCTGCAGGCCCACGAGCCGCAGGCTGGGAACTGGGGCATCAGCCTGCCGAGCGAGCGCTCGCCTGGGTTGCGGGTGTCCACCGGCGAGCGTCGCCATGGCCCCACCGTACAGCTCGACCCGCGTACTGGCGAGGCCATCGAGGTGCGTGACAGTGTTGGTGGGAACTTCTTTTTCCGCTTCCATTTCACCCTCGACCTGCCACGCAACTGGGGCATCTTCGTGGTCGGCGCGCTGGCGCTGGTGATGCTCGCGGCGCTGGTCACCGGTATCGTCATCCACAAGAAGATCTTCAAGGAGTTTTTCACCTTCCGGCCGAACAAGGGCCAGCGCTCTTGGCTGGATTTCCACAACGCCAGCGCGGTGCTGTTGCTGCCGTTCCACCTGATGATCACCTACACCGGCCTGGTGATCTTCATGCTCATCTACATCCCGGCCGGGGTCGATGCGCTGTTCGCCGGCGACAACCGTGCCTACTTCCAGGCCCAGGGCAATGCCCGCCTGGAGCAGCCTCGTGGCCTGGCCAGGCAACCGGCCGCGCTGGTCGATGTCGCGCCATTGCTGGCCCAGGCCGAGGCGCGCCTGGGGCCGATTGGTGGCCTGAATATCCGCAACCCCAACACGGCGGCGGCGCGTATCGAAATACGCCCCGGGCTCGGCAACCGCATTGCCTTGGCCAAAGGCCAGGCCATGGTCTTCGATGGTGTCAGCGGGCAGTTGCTCGGCGACGTCGCCGAATGGCGTGCGGCACCATTGACCCAGCGGGTCATGGCCGGCCTGCATTTCGCCCAGTTTGGCGGCTACCCGATGCGCTGGCTGTATTTTGTCTGCGGGCTGGTCAGTTGCCTGATGATCGCCAGCGGGCTGGTGCTGTTCTGCGTGAAGCGTGGGCGCAAGTACACCAGCGCCGCGGCTTCGGTGCGGCGTTGGTACCGGGTGGCGGAGGTGTGCAACGTGGGCTTCGTCAGTGGCCTGTTGTTGGCTTGCGTGGGGTTGCTGTGGGCCAGCCGTGTGCTGCCGGTGGAACTGGCGCAGCGGGAGAGCTGGGAGGTTCGTGCGTTCTTTGGTGTATGGCTGCTGGCGCTGTTGCATGCCGGTATCAGGCCGGTACGCCGGGCCTGGGTCGAGCAACTGCTGCTGACCGCGTTGCTGTGCATTGGCCTGGGTGCGTTGGGTGGCTTGGGCGACGCCATGCGCCTGGGGGTGGTGGCCTGTGCCTTGGTGTTGGGTGTATTGCTCGGGCTGCTGGCCTGGCGCGTATGGCAGGCGCAGTGGGTGCCGCAGAAGGCCAGGGCAGGGCGGCGGATGGAGGCCGGGGCATGATGATGTGGGTCATGGGCAGCGTGTTGTTCGCCTACGCTGGCATGCTGGGGCTGTGCCAGGGGCTGGAGCGGCATTACAAGCAGGTATGGAACCGCACCTGCCCGCGGGTGCTGCGTGTCGGCTTGCGCGCGGCCGGCTGGCTGGCGTTGCTGGCCAGTCTGGTGCTGTGTGCCCAGGCCTGGGGCTGGGCCATGGGGCCGGTGGCCTGGTTTGCCGTGATGTCGCTGGCGGGGATGGTGCTGGTATTGCTGCTGCCATACTGGCCGCGGCTGGCGGTGGGGTTGGTGGCAGCGGTGCCGGTTTGGGGACTGATGCTGCTGATGATCTGACCAGGCCCCATCGTCGGCGCAGCCGGTGCCAGGTTGTTGCGGTAAAAAGTGCCAAGGCATGTTAAACCTTGCGCCCCGACCCGCTGCGAGAGAAACCCGGTGAAAGCCGTCCGTCTGACCCTGATCTGCCACGCCCTTACCCAGGCCCAGAAGACCGGGCGCCTGCACCGTGCCGACGATGGCATCCTGCCGTTGGGCCAGCAGCCTTTCGCCGACCTTTCCGGTGTGCCGGTGCTGACTGCACCAGAGCGGCGAGCCTGCGAGACGGCGGCGTGGTTTTCGGGGCCGGTGCAGGTCGAGCCGGCCTTGGCCGATTGCGACCTGGGGCGTTGGCAAGGGCTGACGCTGAAGCAATTGCAGGCCGAGCAACCGCAGGCGATGGCCGAATGGTTGCAGGCCCCGGCCAGTGATGTGCACGGCGGTGAGTCGTTCGCCGTGCTTTGCCAGCGCATCGCCGCCTGGTTGGGGGCCTTCGACAGGCCGGGTGAATGGGTGGCGGTTACCCACCCGATGGTCATGCGCGCCGCGCTGGTGCACGTACTTGGCTGCCCGATGAGCGCCAGTCAGCGGGTCGACGTGTTGCCGCTGTCGCGCCTGGAGCTGAGCTTTACCGGGCAGTGGCGCCTGCGCCTGGGCTGAAGGTCAGAACGCCAGCTTGTAGCCGATCAGCAGCAGCATCGCCGCCAGGCACGGACGCAGCACGCGGTCGGAAATCCGCCCGGTGAGGTGGCTGCCCAGGTAGATGCCTGGCAGCGAGCCCAGCAGCAGGTAGCCCAGCAGCGACCAGTCCATGTTGCCCATGCCGGCATGGCCCAGGCCCGCCACCAGGGTAAGTGGCACGGCGTGGGCGATTTCGGTACCGACCAGGCGGCGGGTGACCAGGAACGGGTACAGCAGGAACAGCGCCACGGTACCCAGTGCGCCAGCACCGATGGAAGTGAGGGTGACCATCACCCCCAGCACCACGCCGGTGAGCACGGTAAGGGTGTTCAGGCTGCGGTCGCTGAGGTGGTAGTGATCACCGGCATGGCGGCTGGCGAAGGCCTGCAGGCGTGATTTGAACAGGATGGCCAGCGCGGTCAGGATCAGCACCACCGCCAGGCCTTGCTTGATGACGGCGTTGAGCGCCGAGGTGTCGGTGTGCAGGGTGCTGAGGAACCACAGGGTCAGCGCCGCAGCGGGCACGCTGCCCAGGCTGAGCAGGCCGGTGATCTTCCAGTCGACGTTCTTGTTGCGCGCATGCACCCAGACGCCACTGGCCTTGGTGATGGCGGCGTAGAGCAGGTCGGTGCCGACGGCTGTTGCCGGGCTGATGCCAAACCACAACAGGATCGGGGTCATCAGCGAGCCGCCACCGACGCCGGTCATTCCGACGATGAAACCCACGACCAGGCCCGCAATGGTGAAACCGAAAGAACCTACATCCATACGCTACTCGACTGCCCAACTTTGCCCGTTATCGGATGCAGCCCAGCATATAGATTTTTTTATAGCCAAATAGACTTGTTCGTTATTAGGTTATAACCGAGTCAGGGGCTGCATAGGTTCCCTGTGGAAGCGGGTTTACCCGCGAAGCAGGCGCCGCGGTGGATGGCACGGGCTTCGCCCGTGTTCGCGGGTAAACCCGCTCCCACAGGGGGCGCGCCAGTTTTCAGATTTTTAACAAGGCAGTTGCTCTCATGAGGGCTTGTCAGCGATCAGTCATCACCACCATCACATGTGCATCTGCGCCATCGTCACTTTCCGACAGGTAGATATGCCCCACCTGGCTGTCGAAATACGCCGTCTCCTGCGGCCCGATGCTCACCGCTTCGCCGGTTTCGAACTCGATACGAACGCGCCCGCTCAGCACCAATGCGAACTCTTGCCCGGGGTGCCGGATAAAATCGTCGAACTGGCCGCGTTCACGGGCAATGATGCGGGCATAGGCGGGTGTCATGCGCCGTTCGGGGAAGTCGCCGGCGATCGGGTGGTAGTCATAGGTGCCGGTCGAGTAGCCCGCCGCCGCCGGCAGTGAATCGACCACCACGGTCACCGGTGCCGGTGCCGTGACCGTGCCGCTGGCGCGCAACAGCTGGGCAATGTCGACATTTAGCGCCCGGGCGGCAGCGGCCAGTTTTTCATAGCTGACCGAGACCTGCGCCAGTTCCATCTTCGACAAGGTGGACAGCGGTACGCCGCTGGCTTCGGACAATTGCTTGAGGGTCATCTGGCGCGCCTTGCGCACCTGGCGCAGGCGCTGGCCGACTACGGCACGGTCCAGCAGGGGTAGGGCAGCGGGCATTCGGGGTCTCGGCATACGGCGTTGGTCGGGCATCTTACCTTGGACCCTTGCGTATTCGTAAATTCTCATATATTAGAATTCTCATAAATGATAATTAGCCTGGCAGGAGCGTGCATGACCCCGATCTACGACACCCTGATCATCGGCGCCGGCATTGCCGGTGCATCTCTGGGCTATCGCCTGGCCGGCCAGCAGAAGGTGCTGCTGCTCGAGCGCGAGGCACAGCCTGGCTACCATTCCACCGGGCGTTCGGCAGCCATGTTCATGGAGGCCTACGGCACCCCACAGATCCAGGCGTTGACCCGCGCCAGCCGGGCCTTCTACGAAGCACCACCACAGGGTTTCTGCGAGCACCCGCTGCTGGAACCGCGTGGCTGCCTGTACGTCGCCAGCCTGGAACAGCGCACGCTGCTCGAGCAGACCCATGCGCAGAACCTGGCCAACGGCACCGAGGTCAGCCTGCTCGACCGCGACGCCGCCCTGGCCCTGGTGCCGAGCCTGCGTGGCGAGAACCTCGCCGGCGCGGTGCTCGAGGCGGGGGCCATGGACCTGGACGTACATGCCCTGCACCAGGGCTTCTTGCGTGGCTATCGCGCCGCTGGCGGCGAACTGCGCTGCAACGCCGAGCTTGTCCAGGCCTGGTACCTGGATGACCTGTGGCAGGTGCAGCTGGGCGATGGCAGCCGCGTGCAGGCGCGCCAGCTGGTCAATGCCGCTGGCGCCTGGGCCGACCGTGTGGCCGAGCAGTGCGGCGTGGCGCGTATCGGCCTGCAACCCTGCCGGCGCAGTGCCTTTACCTTCCCCGGCCCGGCAGACCAGGACTTCGCCCGCTGGCCGGCGGTAATCGGCGTAGACGAAAGCTTCTACTTCAAGCCCGACGCCGGCCAGCTGCTGGGTTCGCCGGCCAATGCCGACCCGGTCGAACCCCAGGACGCCGCGCCCGAGGAGCTCGACGTGGCTTTGGGCATCTACAACATCGAGGCCATGACCACCCTGGCGATCCGCCGGCCGAGCCACACCTGGGCCGGGCTGCGCTCGTTCGTCGCCGACGGCGACCTGGTGATCGGTTTCGATGTGCACGCGCCAGCGTTCTTCTGGCTGGCGGCACAAGGTGGCTATGGCATCCAGTCGGCTGCGGGCGCCTCGCGCCTGGCTGCCGACCTGCTGCTGGGCCAGCCCCTGTGTCCTGGCCTTGTCAGCCAGGGGGTGGCGCCCGAGCGCCTGTCCCCGGCCCGTTTCCAGCAATCCTGAAAGGAGCATCCCATGAGCAATGATATCCAGCGTTTCCCCAGCAGCCTGCCGTTCCCGTTCTCCCGTGCGGTGAAAGCCGGCGGCTTCCTGTTCCTGTCCGGCCAGGTGCCGATGAGTGCCGGCGGCGAAGTGGTGCGCGGTGACATCCAGACCCAGACCCGCGCCGCCTGCGAGCGCATCGGCGAAAGCCTGGCGGCCTGCGGCGCGCGTTTCGACCAGGTGGTCAAGGCCACGGTGTGGCTGTCGGACATGAGCCACTTCGCCGGTTTCAACGAGGTGTACAAGGAGTTCTTCGGCGCAGCGCTGCCGGTGCGCTCGACCGTGGCCTCGGCATTGGCGCTGGGGGTGGATGTGGAGATTGAAGTGCAGGCGTTTGTCGGAGATTTTTGACCGAACAAATCGCCCATGTGGGAGCGGCCTTGTGTCGCGAAAGGGGCGCGGAGCGGCCCCAGGATTTCTGCATTGCTGCCCAGATCGCCGGGGGCCGCTCTGCGGCCCTTTCGCGACACAAGGCCGCTCCCACAAAAGCGATGTGGTGGCAGTGAGACAACAACAATAAATCCAGAGGTTCACATGCAAGAGCAGCTGAAGATTGCCGGCGCGTTTGTTGGCGTGATCGTGGGGGCGGGGTTCGCTTCGGGGCGGGAACTGTTGTTGTTCTTTGTCGATTTCGGTGTGTGGGGGCTGGTCGGTGCGCTGGTCAGCGCAGCCTTGTTCACCTTCCTCGGCATGGCCCTGGCGGGGCTGGGCAATCGCCAGCAGGCCACTTCGCACAAGGATGTGATCCAGGCCATCTGCGGCCGTCACCTGGGCCTGTTCGTCGACTGGCTGATCACCTTTTTCATGTTTGCCGTCACCGTGGTCATGCTGGCCGGTGGTGGTGCCTTGCTGGAGCAGCAGTTCGGCATCCCGGCGCTGGCCGGCAGCGTGCTGGTGACGCTGGTGGTGGTGGGCATCGTGTGCCTGGATGTGCGCAAGGTGATCCTCGCCATTGGTGCTATCACGCCGTTGCTGATCCTGGTGGCCTCGGCGATTGCGTTGTACGCCGTGTTCAGCCGGGAGCAGAGCTTCGCCCAGCTCGACCAGCTGGCCAGCCAGCAACAGGCGGGCACCCGTCACTGGCTGCTGGGGGCGTTCCTGTACGTGTCGTACAACATCGTTGCCGGCGCGCCGATCCTGGCCATCCTGGGCGGCTCGGCCAAAGGCGAGAGAACCGCGGTATGGGGTGGGCTGCTCGGTGGTGCGGCACTGGGCGGGCTGATGCTGGTGATGAGTGCCGGGCTGTTGTCGCGCCTGGACAGCGTGGTTGACCTGCCGATGCCGATGCTGTCGATCGCCAACGAAGTATCGCCACTGCTGGGGCTGGTGATGTGCCTGATCATCTTCGGCATGATCGTCAACACCGCGGTGGGTACGTTGTTCTCGTTTCTCTCGCGGCTCATGCCGGCGGGTACGGCGAAGTTTCGCTGGGGCTCGGTGGTGACCGGGGTGGTGGCTTTCGGCTGCAGCCTGGTGGGGTTCATCAGCCTGGTGGGTGAGGTGTACCCGCTGTTCGGCTACCTGGGCTTCGTGCTGATGGCTGCGGTGCTGCTGGCCTGGGTCCGGCGGAGCAAAGTGGTTAAAGCGGCGGTGGCGTAGGGGGCTGCTGCGCAGCCCGATCGCGACACAAGGCCGCTCCCACAAGGATCGCATGGCACCTGTGGGAGCGGCCTTGCGTCGCGATTGGGGCGCAGAGCGCCCCCCTGGGTCATCAGATCCTGAAGCTGCCTACCAGCTGCTTCAGGCGCCCGGCCTGCTGGGCCAGTTGGTCGCAATGGCGCAGGGTCTCGTTGAGGTTCTCCACCCCTTGCTGGTTCAGGGCGTTGATCTGGGTGATGTCCAGGTTGAGGCTCTCGACCACGGCGGTCTGCTCTTCGGTAGCGGTAGCCACCGATTGGTTCATGCCATCGATCTCGCCAATGCGCTGGGTCACGCTGGCCAGGCGCTCGCCGGCCTGGTTGGCCACCTGCACGGTCTGCTCGCTGGAAACCTGGCTGGTGTTCATGGTGTGCACCGCTTCGCGCGAGCCTACCTGCAGGCTGGTGATCATGCGGTGGATTTCTTCCGCCGATTCCTGGGTGCGGTGCGCCAGGTTGCGTACCTCGTCGGCCACCACGGCAAAGCCACGGCCGGCCTCACCGGCACGGGCCGCTTCGATGGCGGCGTTCAGCGCCAGCAGGTTGGTCTGCTGCGAGATGCCCTTGATCACGTCGAGGATCTTGCCGATTTCGTCAGTGCTGGCGTTGAGCGTTTCGATTTGCGCGCAGGACTCGCTGATGCGCTGCGACAGGGCGGTCATGGCGCTGATCGCTTCTTCGACCACTTCACGGCCACCGTGGGCCTGTTCGCTGGCACCGCTGGCATGCTGCGAGGCATCGGCGGCGTTGCGGGCGATTTCCTGGGTGGCGGCACCCAGTTCGTTGATCGCTGCGGCCACGCTGTTGGTGCGCATGCTTTGCTCTTCGGAACCGGTGATCGACGCATTGGAGGCATTGACCACCTTTTCCGACAGGTCGTGCACCAGGCGGGTTGCCGAGGACACTTCGCTGATCGAGGCATGGATGCGCTCGACGAAGCGGTTGAACGAAGTGGCCAGTTCGCCGAACTCGTCCTTGTTCTGCACGGTCAGGCGGCGGGTGAGGTCACCTTCGCCCTCGGCGATGTCGCGCATGGCGCGGCCCATGGTGGTCAGCGGGCTCATCAGCACCGGGATCAGCAGGCCGAGCAGGCCGGCGATGGCCGCCACGGCGATCAGCATGGCGATGATCGCCGAGGTGCGGAACTGGCTGAGCGCGGCGTAGGCCTTGTCCTTGTCGATCGACAGGCCGATGTACCACTGTGCCGAAGGCAGGCCGGCCACCGGGGCGAAGGAGATGATGCGGTCCTGGCCATTGAGGGTGACATCCTGCATGCCGGCGGCGACTTGCAGGTTGCTGCCGGGGTAGATGTCCTTGAGGTTTTTCATCACCTGGTCTTTGTCGGGGCTGACGATCACCTGGCCATTGCTGTCGGCCAGGAAGGCGTGGCCGATGCCGCCGAAATCGACCGAGTTGATGATCTCGACCAGGGTGTCGAGGGTGACGTCACCGCCGACCACACCGATCAGCTCGCCATTGCCCTTGCTTTTCACCGGCGTGGCGATGGTGACCATCAGGCCGCCGACAGCACCCTGGTACGGGGCAGTCAGCACGGTCTGCCCGGCGCTGGCCGCGGCGCCGTACCAAGGGCGCTGACGTGGGTCGTAACCGGCCGGCATCTGCGTATCGGGGCGCTGGGTGAACACACCGTTGGCCTGGCCCAGGTAGGTGAACAGGAAATTGCGCGTATAGGACGGCTGCTCGATCAGCCCGGCCAGGGTGTCGCCGGCACCTTGCTGGGCGATGTCCTGGGCCAGGTTTTCCAGGACCAGGATGCGCCCGCTCATCCAGTTCTGCACGCTGCTGGCGGTCAGTGCGCCGGACTGCTGCACCGAAGCTTCGATGTTCTGGCGAATGGTGTTGCGTTGCAGGTAGTCGTTGTAGAGCGTGAACAGGGCAAATGCCAGGACTACGACGCCGCAGGCGCTGAGCAGGATCTTGTGGCGAAATTTCAGGTTCATGTTTCGAGACCTTGGGCCAATGAGGGGAGGGCGCAGCACGCTCATGACGCATTGCGCAACCTATCGTTCGGGATATCGGCTCAAGGGGTAAAAGATTGAAGTGCTTACAGAAATTTCTTACGGTCATTTCGACGGACGGCATTCACTGGCTACACAACTGCTCGATCAACAGGCGTGCAGCCTGCTGCAACGGTTGTTGCTTGCGCCAGAAGATGTGTACCGGCAACTGCAGCTCGTTGCGGGTGTTGCGAAAATCCAGGCGCACCAGGCGCCCGCTGGCCAGCAGTGGCGCGACCCGCGACAGCGGCAGGTCGCCCCAGCCCAGGCCGGCCTCCACCATCTGCAGGGCGAGGTCGAAGCTGTCGGTTGACCAGTGCGTGGCGCCTATCAACGGGCGTGGGTCGGCCAGCGGCAGGTCACGGCTGCGCACCAGGATCTGGCGCACCCGTGTCAGGTCTTCGAGGTAGTGGATACGCCCCTCGCGCAGGGCCGGGTGGGCGGGCGACAGGGTGGCCACCAGCGACTCCATGCCGATGTGCTGGAAGCCGCGCCGGGCATCTACCTGCAGCCCGGCAAAGGCCACGCAGAGGTCGGCGCGGCCGCTGTCCAGCAGGTGCACGGCCTCTTCCTGCGGGGCGCTGAGCAAGGCGATGTCCAGCAGCGGGTGCCGCTCACCCAGGCGAGCGATGGCCGTCAGCAGCGGGCGGTGGTCGATGTCCGGCACCACCGCCAGGGTCAGGCTGCTCTCCAGCCCCTGGGACAGCTCCAGGGCATGCACCTGCAGCAGCCCCAGCTGCTCGGCGATCAGCCGGGCATGGGGTTCCAGCGCCATGGCCTGGGCGGTCGGGCGGACTTCCCGCGGGCCGCGCTCGAACAGGGTGTAGCCCAGTTCGGCCTCGAGGTTGCCGATGGCCATGCTCACGGCCGAAGGCACCCGCTGCAGGGCGCGCGCGGCGGCGGAAAACGAACCGCGGTCGAGCACGGCGAGAAACAGCTGGATATTGTCGCTGGAAAAGTTCATGGCAGCCTCCTGTCAGTAGATCTGACAGCTGCTGACTTTTGCTGTCAAGCATGATGAAGCATGATCGCGCCCCATCGCTTTTGTCATTGGAGGTAACCCCGGGTGCAGGGACTCAAACGCAAACTGGTCTACGTGACTTTCTATGAACTAATCGGGCTGTGCATGTCGACCCTCGGACTGGCCTACCTGTCGGACACCCAAGCGTCGCATACCGGGCCTCTGGCGGTGATGATCACCACCATCGCCATGCTCTGGAACCTGATCTACAACACCCTGTTCGAGTGGTGGGAAAGCCGCCAGGCCAAGCGCGGGCGCAGCGTGGCACGGCGGGTGGTGCATGCCATCGGCTTCCAGCTGACCCTGGTGGTGTACCTGATCCCGCTGATTGCCTGGTGGCTGGACATGACATTGCTGGAGGCGCTGCTGGTGGACATGGCGTTCATCGTGCTGGTGCCGTGCTACACCTTTGCCTACAACTGGGCGTTCGATCGGATCTTTGGCTTGCCCAGTTCGGCCTTAGCAGCAGCCTGATTCAACCTGTTCCGGCCTCTTCGCAGCACAAGGCTGCTCCTACAGCGACCGCACAATCTTCAGGCGGGTGCGGTCCCTGTAGGAGCAGCCTTGTGCTGCGAAGAGGTCGGAACAGTCAACCACTAAGGCGGCAGGCGTATGATCAAAGGCTCCTGTTGCTGCTTCACCTGCTGCTCGACCGGTTGTTCCGCCGGCCGCGGCGCACTGGCCAGCAAGCTGTCCTCGACCTGCCCCGACAGGTAGTACACCCCCGACATGGCCCCGCTCTGGCGGTTCTCCATCAGCTCCTGCCATTCCTGGTTCAGCGCCACGTTGAGGATCACCCGCAACTGCTCGACCATCTGCGGGTGTTCGCGGTCATGGGTCATCATCCCGTAACCGGCCGCCGCAATCGAAATCATCGCCCCCGCCACCTTGCCCACCGCCGACGCCACGGCACTGGCGATGCCGCGCGGGGCAAGGGTGGCACCGAGCTTTTCGCTGGCCTGGTTGGCCACCGAGTTCAGCCCGACATCGGTCTTGCCGGGGCCTTTGCTGGCCTGCTGGTGCAGGTGCTGGCGCATGGCTTGCCAGGCCGGTTGCTGGGCCAGCGACTTGGCCCGTAGCAGTTGGTACAGGCTGGCATTGCGCGCATCCGGCGGCCCCAGGGCGATTGCGGGAATGCGGTTGAGGCGCTGGCTGAACTGCTCGGGGGGCGCGTTGTAGCGGCTGATGATGGCCGGCAGCTGCTGGCCGAGCAGTTGCAGGTACAGCTCGCTGGCACGGTCGCGGATGCCTTCGGGGTTGATCTGCTCCGCCACCGGTTCGATCACCCGCTTGTGGTACTGCTCCTGCAGGTACAGCGCCAGGCGCTTTTCCGCCGGCTCCCGGCCTTCACCACTGTCGATCTTGTACCAGGCCACCTTGAGGGTCAGCCACTGCTGGGTCCAGTAGCCGGTGAACCAGGGGATGAAGTCGCTTTCGGTGCGCTGCTGCACCTGTTCTTTCCACACTCGCATGGAGCGCCGGGCATAGTCGTTGGCCGAGCTGGCGGCGCCGACCGAGGCTTCGATCAGTTCCTGGTCGATGCGTTGCCAGGCGGCGGGGGTGAGCACCACCGGTGGTGGCGGGACAGGTGGCGGCTTGCCTGCGCAGCCGGCCAGGGCCAGCAGCAGGCACAGCAGCAGGAGGACTCGAGTGCTCACGCAACCGCCTCCCTGATAGAGGCTGGGGTGGTTCTCGGAGTATAGGGCGGGGAGTGAAGGGCTGCCGTGCAGCCCATCAGCCATCGCCCGGCCAACGCGATCCATGTAGGAGCGGCCTTGTGTCGCGAAAGGGCCGCAAAGCGGCCCCGGCAATTTCTGCTGCACAGCTGAAATCCTGGGGCCGCTTCGCGCCCCATCGCGACACAAGGCCGCTCCTACAAGGGGGGCGTCAGCTTGAATCGGTCATTCCAGGTCGAGCTTTTCTTCCAGGCGGTCGAGATGCTGGTGCATCAGCCCCAGCGCTGCCTCGGCATCGCCGTGCTCCACGGCATCGATGATCGCCGCATGTTCCTGCCACGCGCAGTGGTCGCAGCATGGCGACTCGTAGCGGGCGATGATCAGCGAGGTCATCGGCACCAGGCCGTTGAGGAACCGTGCCAGTGGCGCATTGGCGGCCACCTGCGCCAGTTTCAGGTGAAACTCGCCGCCCAGGCGGATCGCCGCACAACGCTCGCCGTTCTCATGGTGCTGGCGCTCGCGCTCCACCAGTTGTCGCAGCTGGCGAATCTGTACCGGCCGGGCGCGTTGCGCGGCCAGGGTGATCAGCGTGGTTTCGGCCAGGCGCCGGGCGCTGAGCACCTGGCGGGCCTGCTCCGGGTCGGGCGCGGCCAGATGCGCAGTGTGGCTGGGGCGCTGCACCACCACCTGCTGGTCGGACAGGCGCCCGAGCACGCGGCGGATCACTGTACGGCTGACGCCAAAGGCATGGCCCAGCGCCTGTTCGGGCAACAGGCTGCCAGGTGGCAGGCGCTGTTCGAGAATGGCATCGAACAGCCGCGGGTAGATCTGCTCGGCCGACAGGCGGGTTTCGCCGGCCGCGAGCAGGGCCGGCAAGTGAGGGGCGGCGTTCATGGTCGCTCTCCTGGGGTCATGGATGCGGGTGTTCGTCCGGGATGTTCAACGGGATGCCCATGCGCAACCCTTCGGCCAGGATGTGCTGGCGCATCTGGGCACTGGCCTGGGCGCTGCTGCGCTCACGTATGGCGCGCACCACCGCTTCGTTTTCCTTCAGCCGCGCGGCCAGGTGCTCTGGCGAATTGCGCAGCATGTCGGCGCTCTGCTTGAGGGCATTGCCGGTCTGTTGCACCACGCTCTGGAAGATCGGGTTGGTGGTCAGGGCGAACAGCGCTTCATGGAAAGCGATGTAGGCCCTGACGCCGGCTTCGCTGTCATCGGCCTCCAGCGCTTCACGCATGTCCATCAGGGTCAGGCGCAGCTGGCCGATGTCCTGGCTGTTGGCCGACTGCGCCACCAGGCCGACGATGAAAGGCTCAAGGGTGTAGCGCAGCTCCAGCACGTCGGCCAGGCTGGCTGCGGCGCTGGTGTCCACGCCCGGTTCCTGGGCGGCGGCATCGGCATCCAGCACCAGCACGCCCTTGCCCGGCAGCGAACGCACCAGGCCCAGGGTTTCCAGCACGGTCACCGCTTCGCGCAGGCTGGGGCGGCTGATACCCAGTTGTTCGGCCAGCTCGCGCTGGCCTGGCAGCATGTCGCCGGTACGCCATTGGCCTCGGGCGAGGGCCTGGCGCAGTTTTTCCACCACTGAGTTGACGACGGTAGATGAGCTGATCACGGTTCGCTCCTGGAAGGGCCGGCATCAGTGCCGGCCACGTTCGCTCAGAATTCCTGTTGATGGGGGGTGGGCTGCTTGCGTGGCGTGGGGGCGAAGCCGGGTTTGCCGTCGAGCACGTTGTGCGCGCGTTCCAGGTCGATGTCCTTCTCCCAGCGGGCGATGGCCACGGTGGCCACGCAGTTGCCGATCAGGTTGGTCAGCGCCCGGCCGATGCCCATGAACCAGTCCACCGCCAGTACCAGTACCAGGCCGACCACCGGGATCGCCGGCACGGCGGTCAGGGTAGCGGCAAGGATCACCAGCGCCGAGCCTGGGATGCCGTGAGCGCCCTTGGAAGTCACCAGCGACACCAGCAGGATGGTCAGCAGGTCGGTCATTGCCAGTGGCGTGCCGGTGGCGTTGGCAATGAACACGATGGCCAGGGTCAGGTAGATGGAGAAACCATCGAGGTTGAACGAATAGCCGGTGGGGATCACCAGGCCGACGGTGGAGCTGCCGATGCCCAGGTGCTCGAGCTTGCGCATGATCTGTGGCAGTACGGCATCGGACGAGGCGGTGCCCAGCACGATGGTCAGCTCTTCACGCAGGTACTTGATCAGTGGCAGCAGCTTCAGGCCCGACAGGCGCATGACCGTGCCCAGCACGATCAGTACGAAGCCGGCACAGGTCAGGTAGAACAGCGCCACCAGCCCGCCCAGGTGTTGCAGCGATTCCAGGCCGTACTTGCTGGTGGTGAAGGCGATGGCACCGAACACGCCGATCGGTGCCAGGCGCACGATCATGCCCATGATGCGGAAGATCACGTGGCTCAGTTCGTTGATCAGCCGCGAGATGCCGGCTGCCGAGTCACCTACCAGGTTCAGCGCGCTACCGAACAGTACCGAGAACAGCAGCACCTGGAGGATGTTGTTGTCGGCGAAGGCGCCGATCACCGAGGTGGGGATCAGGTCCATGAAGAATGCCGTGGCACCGTGGATGTGCTGGCCGCGCTCGGCCAGGCTGCTGGCGTCGGCGCTGGACAGTTGGTCCAGGTGGATGTTGGCGCCGCTGCCGATGCCGCTGGTGAAGGCGAACACCAGGCCGATCACCAGCGCCAGGGTGGTCAGCACTTCGAAGTAGATCACCGACTTCAGGCCGATGCGCCCGACCTTTTTCAGGTCGCCGGCGCCCGAGATACCGCTGACCACCACGCAGAACACGATCAGGCCGATGAGCATCTTGATCAGCTTGATGAAGCCGTCGCCAAGGGGTTTGAGTTGCAGGGAAAGGTCGGGGAAGCTGAGACCGCAGGCGATGCCGAGGGCAAGGCCGAGCACGACTTGAAGGAAGATCGAACGCGAGCACCATTTGAGCATGGGAGGGATCTCTGATCGGTGTCCTTGCTTCGGTAGCCGCACGGGGCGAAAGAGCGCAGGACTTAATTATTGTGGTCTTACCGGTTTGTTCAGCGCGAAGCCATGAAAGCGCGAAAAATCCGACATTGCAAGGATTTTTGGCCTTACCGGTCTGACCAGTTGTGGGGCAATCCAGCCTGCCTCGCTCTAATTCGGTGCGTCTGGTTGATCGGGCCGCAGTGCGGCCGTTCGCAGGTGAATCGCAGCGGCGAACCGCGTGCGCACATGAATCAGATCAGGCTTTGGCCAGTGCCTCGGGCACCGTTGCAATCAGCTTGCCAAGCGCCATGCCGAGATAGCGCGTCAGCGAGCCATTGGCTTGACCTCGGCCAGCACCGGGTGCGCGACCAGCTTGTCGATGTGCAGGGTGTCGTCGTTCATCCAGCTTTCGCTGAGCAGCCGGTAGTGCTCCATGTCGCGGCAGCGCAGGCGCAGGCTGTAGTCGAAGTGGCCGCTGATCAGCTGGCACTCGTGCACTTCCGGGCAGTTGCGCAGGGTGGCTTCGAAGGCCTTCTGCGCGGCCCGCCCGCTTTGGTTGGACAGGGCGACCAGCACCAGCAGCGACACCCCGGGCGCCACCTTCTGCAGGTCGATGATCGCCCCGTAGCCGCGGATCACGCCACGGCGCTCCAGCTTGCGTACGCGCTCCAGGCAGGGGCGGGGGGTGAGGTGGACGAGGCTGGAGAGCTTCTCGAAGGTGATGCGGCCGTCATGGCGCAGGATGTCGATGATCGCTTCGTCGATGCGGTCGAGGGGGTGGGCGTTGGCGTCCTTGGTGTCCATGCGCTTGGGCTTCGTTCGGAAGAGGGCATGGGACAGGTTAGGCGGTAAAGGGGGCCGCTGCGCGGCCCATCGCGACACAAGGCCGCTCCTACAAGGGATACGCGGTCCTCGTGTAGGAGCGGCCTTGTGTCGCGATGGGCTGCGCAGCAGCCCCAGGATCTATCAGGCGCAGACAGAACCAGCCTTGGGCACCGCCCGCAACTCCACCACCCGCGGCTGCAACAACCCATACAAATCCTTCGGATCTTCCAGCACCGGCACCAGCCCGATATCCGTGCCGATACCCAGCGCCTGCGCCGTATCCAGCACATAGCGCAAGGCCGAATAATCCTCCAGGGCAAACCCCACCGAGTCGAACAGCGTCACCTGTTCGGCGCGCTCACGCCCCTTGGCTTCCCCGGCAACCACACGCCAGAATTCGGTCACTGGCGAGTCCGCCGGCATCTGCTGGATCTCGCCTTCCACCCGGCTCTGCGGTTCGTATTCGACGATCACCCGGGCCCGCTCGACAATCGCCCGGTGCAGCTCGGTCTTGCCCGGGCAGTCACCGCCCACGGCGTTCAGGTGCATGCCCGGCTCGATCATCTCCGGGGTGAGAATGGTGGCGCAGGCCTTGTCGGCGGTCACCGTGGTGACGATATCGGCCCCGCGTACCGCTTCGGCCACGGAGCTGGCGATGCTCAGCTTGAGGCCGGGTCGGTTGGCCAGGTTGGCGACCAATTTGGCCGAGGCGGCCGGGTCGATGTCATACAGGCGGATTTCATCGATGCCCAGCAGGGCATTGAAGGCGATGGCCTGGAACTCGCTTTGCGAGCCATTGCCGATCAACGCCATGCTGCGGCTGTCTTCGCGCGCCAGGTAGCGGGCGGCCAGGGCCGAGGTGGCCGCAGTGCGGATGGCGGTGGTCAGGGTCATTTCGCTGAGCAGCAACGGTGCACCGGTATCGACGCTCGCCAGGGCGCCGAAGGCCATCACCGTGGGCAGGCCATGGCGAGTGTTCTTCGGATGGCCGTTGACGTACTTGAAGGCGTAGCGGCTGGCGTCCGAGATTGGCATCAGCTCGATCACGCCGTCCGCTGAATGGTTGGCCACCCGGGCACACTTTTCGAAGACGGGCCAGCGCAGGTGGTCCTGGCGGATGTACTCGGCCATTTCCAGCAGGCACGTGGGCAGGCCTTTGCGATTGACCAGGCGGGCCAGGTCTTGCACATCGATATAGCGGGTCATGAGGGGTCTCCCTGCGGTCGACGCTTCCAGAGTGGGCTCTGGTTTCATTGTGCGGCGGGTGGGGAGGTAAAGCTGGCTGTAATGGGCTGTGGCGGCAGCGGCTTTGGCTGATTTCGCTGCGCTGGCAGCCGAATCGGCTGCAACGGTGGGCGATGCTTTCCAGTGTAGGAGCGGCCTTGTGTCGCGATTGGGCCGCAAAGCGGCCCCAGGGAATCAAGCATCACTGCTCACGCAACCGCTTGTACAGCGTGGTGCGGCTGATCCCAAGCCCGCGCGCCACCGCCGACAGGTTGCCGTTGGCTTGCTCCACCAGCGCGTGCAGGTCCGCTTCCTCAGTGGCAAGCAGCACGGGGGCCTGCAATTCGGCCAGAAATCCTGCAGGCAGGTGCTCGACGCCAACCGGCCCATTACCCGCCAAGGCCAGCGCCACCTGCAGCACACTCACCAGTTCACGCATATTCCCCGGCCAGGGGTGCCGATCGAGCAACTCGATAATGGCCGCAGGCAGCCGCGCAGGCTGCCCGGGGTCGCGGTAGCGCGCATGCACCTGCTCGATCAGCTGTCGGCGATCACTGCGCTCGCGCAGCGGCGGCAACACCACCGCCAGCCCGGCGATGCGGTAATACAAGTCCTGGCGAAAGCGCCCGGCGCGCACTTCTTCGGCCAGGTCGCGGTTGCTCGCCGACACCACGCGGATATCCACCGCCACCGGTTCGCCGCTGCCCAATGGCTGGATACTGCGCGTCTGCAGCACGCGCAGCAGGCGGGCCTGGGTGGGCAACGGCATGTCGCCGATTTCGTCGAGGAACAGGATGCCGTGGTGGGCCTTGCGGATCAGCCCCGGGTTGCCCTTCTGGTGGGCACCGGTGAACGCGCCCTTGTCGTAGCCGAACAGTTCCGACTCCACCAGCTCGGCCGGGATCGCCGCGCAGTTGACGGCGATCAGCGGCTGGCTGGCGCGGCTGCTGGCCCGATGCAGGGTATCGACGAATACCTCCTTGCCTACGCCGGTTTCCCCCTGCACCAGCACCGGAATGTCCTTTTCCAGCAGCAGGCCGGCCTGCGCCAGGGCCTTCTCCAGGCGTGGCTCGGCGCTGCTGGCGGCGGGGCGGCCGGGGGCCTCGCGCGGCGGCTGCCACTGGCAATGAAAGCGGTTGCGCCCGGTGGCTTGCAGGGCGAAGGGCTGTTGCCGGGGATGGCTGAGCAGCTGTTGCAGGGGCAACTGGAACAGTTGCGCGATGTTCTGCTGCCGTGGGTTGCCCCCGAGCAGGGTGTCGGCCCGGTGATTGGCGGCCAGCACCTGCCCGTGCTCATCGAACACCAGCAGGCCGGCCCAGGGGCTGTCGAGGTTGTCGGAGGCGCTGTTGAAGATCAGTTGCGCGTGCTGGTCGGCATGCTTGGCGAGGATCAGGCGGTTCTCCAGGCTCTGGCCCATCATGCGCACCAGGCCCAGGGTCTGACTGGCGGGCAGGTAGCCGTCGCTGGCCACATCGAGCACCCCGACCAGCTGCCGCTCGGCGTCGAACAGCGGCGCGGCGGCGCTGGACATATAGCGGTTCTGGCGCAGGAAGTGCTCGTCCTGGCCCACGTGAATCGCCTCGGCGCAGACCAGCGCGGTGCCCAGCGCATTGGTGCCGACACCGCGCTCGTGCCAGTGGGCACCGGCGCTGAAACCATGCTGCTGGCGCGGCTCGATGAACCGCCGCGAGCCCCAGCTGTCGAGCAGGCAGCCACTGGCATCGGCCAGCATCACCAGGTAGCTGGCATTGCCCAGCAGGTGCGCATATTGCGGCAGCACCGCTTCGCGGGTCAGGTGCAGCAGGGCCTGGCGCTGCTCCAGCAGGGCGTTCAGCTCGGCGCGGGTCAGGCAGTCGAAGTCCGGGGCGTGCTGGGGTTGCAGGCCGTGGTCGCGGCAGCGGGCCCAGGAGGCCTGGATCAGTTGGGCATGGGGCGAAGCGGATGCGGCCATGGGCCTGTCCTGTGTGATTGTTGTCATGGGGCCGACCGCTGTTCAGTGTCGTGCACGGTTGTTCAATGTCAAACCGGCAAGTGTTCAGTTGTTCAGTGCTTGTGTTCACTTGTGAACCTGCGATTGGCCGGTGTGGCCAGCAAGGCCCCGGGCCAGACGCTCGCGGCGCAACTGGCACGAAACTGGCTGTGCCCGGCAGACAAAAACCACAAGAAGGCCACGCCATGTCCCTGGTGCTGGAACAGGTCAGCCGCAGCGTCGACAACCAGGCCTGGATCGTCGATGCCTCACTGCGTTTCGAACCCGGCTCGTTCAACGTGCTGCTGGGCCGCACCCTGGCTGGCAAGACCAGCCTGATGCGCCTGATGGCCGGGCTCGATCGCCCGGACCGGGGGCGGGTGCTGATGGATGGCCAGGACGTGACTGGCGTGCCGGTGCGCCAGCGCAATGTGTCGATGGTGTATCAGCAGTTCATCAATTACCCGACCCTCAGCGTGTACGAGAACATTGCGTCACCGCTGCGCCAGGCACGCATGGCCGAGCCCCTAATTCGCCGACGGGTGCAGGAAACCGCCGAAATGCTGCGCATCGAAGCCTACCTGCAGCGCCTGCCGCTGGAGCTGTCCGGTGGCCAGCAGCAACGCACGGCAATGGCCCGGGCGCTGGTCAAGGATGCCTCGCTGATTTTGTTCGACGAGCCACTGGTCAACCTCGACTACAAACTGCGCGAGGGCCTGCGCCAGGAACTGCGCGAACTGTTCGCGGCACGCCACTGCATTGCCGTGTATGCCACCACCGAGCCCAACGAGGCGCTGGCTCTGGGCGGTACCACCACCCTGGTGCATGAGGGCCGTATCGTCCAGAGCGGGCCTACTGCCGAGGTCTACCAGCGCCCGGGCAGCGTGCTGGCTGCCGAGCTGTTTTCCGAGCCGCCGATCAACCTGGTGCCTGGCCGTATCAGCGGCAACGACGTGAGCCTGGCCCAGGCCGTGCATTTTGCCCGCAATGCTGACTTGCAGCCGCTTGCCGAGGGTGAATACCGCTTTGGCGTGCGGCCCAGCCACATCAGCCTGGTGCCGGCCCACGACGATGACCTGGAACTGTCGGTGCTGGTGGAACTGGCCGAGATCAGTGGTTCAGAGACCTTCCTGCATGTGCGCAACGAACACTGGCGCATGATCCTGCACCTGCCAGGGGTGCACGAATACCAGGTGGACACGCCGATCCGCGTGTTCATCCCCACCCACAAGCTGTTCGTGTTCGACAGCGCCGGGGCGCTGGTGCAGGCCCCGGGGCTACGCCAGGCAAGGAGAGGGTGATGGCCGAGATCCGCCTGCGCCAACTGGCGCACAGCTACAGCCGCCAGCCCGCCAGCGAGGCGGACTATGCCCTGCACGCGCTGGAGCATGTGTGGGAGCAGGGCGGTGCCTACGCCTTGCTCGGGCCGTCGGGCTGCGGCAAGTCGACCTTGCTCAACATCATTTCCGGGCTGCTGACACCGTCCCACGGCGAGGTGCTGTTCGACGGCAAGCCGGTCAACCAGCTGTCACCACAGGCGCGCAACATCGCCCAGGTGTTCCAGTTCCCGGTGGTGTACGACACCATGACGGTGTTCGACAACCTGGCGTTTCCCTTGCGCAACCAGGGGCTGGACGAAGCCCGGGTGCAGGCCCGGGTGGAGGAGATTGCCGAGGTGCTCGATCTCTCGGCCGTGCTGCGCAAGAAGGCGCGCAACCTCAGTGCCGACGAAAAGCAGAAGGTCTCCATGGGCCGTGGCCTGGTGCGCGATGATGTGTCGGCGATCCTGTTCGACGAGCCGCTGACGGTGATCGACCCGCACCTGAAGTGGAAGCTGCGGCGCAAGCTCAAGCAGATTCACGAGCAGTTCAACATCACCATGATCTACGTCACCCACGACCAGTTGGAAGCCTCGACGTTCGCCGACAAGATCGCGGTGATGCACGGCGGGCGCATCGTCCAGTTCGGCACCCCGCGCGAACTGTTCGAGCGGCCGCGGCATACCTTCGTCGGTTACTTCATCGGCAGCCCGGGGATGAACCTGATCGAGGTACGCGCCGAAGCGGACGGGGTGGCGTTCGGCGATATTCACCTGGTGCTGCCCGGGCAACTGCGGGAGCACCTGCGAGAGCGCCTGGCGGCCACAGGCGGTGGACGCCTGCAGGTAGGTATTCGCCCGGAATTCGTGCAGCTGTGGGACAGCCCGTTCGATGATGCCTACCCGGCACGGGTGCTGGACGTCGAGGACCTGGGCACCTACCGCATCGTCACCCTCGAACTGGGCGGTGTCGCGCTCAAGGCGCGCCTGGGCGAGGACCGCCCACTGCCGGTGGCCCAGGCCTGGGTCAGCCTGCCGGCGCAGTGGCTGATGCTGTACGTCGACGATGTGCTGCTGGAGGTCGGGCCATGAACAAGGTGCCGAACAACAAGGCCTGGTGGCTGGTGCTACCGGTCTTCCTGCTGGTGGCATTCAGTGCGGTGGTGCCGATGATGACAGTGGTCAACTACTCGGTGCAGGACATCTTCGACCAGTCCAACCGCTACTTCGTCGGCGCCGACTGGTACCGCCAGGTGCTGCGCGACCCGGCGCTGCACGATGCGCTGCTGCGCCAGTTCATCTATTCCGCCTGCGTGCTGCTGATCGAGATCCCGCTGGGCATCGCCATTGCCCTGACCATGCCGACCAAGGGGCGCATGGCCTCGGTGTGCCTGATCGTCATGGCCATCCCGTTGCTGATCCCGTGGAACGTGGTCGGCACCATCTGGCAGATTTTCGGCCGGGCCGACATCGGCCTGCTCGGCGCCACCCTGGCCAAGCTCGGGGTCAGCTACAACTACGCCGGCGACCCGTTCGACGCTTGGCTGACCGTGCTGGTGATGGACGTGTGGCACTGGACATCGCTGGTGGCGTTGCTCTGTTATTCGGGGCTGCGCGCCATCCCCGACGTTTACTACCAGGCTGCGCGCATCGACCGCGCCTCGGGCTGGGCGGTGTTCCGCCATATCCAGTTGCCCAAGCTGAAGAACGTGCTGCTGATCGCGGTGATGCTGCGCTTCATGGACAGCTTCATGATTTATACCGAGCCCTTCGTGCTGACCGGTGGCGGGCCCGGCAACGCCACCACCTTCCTCAGCCAGACCCTCACGCGCATGGCCGTGGGGCAGTTCGACCTGGGCCCGGCGGCGGCATTCTCGCTGGTGTACTTCCTGATCATCCTGCTGGTTTCGTGGCTGTTCTACACAGCCATGACCCATGCCGACAAGGACTAGGCCATGAGCACGCGCAAATCGCTGGCCCTGTTGCTGTACTTCTTCTTCCTGCTGGTGCCGATCTACTGGCTGCTGAACATGTCGTTCAAGAGCAACACCGAAATCCTCGGCGGCCTGACCCTGTGGCCACAGGCGTTCACCCTCGACAACTACCGGGTGATTTTCACCGATGCCAGCTGGTACAGCGGCTACATCAATTCGCTGTACTACGTGTGCCTGAACACGCTGATTTCGCTGCTGGTGGCGCTGCCAGCGGCATATGCCTTCTCGCGTTACCGCTTCCTCGGGGACCGGCACCTGTTCTTCTGGCTGCTGACCAACCGCATGGCGCCACCGGCGGTGTTCCTGCTGCCGTTCTTCCAGCTGTATTCGTCGATCGGCCTGTTCGATACCCATATCGCCGTGGCCCTGGCCCACTGCCTGTTCAACGTGCCGCTGGCGGTGTGGATCCTCGAAGGGTTCATGTCTGGTGTGCCGAAGGAAATCGACGAAACAGCCTACATCGACGGCTACAGCTTCCCGCGCTTCTTCGTGAAGATCTTCATCCCGCTGATTGGCTCCGGCATCGGCGTGACAGCGTTTTTCTGTTTCATGTTCTCCTGGGTCGAGCTGCTGCTGGCGCGCACCCTGACCTCGGTGAATGCCAAACCGATCGCCGCTGTGATGACCCGTACCGTGTCGGCCTCGGGCATCGATTGGGGCGTGTTGGCGGCGGCGGGGGTACTGACCATCTTGCCGGGCATGCTGGTGATCTGGTTCGTGCGCAACCATGTGGCCAAGGGCTTCGCCCTGGGCCGGGTGTGAGGAGGGCAAGGCATGGAGTGGATGGCCTGGACCTTGCCGACGGCGCTGTTCTTCGCCGCCGTTGGCGTGCTGCTGCTGGGCATGACCCTGCTCGAACTGCGCCGCCCCTGCGTGGAGCGACGCGGCTTCCTGCCGCTGGTCACCAGCCGTGGCGACCGCTTGTTCATCGGCCTGCTGGCCAGCGCCTACCTGCATTTGCTGGTGGTTGGCGTCAGCGAGTGGCCATTGTGGGTGGCCTCGCTGCTGTCGCTGGCGTGGCTGGTGGTGGTGCTGCGCTGGGGCTGAGCGAGCGGCCCTGTGGGATAACTGAAACGGGAGATCACAATGTTCGACAACAAGTACAACAGGCGACATTTGACCCTGGCCGCGTTGCTGGTACTGGCCAGCGTGCAGGGCACAGCCTGGGCCGACCAGTACGAGGATGCGGCAAGGAAGTGGCTCGGCAGTGAGTTCAAGCCTTCGACCCTTACCCCAGAACAGCAGCTGGCCGAGTTGAAGTGGTTCATCAAGGCTGCCGAGCCGTTCCGCGGCATGAAGATCAACGTGGTGTCGGAAACCATCACCACCCATGAATACGAGTCCAAGGTGCTGGCAAAGGCCTTCAGCGAGATCACCGGTATACAGCTGACCCACGACCTGTTGCAGGAAGGCGACGTGGTGGAAAAGCTGCAGACACAGATGCAGTCGGACAAGAACATCTATGACGGCTGGGTCAACGACTCCGACCTGATCGGTACGCACTTTCGCTACGGCAAGGTTGAATCGATCACCGACCTGATGGCCAACGAAGGCAAGGACTACACTTCGCCGACCCTGGACCTGAAGGACTTCATCGGCATTTCCTTCACCACCGCGCCGGATGGCAAGGTCTACCAACTGCCCGACCAGCAGTTCGCCAACCTCTACTGGTTCCGTGCCGACTGGTTCGAGCGGCCCGAGTTGAAGGCCAGGTTCAAGGAAAAGTACGGCTACGAGCTGGGCGTACCGGTGAACTGGTCGGCCTACGAGGACATTGCCAGGTTCTTCACCGAAGACGTCAAGGAAATCGACGGCAAACGCGTTTATGGCCACATGGACTACGGCAAGAAAGACCCGTCGCTGGGCTGGCGCTTCACCGATGCCTGGTTCTCCATGGCGGGTGGCGGCGACAAAGGCCTGCCCAATGGTTTGCCGGTAGACGAATGGGGCATTCGCGTGGAGGACTGCCACCCGGTGGGGTCCAGCGTGACCCGTGGCGGCGACACCAACGGCCCGGCCGCCGTGTATGCCACGCAGAAGTACGTGGACTGGATGCGTGCCTATGCGCCCAAGGAAGCCCAGGGCATGACCTTCTCCGAAGCCGGCCCGGTGCCGGCCCAGGGCAACATCGCCCAGCAGATCTTCTGGTACACCGCGTTTACCGCCGACATGACCAAGCCCGGTTTGCCGGTGGTGAACGCTGACGGCACGCCGAAGTGGCGCATGGCGCCTTCGCCGAAGGGGCCGTACTGGGAGGAGGGGATGAAGCTGGGCTACCAGGACACCGGTTCGTGGACCTTCTTCAAGTCCACCCCCGAGAAGCAACGCCTGGCTGCGTGGCTGTACGCCCAGTTCGTCACCTCCAAGACCGTGTCGCTGAAAAAGACCATCGTCGGCCTCACGCCGATTCGCGAATCGGACATCAACTCCCAGGCCATGACCGAGCTGGCGCCCAAGCTGGGCGGGCTGGTGGAGTTCTACCGCAGCCCGGCGCGGGTACAGTGGACACCGACCGGCACCAACGTGCCGGATTACCCGCGGTTGGCGCAGTTGTGGTGGAGCCACATCGCCGAAGTGGCCAGTGGCGAGAAGACCCCGCAGGAAGCGCTGGACGGCCTGGCCCGCGACCAGGACCGGATGATGGAGCGCTTGCAGCGGTCCAACGCCCAGGCCACCTGCGCACCGAAGCTGAACCCGGAGAAGGACGCCCAGTACTGGTTCGACCAGCCCGGGGCGCCGAAGCCGAAACTGGCCAACGAAAAGCCCAAGGGCGAGACGGTCAGCTACAACGAACTGCTGAAGTCGTGGGAGGCGGCGAGGAAGTGACCGGCTGAATACCGCGCCGGCTTCTTCGCGGGTAAACCCGCTCCCACAGAGATATCGCCATCTTCTGGGACGGCGCGCAACCTGTGGGAGCGGGTTCACCCGCGAAGAGGCCGGTGAAGCCAATGCATTGATCACGGGCAAAAAAAACGGCACCTGCCAGAGGTGCCGTTTTCATGTCACGCGGTATTACTTGTGCAGCTCTTCCGCCGCATACAGCGTGTTCTCCAGCAGGCATGCGCGGGTCATCGGCCCGACGCCGCCCGGCACCGGCGTGATCCAGCCGGCGCGCGGCAGGGCGGTCTCGTAGACCACGTCGCCGACCAGCTTGCCGTCTTCCTGGCGGTTGATGCCCACGTCGATGACGATGGCACCTTCCTTGATCCACTCACCCTTGACCAGGCCCGGCTTGCCTGCGGCCACTACCACCAGGTCGGCGCGGCCGACATGGCCGGGGAGGTCCTTGGTGAAGCGGTGGCAGACGGTCACTGTGCAGCCGGCCAGCAGCAGCTCCATTGCCATCGGGCGGCCAACGATGTTGGAGGCGCCGACGATGACCGCGTTCATGCCGTACAGGTCCTGGCCGGTGCTTTCCAGCAGGGTCATGATGCCCTTCGGCGTGCACGGGCGCAGCAGCGGGATGCGCTGGGCCAGGCGGCCGATGTTGTACGGGTGGAAGCCGTCCACGTCCTTGTCCGGGCGGATGCGCTCGAGCAGCAGCGAGGCGTCCAGGTGCGCCGGCAGCGGCAACTGCAGCAGGATACCGTCGACGGCCGGGTCGTCATTGAGGCGGTCGATCAGCTCGGTCAGGGCCTGCTGCGTGGTTTCGCTGGGCAGGTCGAACGCCTGCGAAATGAAGCCGACCTCTTCGCAGTCCTTGCGCTTGTGCGAGACATAGACTTGGGAGGCGGGGTCGGTGCCGACCAGGATCACCGCCAGGCCCGGCGTACGCAGGCCTTGCTGGCGACGCTCCACGACACGTTGAGCGATCTGCTGGCGCAGGCTGGCGGCGATCGCCTTGCCATCGATTAGGTGTGCAGTCATAGACGCGTGATTAACCATCGAGAAGGAAACAATTAAAGAGGGCGCATTCTCGCACGACATGGGCCAAGGGCAAAGGCGGGTGGTCGGGCAAATCCCCTAAGCCCTTAAATAATTTAAATTTTTTTGAGAAAGGTGTTGACGACTATCAGGCCCGCCTATAAGATTCGCCGCACTTGTCGGGCACAGCCTAGCACTGGTTGGCTAAGTCGGGCAGAATGAGTGGTTTAGCAGTTACCTGTTAAGGTCTCGTTCGGTTAGGCTTCAAGCTTAAGCGCCCGTAGCTCAGCTGGATAGAGCATCCGCCTTCTAAGCGGATGGTCGCAGGTTCGAGTCCTGCCGGGTGCGCCATTAGGCAGCTTTGGCAAGCAAGTAGGCTGTAATGCAATATGGTGGGCGTAGCTCAGTTGGTAGAGCGCTGGATTGTGATTCCAGTTGTCGTGGGTTCGATTCCCATCGTCCACCCCATATTCTTCAAAGGCGCCTCGATAGCATCTGGCGCCTTTGTTTTAAGCGTTACGCGGACGTGGTGAAATTGGTAGACACACTGGATTTAGGTTCCAGCGGCGCAAGCTGTAAGAGTTCGAGTCTCTTCGTCCGCACCATGCTTCTGTAAGGCTGTACCGCAACATCGCAAGACCGCAATATGGTGGGCGTAGCTCAGTTGGTAGAGCGCTGGATTGTGATTCCAGTTGTCGTGGGTTCGATTCCCATCGTCCACCCCATATTCTTCGAAGGCGCCTTGATCGTGAGATCGGGCGCCTTTTTGTTTTGCGCCCTGATCTGGCGGCGCTGCGCTCAGGCGAGGGCAGGGCTGTTTACCGGTACCAGGCGCACCTCTACGCGATGCCCGAGGGCGCGCGCTGCGCTGGCCAGGGTTGCCAGTGTCATGCCTGGGTCGTTCTGGTCGAGCGCCCGGTCAACCGCAGTGCGGCTGGTGTGCATGCGCTCGGCCAATGCCTTCTTGCTGATCTTCTGCGCTTTCATGGCCTCAGCGATCTGCCAGGCGATCAAGCGCTTCAGGGCAGCTGCGGATACCTCCTCTGCAAGGCCCTCGCCTGCCAGGAAGTCGTCGAAGTCGGAGCCGATATGTGTGGTCATTGCTTGTGCCTCTTTATGGCGGCTTGGCGCTGCCTGGCGGCGGCCAGGTCCGGCGCTGGTGTTTTCTGGCTCTTCTTGATGAAGCCGTGAAGCAGGACCATGGTGTTTCCATCCACGGTAAAAAGAACCCGGGCGATCGTGTTCTCAAGGTTGACCCTGGCCTCCCATAGGCCTTTCCCGAGCTTCCTGACAATGGGCATGCCTAGCGGCCATCCGATTTGTATTGTCTTGATCTCGGTTCCAATCAGGTGTTTGTGGGTGCGGGGGAGTGAGGTCAACCATTCGCGTACAGGCTCACTGCCGGCTTCGGTGCGAAAGAAGCGGACTTCTAGTGTTGTTGCGTTCCTGTCCATGGAAGTGTACCAAAAAAGGTACTCCATTCAAGCGCAGGGCAATCGCTTGTGCGATAGCGTGTTTCCCGCAGCGCTGTAGGAGTGTTCGCCGGGTTGCAAATCAATCGAGCCCGGCCCTTGCAATCCTCTAGTGACATCCCAATAAAAGCTGTTAGATTTCAGCCGGTTGAAACACCGGCCCATTTGGCCGGCAGAGGAACAGCCCGATGATCGCAAAAGAAGCCCGTCAGGCCCTGGCGCTACAGCGCTTTGCCGAGGCCAATCCGCAGCTGCTCGAAGAGATCCGTGAGCTGGATGCGCGCGAGCAGGCCCAGCAGATCGAGTGGGCGTTCGAGGATGCGGCCGAGGAGCAGGGTATCCAGCCTTGGGAGCTGGCCCTGCAACTGATCGCCGAAACCCCCGAGCAGCTGCAGGCCATGCGCCTGGAGACGCACCGCGAGGTAGCTGAGGCGCTGGGGATGGAGTGGGAGGAGTACTGCCAGTTCAACGAAATCGACCCTGAATAAAGGCAGCGAATTCGTTCCTGGTAGTTGTTTGACAAGGTATTTCGGCTGCAGGTCGCCCCGGGCGTCGTGCGGCCCCCATTGAAACAGGCCCGGCGTTATGTCGTGCGGGCCTTGAAAGTTAATCGACCGGCGTGGTTTCCCGTCGTCCCGAGTGGGGTGACTTCTGCTGCGCGACTCACTAGAATGCTTGCCCTTGATTCTGGAGTCGGGCTAACGCCGGCTAACGTCTGTGCAACGAGGAATATCCATGCAAGTTTCTGTTGAAAACACTTCCGCTCTCGAGCGCCGCATGACCATCGCCGTTCCGGCCGAGCGCGTCGAGAACGAAGTCAACAAGCGTCTGCAACAGACTGCCAAGCGCGCCAAGGTTGCCGGCTTCCGCCCAGGCAAAGTGCCGATGAGCGTGATCCGTCAGCGTTTCGAAGCCGATGCCCGTCAAGAGGCTTTCGGTGACCTGGTCCAGGCTTCCTTCTACGAAGCCATTGTCGAGCAGAAGCTGAACCCGGCTGGCGCCCCTGCGGTAGAGCCGAAGTCCTTCGAAAAGGGCAAGGACCTGGAATTCGTCGCCATCTTCGAAGTGTTCCCGGAGTTCACCGTTGGCGGCCTCGAGTCGATCAGCGTCGAGCGCCTGAGCGCCGAAGTGGCTGACGCCGACCTGGACAACATGCTGGAAGTGCTGCGCAAGCAGAACACCCGCTTCGAGGCCGTCGAGCGCGCCGCGCAGAACGACGACCAGGTCAACATCGACTTCGTCGGCAAGGTCGACGGTGAAGTGTTCGCCGGTGGTTCGGCCAAGGGCACCCAGCTGGTACTGGGCTCCGGCCGCATGATCCCAGGCTTCGAAGACGGCCTGGTTGGCGCCAAGGCTGGCGAAGAGCGCGTTGTCAACGTGACCTTCCCTGAGGACTACCAGAACCTGGACCTGGCTGGCAAAGCCGCCGAGTTCACCATCACCGTCAACAGCGTTGCTGCTCCTGTGCTGCCAGAGCTGAACGAAGAGTTCTTCGCCCAGTTCGGCATCAAGGAATCGACCCTGGAAGGCTTCCGCACCGAAGTTCGCAAGAACATGGAGCGTGAGCTGCGCCAGGCCATCAAGGCCAAGGTGAAGAACCAGGTCATGGACGGTCTGCTGGCTGCCAACCCGATCGAAGTGCCGAAGGCCCTGCTGGAAAACGAAGTCAACCGTCTGCGCGTGCAGGCTGTTCAGCAGTTCGGTGGCAACATCAAGCCTGAGCAACTGCCGGCCGAGCTGTTCGAAGAACAAGCCAAGCGCCGTGTGGTCCTGGGCCTGATCGTGGCCGAAGTGGTCAAGCAGTTCGAGCTGAAGCCGGACGAAGGCAAGGTTCGCGAAATGATCGAAGAAATGGCTTCGGCTTACCAAGAGCCTGAGCAGGTCATCGCCTGGTACTACAAGAACGACCAGCAACTGAACGAAGTCCGTTCGGTTGTGCTGGAAGAACAAGTTGTAGATACTGTTCTGCAGAAAGCGACTGTGACCGACAAGTCGGTCTCGTACGAAGATGCCGTTAAACCAGCACAGGCTCCAGCCGCCGCTGAGTAACAGGCTTCTCTCGTAGGAAACCCCCACAAGCCAGCCTTCGAGCTGGCTTGTGCGTATTCAAGCCATGACTATTTGGGAGTGAGCGCAGGACATGTCCCGCAATTCTTATATTCAGCAGAGCTCTGACATCCAGGCCGCAGGCGGCCTGGTCCCGATGGTTATCGAGCAGTCCGCCCGTGGCGAACGCGCTTACGACATCTACTCGCGCCTGTTGAAGGAGCGTGTGATCTTCCTGGTTGGCCCGGTAGAGGACTACATGGCCAACCTCGTCGTCGCGCAACTGCTGTTCCTTGAAGCGGAAAACCCGGACAAGGATATCCATCTGTACATCAACTCGCCGGGCGGTTCCGTCACCGCCGGCATGTCGATTTACGACACCATGCAGTTCATCAAGCCGGACGTCTCGACCATCTGCATCGGCCAGGCCTGCAGCATGGGCGCCTTCCTGCTGGCTGCAGGTGCCAAGGGCAAGCGTCACTGCCTGCCGAACTCGCGCGTGATGATCCACCAGCCGCTGGGCGGCTTCCAGGGTCAGGCCACCGATATCGAGATCCACGCCCAGGAAATCCTCAATATCAAGGCCCGCCTGAACGAGCTGCTGGCCTACCACACCGGCCAGGATCTCGAGACCATCAAGCGCGACACCGAACGTGACAACTTCATGAGCGCCTCGCGCGCGGCCGAGTACGGCCTGATCGACTCGGTCTACGACAAGCGGCAACTGGCCTCCTGAACCGGGGTGCCAGAGCAGGTGGGCGCCGAAAGCGCCTACCTGCGGACTTGAAAAAGCCCGCAATTGCCTTCATCTTGTGTTGCAAGCCTACCGGATTGGATCGATCGAATGACTGACACCCGTAACGGCGAGGACAGCGGCAAATTGCTTTATTGCTCCTTCTGCGGCAAAAGCCAGCACGAAGTGCGCAAACTGATTGCCGGGCCCTCGGTATTTATCTGCGACGAGTGCGTCGACCTGTGCAACGACATCATCCGTGAGGAGGTGCAGGAAGCCCAGGCCGAGAGCAGCGCGCACAAATTGCCTTCGCCGAAAGAAATCAGCGGTATCCTGGACCAGTACGTCATTGGTCAGGAACGCGCGAAGAAGGTGCTTGCCGTAGCGGTGTACAACCACTACAAGCGCCTGAACCAGCGTGACAAGAAGGGTGACGAAGTCGAACTCGGCAAGAGCAACATCCTGCTCATCGGGCCAACCGGCTCGGGCAAGACCCTGCTCGCCGAAACCCTTGCACGCCTGTTGAACGTACCGTTCACCATTGCTGACGCCACCACCCTGACCGAAGCCGGTTACGTGGGTGAGGACGTCGAGAACATCATCCAGAAGCTGTTGCAGAAGTGCGACTACGACGTGGAAAAGGCCCAGATGGGCATTGTCTACATCGACGAGATCGACAAGATTTCGCGCAAGTCGGACAACCCGTCCATCACCCGTGACGTCTCGGGCGAGGGCGTGCAACAGGCACTGCTGAAGCTGATCGAAGGCACCGTGGCCTCGGTTCCGCCGCAAGGCGGCCGCAAGCACCCGCAACAGGAATTCCTGCAGGTCGATACCCGCAACATCCTGTTCATCTGCGGTGGCGCCTTCTCGGGCCTGGAAAAGGTCATCCAGAACCGCTCCACCAAGGGTGGCATCGGTTTTGGCGCCGAAGTACGCAGCAAGGAAGAGGGCAAGAAGGTTGGCGAGTCCCTGCGTGAGGTCGAGCCGGACGATCTGGTCAAGTTTGGCCTGATCCCGGAATTCGTCGGCCGCTTGCCGGTACTGGCAACCCTCGACGAGCTGGACGAGGCTGCGCTGATGCAGATCCTCACCGAGCCGAAGAACGCCCTGACCAAGCAGTATGCCAAGCTGTTCGAGATGGAAAGCGTCGACCTCGAGTTCCGCAGCGATGCGCTCAAGGCCGTGGCGCGCAAGGCCCTGGAGCGCAAGACCGGCGCCCGTGGCCTGCGTTCGATCCTCGAAGGCGTGCTGCTCGACACCATGTACGAGATTCCTTCGAAGAAGGATGTCAGCAAGGTGGTGATCGACGAGAGCGTCATCGATGGCACCTCGCAGCCGCTGATGATCTACGAGAACAGCGAGCCGCAAGCCAAGGCCGCACCGGACGCCTGATCCAGGCAATGGCCGGTTGACGGTTGCAAGCAAGAAGGGGCCTACGGGCCCCTTTCTGCTTTTCCTGCGCTAGCGCTTGTAATTTCCCAAGCGTGCCCCCACATTAGGTCCAAGCATCATTTCCACCGGTTTCCGGCCATAAGGCCGCTGTAGAGGCGAAATCATGAAGACCACCCTCGACTTGCCTCTTTTGCCATTGCGCGATGTCGTTGTTTACCCGCACATGGTCATCCCGCTGTTCGTGGGGCGCGAAAAGTCCATCGAAGCCCTTGAGGCGGCGATGACGGGCGAAAAGCAGATCCTCCTGCTGGCCCAGAAAAACCCGGCCGACGATGATCCGGGCGAAGACGCCCTGTACCGCGTCGGTACCGTTGCCACCGTGCTGCAATTGTTGAAACTGCCCGATGGCACCGTCAAGGTGCTGGTCGAGGGCGAGCAGCGCGGCGCCGTGGAGCGTTTCAGCGAAGTAGAAGGGCACATCCGTGCCGAAGTTTCCCTGATCGACGAAGTCGACGCCGCCGAGCGCGAGTCAGAAGTGTTCGTGCGCACGCTGCTGTCGCAGTTCGAGCAGTACGTGCAGCTGGGCAAGAAAGTCCCTGCCGAAGTGCTGTCGTCGCTGAACAGCATCGAAGAGCCAGGGCGCCTGGTCGATACCATGGCCGCACACATGGCCTTGAAGATCGAGCAGAAACAGGAAATTCTCGAAATTGTCGACCTGCCGACCCGTGTCGAGCACGTACTGGCGCTGCTGGATGCCGAAATCGACCTGCTGCAGGTCGAAAAGCGCATTCGCGGTCGGGTCAAGAAGCAGATGGAGCGCAGCCAGCGCGAGTACTACCTGAATGAGCAGATGAAGGCCATTCAGAAAGAGCTCGGCGATGGCGACGAAGGCCACAACGAAGTCGAAGAGCTGAAAAAGCGCATCGAAGCCGCTGGCCTGCCCAAGGACGCACTGGCCAAGGCCCAGGCCGAGCTGAACAAGCTCAAACAGATGTCGCCGATGTCGGCCGAGGCCACCGTGGTCCGGTCCTACCTCGACTGGCTGGTGCAGGTGCCGTGGAAGGCCCAGAGCAAGGTGCGCCTGGACCTGGCCAAGGCCGAGGAAATCCTCGATGCCGACCACTACGGCCTGGAGGAGGTCAAGGAACGCATCCTCGAGTACCTTGCCGTGCAAAAGCGCGTCAAGAAGATCCGCGGCCCGGTACTGTGCCTGGTCGGCCCGCCCGGCGTCGGCAAGACCTCGCTGGCCGAGTCGATCGCCGCTGCGACCAACCGCAAGTTCGTGCGCATGGCCCTGGGTGGTGTGCGTGACGAGGCCGAGATCCGTGGTCACCGCCGTACCTACATCGGTTCCATGCCTGGCCGCCTGATCCAGAAGATGACCAAGGTAGGGGTGCGCAACCCGCTGTTCCTGCTGGACGAAATCGACAAGATGGGCAGCGACATGCGTGGCGACCCGGCCTCGGCACTGCTCGAAGTGCTCGACCCGGAGCAGAACCACAACTTCAACGACCACTACCTGGAGGTCGACTACGACCTCTCGGACGTGATGTTCCTGTGCACCTCGAACTCGATGAACATCCCGCCGGCGCTGCTCGACCGGATGGAAGTCATCCGCCTGCCGGGCTACACCGAGGACGAGAAGATCAACATCGCGGTCAAGTACCTGGTGCCCAAGCAGGTCAAGGCCAACGGCTTGAAGAAGGACGAGCTGGAAGTTGACGTCTCGGCGATCCGCGACATCATCCGCTTCTACACCCGCGAAGCCGGTGTGCGTGGCCTGGAGCGGCAAATCGCCAAGGTCTGCCGCAAGGTGGTCAAGGAACATACCGGGCAGAAGCAGGTCAAGGTCAAGGTGGCCAGCGAGCAGCTGGAACACCTGCTGGGCGTGCGCAAGTTCCGCTACGGCCTGGCCGAGCAGCAGGACCAGATAGGCCAGGTTACCGGCCTGGCCTGGACCCAGGTGGGCGGCGAACTGCTGACCATCGAAGCCGTGGTCATCCCCGGCAAGGGCCAGCTGATCAAGACCGGCTCGCTCGGCGACGTCATGGTCGAGTCGATCACCGCCGCGCAGACCGTGGTGCGCAGCCGTGCCCGCAGCCTGGGTATCGCCGCCGACTTCCACGAGAAGCACGACGTGCATATCCACATGCCGGAAGGCGCCACGCCGAAGGACGGCCCGAGTGCCGGTATCGGCATGTGCACCGCGCTGGTGTCGGCGCTGACGCAGATTCCGGTACGTGCCGATGTGGCCATGACCGGCGAAATCACCCTGCGTGGCCAGGTGCTGGCCATTGGCGGGTTGAAGGAAAAACTGCTGGCGGCACACCGTGGCGGGATCAAGACGGTGATCATTCCCGAGGAGAATGTTCGCGATCTGAAGGAGATTCCGGAAAATATCAAACAGGATCTGCAGATCAAACCGGTCAAATGGATTGACGAAGTCCTGCAAATTGCGCTGCAATACGCCCCGGAGCCCTTGCCAGATGTGGCTCCGGAGATTGTCGCGAAAGATGAAAAGCGCGACGGCGATGCTAAGGAAAGAATTAGCACGCACTAGTAGTTTTTGGCTGGGGGGCTTTCCTTGACAGTTTTTTCGGGGCCTTGCTATAAAGCGGCACGCTATTGTCATCAGGCCACCCAGCGCACGTTTCATAAGCTTTTCATTACATACTTAGAAACAAACTCAATAGAGAAATAAGGGGACTTAGAGTGAACAAGTCGGAACTGATTGACGCTATCGCCGCATCTGCTGACATCCCGAAAGCTGTAGCCGGCCGTGCGCTGGACGCAGTCATCGAATCCGTCACCGGCGCCCTGAAGCAAGGTGACGATGTGGTACTGGTTGGTTTCGGTACCTTCTCGGTCAAGGAGCGTGCAGAGCGCACCGGCCGCAACCCGCAAACCGGTAACGCGATCAAGATCGCTGCCGCCAAGGTTCCAGGCTTCAAGGCTGGCAAAGGCCTGAAAGACGCCGTCAACTAAGTCGTCTCTTTCAGCCGGACCCGGCCTGGCCAGGTCCGAGCACGGTGATGGCGGGGCGCAAACGTTCCCGCCTGACACGTTTGCTAAGAAAAGGCGCATCCTCGGATGCGCCTTTCTTTATATCAGGTTTCTACCCACGCTCCGCGGTTGTCGACGCAGTGGTACAGCCGTTTCTGGGGGACGCATGCTGCAAAATATCAGGGACAATTCACAAGGTTGGATTGCCAAGACCATCATCGGCCTTATCGTCGTGTTGATGGCGTTGACCGGCTTCGAAGCCATTTTCCAGGCCGCCACACATAGCCAGGACGCCGCCAAGGTGAACGGCCAGACCATCAGCCAGAACGAGCTGAGCCAGGCGGCCGACATGCAGCGCCGTCAGCTGATGCAACAGTTGGGCAAGGATTTCGACCCGGCGCTGCTGGACGACAAATTGCTGCGTGAAGAGGCACTGAAAGGCCTGATCAGCCGCAAGCTGCTGCTGCAAGGCGCCGAAGATGCCAAATTCGCCTTCTCCGAGGCCGCGCTGGATCAAGTGATCCTGCAGACGCCGGAATTCCAGGTGGACGGCAAGTTCAGTGCCGACCGTTTTGACCAGGTCATTCGCCAGATGGGCTATGGCCGCATGCAGTTCCGCGACATGCTCGCCGAGGAAATGCTCATCGGCCAGCTGCGCACCGGCCTGGCCGGCAGCAGCTTCGTCACCGACCAGCAGGTCGATGCCTTTGCCCGCCTCGAGAAGCAGACCCGTGACTTCGCTTCCCTGACCTTCAAGGCCGACCCGGCCGCGGTCAAGGTCAGCGATGAAGAGATCAAGGCGCACTACGACCAGCACGCCAAGGAGTTCATGTCGCCGGACCAGGTGGTGATCGACTACATCGAGCTGAAGAAGTCGGTGTTCTTCGACCAGGTCAAGGTGACCGACGAAGAGCTCAAGGCCCAGTACGAGAAGGAAATCGCCAACCTCGCCGAGCAGCGCCATGCCGCGCACATCCTCATCGAGGTCAACGACAAGGTCACCGACGCCCAGGCCAAGGCCCGCGCCGACGAGATCGAGCAGCGTCTGGCCAAGGGTGAAGACTTTGCCGCGCTGGCCAAGGAGTTCTCCCAGGACCCGGGTTCGGCCAACAGCGGCGGTGACCTTGGCTTCGCTGGCCCGGGCGTTTACGACCCGGCGTTCGAAGATGCACTGTACAAGTTGCAGGATGGCCAGGTCTCGGCGCCGGTGCGCACCGAGTTCGGCTACCACCTGATCAAGCTGCTGGGCGTACAGGCACCGGAAGTGCCGAGCTTCGCCAGCCTGAAGGACAAGCTGACCCGTGACCTGAAGATCCCGCTGGTCGAGCAGCGTTACGTAGATGCCAGCAAGCAGCTGCAGGATGCCGCCTACGAGGCTTCCGACCTAGCCCAGCCGGCCCAGGACCTGAACCTGAAGGTGCAAACCTCCGCAGCCTTCGGCCGCGAGGGTGGTGAAGGCATCACTGCCAACCGTTCGGTCGTGCAGGCCGCATTCTCCGAAGAAGTGCTGGAGGAGGGTGCCAACAGCACCGCCATCGAGCTCGACCCGGAAACCACCGTGGTACTGCGCGTCAAGGAGCACCGCAAGCCTGAGCAGCTGCCGCTGGAAGCCGTGGCCAAGAACATCAGCGAGCACCTGGCCAAGGAGAAGGCGACTGCCGAGCTCAAGGCCAAGGCTGACAAGCTGATTGCCGGCCTGCGTGACGGTTCCATCGCAGCGGGCAGTGTGCACGAAGGGCAGGGCTGGAAGGCCTATGAAGCAGTTACCCGCGGCGAGGACGGTATCGACCCGGCCGAGCTGCAGGCACTGTTCCGCCTGGGCAAGCCACAAGCCAAGGACAAGCCGGTTTATGGCAGCGTCGTGCTGCGTGACGGTAGCCTGGTGGTACTGCAGCTCAAGGGTGTCAACGAAGGCGCTACTGCCACCGACGAAGAGAAGCAGCAGATCCGCCGCTACCTCGCGTCGCGTGCTGGCCAGCAAGACTTCGCGGCGTACCGCAAGCAGCTGGAAGCCAAGGCGGACATCACCCGTTACTAAGGTGATGGATGCATGAACGAACAGGCCGCCCAGTGCGGCCTGTTTCGTTTCTGTTGTCTGTGCCGGCCTCTTCGCGGGTAAACCCGCTCCCACAGGTCCAACACAGGTTTCAAGTACTGTGGTGAACCTGTGGAGCGGGTTTACCCGCGAAGAGGCCGGCACCAGCAGCGCAGGGTCTAGCGTTTCACCCCTTCATGGATATCCAGCGTATCCCGCGCAATCTCCCGCCCCAGGGCAATCAGCTCCGGCGCCTTGTAGAACTCGAAAAACCGGCATACCCGTTTGGGCACGTTGATCAGTACATCCGGCGGATAGCCGGCGATCTTGTACTGCGCCAACGAGGTCTGCATGACCTCGAAGCTCTGGTTGATCAAGTCCAGCAGCGAAGCGGGCCCCACGTTGTCGATGATGAACGAGCCGGTCGCCGACTTCGGTGCGCCTTCGCGCTCCGGCGCCGCCGCCGGTTGCTGGCCTTCCGGGTTGGCGGCATCGGCCAGCCATGGGTTTGGCGGCGCAAGCCCTTCGGCGACGATTTCCTGCTCGATGCGGATCAGCTCCTCCGCCGGCTTGCGCCGGAACGGCAAGCGCGAGCCCAGCGAACTGAGCAGGGCATCGAACCGCATCTTGAACGCCGCCGGGCGTTCGATCACCGGTAACTGGTACTGCTTCTGGTTGGTGGCGTTGAGGTTGACCGCGATGATCAGGTCGCAGTGGCTGGACACCACCGGCACGATCGGCAGCGGGTTGAGGATGCCGCCGTCGACCAGCATGCGGTTGCCTTGCATCACCGGGGTGAACAGGCTGGGGATGGCCGCCGAGGCGCGCATGGCCTGGTGCAGGCAGCCCTCCTGGAACCAGATTTCCTGCTGGTTGGTGAGGTCGGCTGCAACCGCCGTGTAGGGGATGCGCAATTGCTCGATGTTGATCTCGCCGACGATCTTGCGGATTTGCCCGAACACCTTGTCGCCGCGAATTGCGCCAAGGCGAAAGCTGACATCGACCAGGCGCAACACATCCAGGTAGTCGAGGCTCTCGATCCAGTTGCGGTAGTCTTCCAGCTTGCCGGCGGCATAGATGCCGCCGATCACCGCGCCCATGGAGCAGCCGGCGATGCAGGCAATGTCGTAGCCACGGCGCTCGATTTCCTCGATCACCCCGATATGTGCATACCCCCGGGCTCCGCCGGATCCCAGTACCAGTGCCACGCGTTTGCTCATGAACATTCCCCGGCCAGTGCAACCATGGTCCTACAATGCACCCATCGCCACCTGTGCTTCAATGTGCATCGCGCTGAGCTACTGTAATAAAACTGGCTGGGCCAAGCGGGCTGGGCATGGCACTTTTCAGCTGCCGAGGCGTCAAAAAGCCAACGTTTTTTCTTTTGAGGTATTACCGATGAAAGCCTGGATCTGCCTTCCCTTGATCGCCTTGGCCCTTGCTGGCTGCGCGGGCAAGACGGCCTACCGCGAGAGTTGCGCGACCCAACTGGATGCCGCCTGGAAGGAACTGGACCTGGCCAAGGCCGAAGGCTTTGCCGGTGCCGTGAGCTACTCCAAGGCCTTGTCGTTGCTGACCGGGGCCAAGACCCAGCAGCAGTTCGAAGGTTATGAAAGCTGTACCAGAAAAGCCGAAAAGGCCCGTTTCTATATTCGTGAGTCTCGCGCCGGGCGCTGACCAAGGAGCGTCTTTCGATGTCTGCCATGCTCGATCATGTGGTTGCCCAGATAGTGGCCTTGCAGGTGCGCCTGCTGGCCTGCCGCGAGCGCCTGGCTGCCGATACCGACAGTGAGGCCTTGCATGACCTGCGCACCACCCTGCGGCGCCTGCGCAGCCTGCTACGGCCGCTGCGTGGGCTGCCGGGGGTGGAGCAACTGGAGGACGCCGCCAAGTCGTTGGGTACACTGACCACGCCGTTGCGTGACCGTGAGGTGCTGGCGGCCGAGCTGATCGGGCGTGGTTTAGCAGAGGCCGGGCAGCGGCGCCTGGAAGGGCGTGGCAGGACCTTCGCCAGTGTTGCCGCCAGCCCGCAGCTGACCCGGGTGCTGGCGATTGTCGACGCGTTTCCGCTGTTCCTGCGTGCAGCCGGCCGCGAGGGCCTGGTCAAGGCGTTGGAAAAGCGTATCGACAAACGCCTGGTCAAACAGTGGCGCAAATTGCACAAAGCGCTGCAGGACCCGGCCCACGATCGCCATCGCCTGCGTTTGCTGATCAAGCGTGCGCGCTACGGTGACGAGGCATACCCGCAGCTCGACCATGCGGGCAAGCCGTTGCGGCGCTTGCTGAAGCAGGCCCAGGGCGACCTGGGTGACTGGCATGATCGCCTGCAATGGCTGCTGCAGGCGCGCGACCATGCCGACCTGGCACCGTGCAAGGTCGCCTGGGAGCAGGAGTTGCACGAGGCCGAGCGGCATTCGGATGTGACGCTGGATGCACTGCAGCAGGCGCTGGCGCGGCGAAAGCCCGAAAAATGACCGATATGCGGGCTGATCGACAGGGGGTTGCTGGCTAGGATGGACAGACCTTTTTCGCTGCAGGCAGGAGCCGGCCAATGAATTTCAACCAACTGCTCGACGCCGTGCGGGCCAACCCCGAAGCGGTGAGCGTCCCGCCAAGCTGGGCCCAGGGTCGCGCCGCCTTTGGTGGGCTGATGGCGGCCATGGTGTATGAAGCCATGCGCCAGAAAATCTCCGATGACCGCCCCGTGCGTTCGCTGGCCATCAGCTTTGTGGCGCCGGCCGCGGCGGATGTGCCAATCCGCTTCGACGTGGAGGTGCTGCGTGAAGGCAAGGCAGTCAGCACCTTGCTGGGCCGTGCCGTTCAAGACGGCCAGGTGGTGACCCTGGTGCAGGGCAATTTCGGTGCGGGGCGGCCATCGGTGGTCGATGTGCCGGCGTTGCCGGCAACGGAAATGAAAGCGCTCGAAGACGCAGCCCCCGAGTTGCCCCATATCAAAGGCGTTACCCCGGAGTTCATGCAGCATGTGGCCTTGCGCTGGGCGGTGGGTGGGTTGCCGTTCAGTGGCAATCAGTCGCGCCAGATGGGCGGCTGGGTACGTTTGCGCGGGGTGGCCGAAGAACCGGTCAACGAGGCGCACCTGCTGGCGTTGGTCGATGCCTGGCCACCGAGCCTGATGCCGTTTCTCAAGCAGCCGGCCGCCGGCAGTACGTTGACCTGGACCATCGAATTCATGCAGCCCACGGCGCAGCTGTCGACCCTGGACTGGTGCCGTTATTGCGTGGAAACCGAGCATGCGCGGGATGGTTACGGGCATGCCGCCGCCGCGTTGAGGACGGCGCAGGGTGAGTTGCTGGCCTTGAGCCGGCAGACGGTTACCGTGTTTGCCTGACCGAACCCGGGAGCGCGTTGCGCTCCAATGGCGACACAAGGCCGCTCTCATGGAACAACACATAAATCATTGATTTAGCAGGGCCCCTGTGGGAGCGGGCGTGCCCGCGAAACGGCCAACGCGGTGTATGGCACCGGCTCCGCCGGTGTTCGCGGGCATGCCCGCTCCCACAAGGGATTGTGGCTCCCTCTCGAACATTGTTCCCTGTGCGACAGCGCAGCCCAAAGCGCTGGGCAATCTCCCACAGGGATCGCGTAAATTTCAGGACATGCGCGGTTCTTGTGGGAGCGGCCTTGCGTCGCGATTGGGCTGCAGAGCAGCCCCAATGGCATCAGCGCCGATGCTTGTGTCGTTCCCGCCAAGCCTTCCACCAGGCCCCACTCAGCAAGAAGCGCGGAAAGGTGATGAACTGCTCGGTCAGCAGGCGTTGCACGGCATCCTTGCGGTTGGCGAAGGGCTCGGGTTGCTCGGCTTCCAGGCGATGGCCCTGGCGCTGCAGGCCCAGGCCGGCGATCAAGGCAATGATGCCAACGGCAATCTGGCCCAGATCCAGGCCGAACAGGCCGGACAGAATCAGCAACGCGCCAAGGATGAACAACGGCACGGCGATCAGGTGCAGCACCAGGTTGGTCGGGTGGCGGTGGTTGTGGTGGTAGCCGCGCCATTGCCAGGCGGGCAGGTTGGGCAGGCGTTTGCTCATGGGCATTTCCTCTCGGTCATGCCCAAAGCTTAGTGCGCCCCCCCAGGCGAGGGCCAATCGAGGCTGGCTATGGTGACTATAGCTTGAGCTGGCCAATGGCCTTGTTCAGTTCACCGGCCAGGGTTGCCAGTTCGCTGCTGGTGGTCGCCGAGCCCACGGTCTGTTGCACGGTCTGTTCGGTGACATCGCGAATACTCACCACGGCGCGGTTCATTTCCTCGGCCACCTGGCTTTGCTGCTCGGCTGCCACGGCAATCTGGGTGTTGCTTTCGCGCATCTGCGCCACGGCACCGGTAATCTCGGCCAGTGCTTCGCCGGCCTCCTGGGCCTGCCTGACGCAGTCGTCGGCCTTGTACGAGCTTTCCTGCATGAAATCCACTGCATCGCGGGTGCCCGACTGCAGGGCCGAGACCATGGTGGTGATCTCGTCGGTGGAGTTTTGCACGCGCTTGGCCAGGTTGCGCACTTCATCGGCCACCACGGCAAAGCCGCGGCCCAGGTCGCCGGCGCGCGCTGCTTCGATGGCGGCATTGAGCGCCAGCAGGTTGGTCTGCTCGGCGATGCTGTGGATCACACTGACCACGCCATTGATCTTCTGGCTGTCTTCGGCCAGCTGGCGAATCATCTCGGCAGTTTGCTGAACGCCGCTGGACAGCCCGGAAATCGAGTCCTGCACCCGGCTGACCACCTCCTGGCCGCTACCGGCCAGGGTGTCGGCGGTTTGTGACAGGTCACGGGTGGCGCCGGCGTGCTGGGCGATGTGGTGCACCGTCGCCGACATTTCGTTGATGGCGGTAGCGGCCTGGTCGGTCTCGCTCTGTTGGCCGAGCATGCCGTGGCGCACGTCGCTCATGCTCGCAGCCAGGCGCGCGGCACCGGAGTCCAGTTGCGCTGCGGTGTGGGCGACGGTACTGACCACGCGGTGGTAGGTCGCCTGCATGGCATTGAAGGCCCCGGCCATCTGGCCGACCTCGTCGCCACAGGCCAGCGGCACGCGGGCCGACAGGTCGCCGGTTTTTTCCACGTGCAGCATCACATCCTTGAGCGTGTTGAGCTGGCTGAGCAGGAAGCGGATCAGCAGCTGCGAGGCGCCGAGCATGGCCAGCATCAGGATCAACACGCATACCGCGTAGTTGCTGAAGCGGTCGAGGAACACCTGGCGCAGGCTGGGCGACTGGGCCAGCACGGCCATTTGCTGATCGCCGTTGCGCAGCACCTGCGCGCCCTGTAGCGGGTTGTTGCCCAAGAGCCGGGCGGCGGGCAGTTCGACCCAGCCTTGGGCATTGCGCAGGGCCTCGAGGGGTTCACCGGCGAAGGTGGGCGTTTGCCCGGCTGACCAGCTGATGACGTTGGCCGGGCGGGGCAGCTGCTGGCCGGCCGGCCAGGCAGCCAGCAATTGGGCCTGCGCGGCCGCCTGGGCCTGCGCGGCCTCGGCGCGGGCGCGTTGCTCCAGATGCACGGCATAGAGCACCAACAGCAAGGTCGTGACAAAGGCCACCGCGTTGACGGCCCAGAACTTGTACTTCAGGGAAACATTGCTAAGCCAGGCACCCATGGGCAGGTCTTCTCTGAGTTGAGCGGGAACAATATTGGCAAGGTGCCATCATTGTGCCTGCGCAAGCCAGGGCCTTTCTTGATGTGCATCAAGAAAATTCTGCCGCAAGTTCTGACGCGCTTTTGAGCGGCGTTGTGTCGCGATAGGGGTGCGAAGCGCCCCCAGGTTTTCAGCTTCGCCGCATAGATTGCCGGGGCCGCGTTGCGGCCCTTTCGCGACACAAGGCCGCTCCTACAGGAGAACGCGACGGGTTCAGGGGAGTCGGAAAAACGCCCGCGCCGTTGCCGTGGTATGCGCCGCCGTATGTTCGGTCGACTCGCCCCGGTGCAAGGCCACTTCACGCAACACCTCCGGCAGGAACGCTGGTTCGTTGCGCCCGTTCTTCGGCTTGGGCCGCAGGCTGCGCGGCAGCAGGTAAGGCGCATCGCTCTCCAGCATCAGCCGCCCCTCGGCAATGTTGCCCACCAGCGGATGCAGGTGGGTGCCACGGCGTTCGTCGCAGATCCAGCCGGTAATGCCGATGTGCAGGTCCATGTCCAGGTAGGCGAACAGCGCGTCGCGCTCGCCGGTAAAGCAGTGCACCACTGCGCCGGTCAGGTGGTCGCGGTAATCCTTGAGGATCGCCAGCAGGCGTTCGCTGGCGTCGCGTTCGTGCAGGAACACCGGCAGACGCAGCTCGGCAGCCAGTGCCAACTGTGCCTCCAGGGCTTTTTCCTGCAGCGGGCGAGGGGAGAAGTCGCGGTTGAAGTCCAGGCCGCATTCGCCCACGGCGCGCACGCGTGTTTCATTCAGCAACTGGCGCAACTGGCGCTCGCTGCCGGCATCCCAGGTTTTGGCATCATGAGGGTGTACGCCTGCCGTGGCGAACAGGTGCGCGCCGCTCGCATCCAGTTGCTGGCACAGCTCCAGCGCCTGTTCGCTGACCGCCAGGCTGGTGCCCGTCAGCACCATCTGCGTGACCCCGGCCTCAAGGGCGCGCTCGACGATTGCCGCCTGCTGGTCGTGGAAACTGCTGTTGGTCAGGTTGACGCCGATATCGATCAGTTGCATGGTGCTATCTCGTGCCGCGGGGCGGCCAGCATAGCAAAAACCGTGTTTTTCTGAAAAAACCAAGAACTTCATGCTGTTGCCGTGGTCTTTTGCCGTCATTTCTCTCTTGGCGGTGCAACCCCATGGATGCCGCCCACCGACCACGGACACGTTTTCGCATGCAGCGATGCTGGCTCATTTTCCTGCTGACGCTTGGGCTGACCTTGACCGGGCCTGCCCACGCGCGCGTGCCGGGACCGCAGCAGAACATCGCGCCGGCCAAGGTCCGTGACCTGCAGCAGATTCGCACCAGCCAGGTGCTGCGGGTGCTGGTCAACCAGAGCCGCAACAGCTCCGGTGAGGTCAAGGGCGAGCCGGTCGGCATCGAGTACTATCGCTTGCGTGCCCTGGAGCATTACCTCAATGCCCGCGCCGCCGACGGCCAGGAGATCCAGCTCAAGCTGATCCCGCGGGCCAAGGAGCAATTGCTCGGCGCTTTGGCCCGTGGCGAGGGTGACCTGGCCGCGCCGGGTGAACTGCTCGACCCCGCCGTAGTGCGCGGGGTCAGCAGCAGCGCGCCGGTGCTCGAGCAGGTGCCGCTGCTGCTGGTGGGGCGCAAGGGCGAACGCAGCTTCAGCCATGTCGAGCAGTTGTCCGGGCGTACCGTGGCCCTGACCAGCGCCAGTGCCGCCGGCCCGTTGATCCAGCAGGTCAACCAGCAGCTGGCGCTGCGCAAGCGCGCGCCGATCAAGGTGGAGTGGGTCGACTCGACCCTGGCGGTGGAGGATGTGCTGGAAATGGTCCAGGCCGGCATCTATCACCTGACCGTGGTCGAGCAGCCGATCGCCCGGCGCTGGGCCCGGGTGATGCCGCGCCTGCGCCTGGACAGTCGCGTAAAACTGGGGGCGCCGCAAGCCATGCGTTGGTATGTGAGGCCCGATGCGCCGCAGTTGCAGGCCACGGTCGATCGCTTTCTGCAGGGCTACCGCGCGCCGGACAACCAGGACGCCGCGTTCGAGCGCATCTACCGCCGCCAGTACCGGGTGCACGACCCGTTGGCCAGCAAGAATCGCCAGCGTCTGACCGCGCTGCGGCCGGTGCTGCAGAAACACGGTGAGGCGCAGCAGATCGACTGGCTCAACCTGGCCGCGCTGGCCTTCAAGGAGTCGACGCTCAACCCGGCAGCGCGCGGCACCGGTGGGGCCCATGGCCTGATGCAGATCACTCCTTCGGCGGCGCAGCGCGTGGGGGTGAGCAACACCGCCACGGTGGATGGTAATGTCCAGGCCAGCGCCCGTTACCTGGCGCTGATCCGGCGCAAGTTCTTTGCCAGCGCCAAGATCAACGAGCGCGAGCGCATGGCCTTCGTGCTGGCGGCCTACAACCTGGGCCCCGAGCGCGTCCAGGCCATGCGCGCCGAAGCGCGGCGGCGCGGGCTGAATGGCGACCAGTGGTTCTTCCAGACCGAACGTATCGCCATGGAGCAGGTGGGCATGGGGCCAGTCAACTTCGTCAATAGCGTCAACAAGTACTTTGTAGCGTTCAACCGGGAGCGTGCCGCGCTGGAGCGTGTGGCTAAACGCTGATAAATCGATTTTGTCGATTGTTATGTTGGGTTTTTTGCGATTTTCATATCTATCGAATCGATTATGATGGCGCCCATCCCAACACAACTTCCCCGCTTCAAGGAGTCTTCGACATGAATAACGCTACCCTCAACGCTCTGTTCTCCACCCGCGCCGGCGCAGGCCTGAGCGTCATCCGTATCCTGGTCGGCATCATCTTCATTGCGCATGGCGCGCAAAAACTGTTCGGCATGTTCGGTGGCTATGGTCTGGAAGGCACCGGCCAGTGGATGGAGAGCATCGGCCTGGCCCCGGGTTACCTGATGGCCCTGTTGTCTGGTAGTGCCGAGTTCTTCGGCGGCCTGGCCCTGGTGATCGGCCTGCTGGCCCGCCCGGCGGCCCTGGTGCTGGCGGTAACCCTGGTGGTGGCGATCCTCTCGGTGCATATCGGCAACGGTCTGTTCATGTCCAACAACGGCTATGAGTTCGGCCTGGCCCTGCTGGCTGGCACCGTCGCGGTACTGATCGAAGGCGCTGGCCGCTTCTCGCTGGACCGCCTGATCGCCCGCTGATCCACCGCAAATGCCAAGATACAAGCCTCAGGCCGATCACTTTCGGCTTGAGGCTTGTATCTTGCCGCTTGTAGCTCTAGCATACCGTCTGCGCCGATTTAAACAGCTACTTGCGGGGCGCAGGAAAGCCCCTCTCCGGGTCATCCGAAATACCGCTAAAGCGCTGGTTCGGTGACGCCTCCCACCGCTGCCCAGCGGGATTCGCGAGGCGGAGAGAAGCTCCATGAGTTGCCCACGTACCAGTGTCTGTTTGAGTCCCTTGCCTGCCAGCCAGGCGTCCCGCACACCGCGCATCCTGCTCGGCGGCCAGCATCAACCCACTCTTTTACGTCACCTTGAAGGCCTGTCCCGGCGCAAGGGCCAGGCGCGTGCATTTCTGATCCAGTTCGCCGATACCGGCTGCCACCTCGCACAGTATGGCAATGACCGTTTCGACCTGGCCGTGATCCAGGCCCCGGCACCGGACGAGGCCGCCGAAATCATCGGCCACCTCACCCGTATCGCGCGCCAAGGCCTGATTACCCGCCGCTGAGGAGCGCGCTGTTGAGTACCAACATCATCACCACGGAAGGCCATGAGGCGCTGAAGAAAGAACTGGACCACCTGTGGCGGGTATACCGCCCGGAGATTACCCAGAAGGTTACCTGGGCGGCATCGCTGGGCGACCGCAGCGAGAATGCCGACTACCAGTACAACAAGAAGCTGCTGCGCGAGATCGACCGCCGGGTGCGTTACCTGCGCAAGCGTCTTGAAGATGTGAAGGTGGTGGCCTACTCGCCGCAGCAGGAGGGCAAGGTGTTTTTCGGTGCCTGGGTGGAGATCGAGAACGACGAGGGCGAGACCATGAAGTTTCGCATTGTCGGGTATGACGAGATCTATGGGCGCAATGACTACATCTCGATCGACTCGCCCATGGCTCGCGCCTTGCTGAAGAAGGAGGAGGGTGATGAGGTGGTGGTGCACACACCTACCGGTGAAGCGACCTGGTATGTCAACAGCATCAGCTACGGGCAGTGATCTGATGTTGCCTGTGCCGGCCTCTTCGCGGGCTGTCATCAACTCTCGCGTAAAACCGCCAACGGGCTGGCATTCAACGCCCGTCGCGTCCCCAGCACCCCCGCACCACCTACCAGCAGCGCCCCTGCCAGCGGCAACAGCAGCAACCACACATGCGGGCTCCATTGCAGGTCGAAGGCATAGCGGTACAGCATCAGGGTAATCAGCTCGCACCCGACCGCCGCCAGCAAGCCGCTGGCCGCACCCAGCAAGCCGAACTCGATCCGCCGCGCCTTGACCAGTAATGGCCGCGCCGCGCCCAGCGCACGCAGCAAGGCGCCCTGGCGGATGCGCTCGTCCAGCGTCGCCTGCAAGCCAGCGAACAGCACCGCCAACCCGGCTGCCAGCACGAACAGCAACACATACTCCACCGCCAGGGTCACCTGGGCGAGGATGCTGCGCAGCTGATCGAGCAAGGCGTCCACCTGCAGGATGGTCACTGCCGGAAATGCCCGTGACAGCGCCACCACATCCAGGTCATGGCCCGGTGCCAGATAGAAGCTGGTCAGGTAGGTGGTCGGCAGCCCCTGCAACGTGCCGGGCTGGAAGATCATGTAGAAGTTCGGCTGGAAGCTGTCCCAGTGCACGCTGCGCAGGCTGCTGACCCGGGCCTGGCGCTGCTGGCCGCCGATGTCGAAGGTCAGCAGGTCGCCCAGTTGCAGCTTCAGGCTGCTGGCCAGTTCCGCCTCCACCGACACACCGGGGATTTCATCTTCGGCGGGCAACGCCTGCCACCAGTTGCCGCCCGTCAGTGTATTGCCTTCGGGCAGTTCGGCTGCCCAGGTCAGGCTGAGGTCGCGCTGCACGGCGCGCTCGCCTGCCGAGTCCTTGCTGACCACCTGCTGCACCGGTTGCTCGTTGATGCGCACCAGGCGGCCGGGTGTCACCGGGTACAGCGGTGCCGAGGTGGCATTGACCTGCTGCAGGTGTTGGGCGAAGGGCTCACGGTCATCCGGCAGGATATTCAGGGCGAAATGGTTGGGTGCATCCTTGGGCAGCTGCGTTTGCCAGGTGTCGAGCAGTTCCGCGCGCAGCAGCGCGACCAGGGCCATGGCCAGCAGGATCAGGCCGAAGGCCAGGGCCTGGCCGGCAGCGGCCATGGGGTGGCGCAGCAGTTGGCCCAGCCCCAGGCGCCAGGTCAGTGGTGCCCCGGCCAGCAATTGGCGCAGGCTGCGCAAACCGAGCAGCAGCAGGCCACCGAGCAGCAGCGCGGCGACCAGGCCGCCACCGAGCAGGGCAAAGGTGAGCAGCAGGTCGAGGCTCAGGCGCCACATGATCAGGCCCAGTGCGAACAGGGCCGCGCCGTACACCAGCCAGCTGCTGGGCGGTATCGGCAGCAGGTCGCGGCGTAGCACGCGCAGCGGCGGCACCTGGCCCAGCGCGGCAATTGGCGGCAGGGCGAAGCCGGCCAGGGCCACCAGCCCGGTGGCGATGCCAGCCAGGGCCGGGACGATGCCGCCTGCAGGCACCACGCTTGGCAGCAGGCCATGCAGCAGGCGGAACAGGCCCAGCTGGGCCAGCCAGCCGAGCAGGGCGCCGGCCAGCGCGGCGACCAGGCCGAGCATGGCCAATTGCAGACAGTACAGGCCCAGTGCCTGGCGGCGCGAAAGGCCCAGGCAGCGCAGCAGGGCGCTGGCGTCCAGGCGGCGTGCGGCATAGCGGCTGGCCGACAGGGCCACGGCGACGCCTGCCAGCAGCACCGCCACCAGGCTGGCCATGTTCAGGTAGCGCTCGGCCTTGCCCAGGGCGCCGCCGACCTGCTGGTTGCCATCGCGGGTGTCGCGCAGGCGCTGGTTGGCGGCCAGGTCCTTTTTCAGTGCCCCGCGGTACTGGGCCAACGCTTCGGCATCGCCGCGCCACAGGTCGCGGTAGGTGACCCGGCTGCCCGGTTGGATCACGCCGGTCGCCTGCAGGTCGGCCAGGTTCATCATTACCCGTGGGGTAAGGCTGTAGAAGTTGTTGGCGCGGTCCGGTTCGTAGGTCAGTACGCGGCTCATGCGCAGCGTCTTCATGCCCACGTCGATGCTGTCGCCAACCTTCAGCCCCAGTGCCGCCAAAAGGCGTGGCTCGACCCATGCTTCGCCAGGTGCCGGGCCGCCGCCCGGAGTTTCTGCGGCATAGGGCTCCGCGGCACTGCGAACTTGCCCGCGCAACGGGTAGGCACCATCAGTAGCCTTGACGCTGGACAGCTGGATACCGTTGTCGCCGCCGACCACGCTGGTGAACTCGACCACCTGGGCGTGGCGCAAGCCAAGCGCCTTGCCGGCTTCTATCTGCTGGTCGCGGGCCGGGGCACTGCCCTGCAGCACCAGGTCTGCACCGAGGAACTCGCTGGCGCGCAGTTGCATGGCGCCGTTGAGGCGGGCACCGAAATAACCGATGGCAGTGCTGGCCGCGACCGCCACCAGCAGGGCGAAGAACAGCACGCGCACTTCGCTGGCGCGAATGTCGCGCAGCAACTGGCGCAGGGCCAGGCCGCACAGGCGGGACAGCGGCATGTGGTTCATCAGGCCTCCACCGGGGCCACCAGGCGGCCCGCATCCAGGCGGATCTGGCGGCGGCAGCGCCGGGCCAGGCGTTCGTCATGGGTAACCAGCACCAGGGTGGTGCCGCGTTCCTTGTTCAGTTCGAACAGCAGGTCGCTGATGCGCTCGCCGGTGTGGCTGTCGAGGTTGCCGGTGGGTTCGTCGGCGAACAGCACTGCCGGTTGCGCGGCGAAGGCACGGGCAATGGCCACCCGTTGCTGTTCGCCGCCCGAAAGCTGGCGCGGGGTGTGGCTCAGGCGCTTGCCCAGGCCGACCCGTTCGAGCAGAGTGCGCGCGTGTTCGCGGGCATCGCGGCGGCCGTCCAGCTCCAGCGGCAGCATGACGTTTTCCAGGGCGTTGAGGCTGTCGAGCAGCTGGAACGACTGGAACACGAAGCCCACATGTTCGGCGCGCACCCGCGCGCGCTGGTCTTCATCCAGCGGCCCCAGGTCGTGGCCAGCGAGGATGACCTTGCCGGCGCTGGGCTGGTCGAGGCCGGCGAGCAGGCCGAGCAGGGTCGACTTGCCCGAGCCCGAGGCGCCGACGATGGCCAGGCTGTCGCCCTGGGCCAGGTCGAGGGACAGCGCGTGCAGGATGGTCAGGTCACCTTCCGCGCTGGGGACCACTTTGCTAAGGTTCTGCGCAACGAGAATGCTGGGGCCCATGGAGAATCCGATGCGAGTGTGGTGGTTGAGTGCCGGTCTGGCCCTGTATTGCCTGGCCCAGAGCGCGGCGGCGGGAACACTGCTGGTTGTCGGCGATAGTATCAGCGCCGGTTTTGGCCTGGATACCCGCCAGGGCTGGGTCTCCCTGTTGCAGACCCGCCTGCGGGACGAAGGTTTCGACGACAAAGTGGTCAATGCATCGATCAGCGGCGACACCAGTGCAGGTGGCCAGGCGCGGCTGCCGGCGCTGCTTGCAGCGCACAAGCCGAGCCTGGTGGTGCTGGAGCTGGGCGGCAACGATGGCCTGCGCGGGCAGTCGCCAGCGCAATTGCAACAAAATCTTGCCTCGATGATCGAAAGTTCGCGCAAGGCCGGTGCCAAGGTGGTGCTGCTGGGCATGCGCCTGCCACCCAATTATGGCGTGCGCTACACCACCGCGTTCGCCCAGGTGTATGAACAGCTGGCGGCAGAAAAACAGGTGCCGCTGGTGCCGTTTTTCCTCGAGGGGGTAGGGGGCGTGCCTGAGTTGATGCAGGCGGATGGCATTCACCCGGCCCAGGCTGCCCAGCAGCGCCTGCTGGAAAATGCCTGGCCGGCGATAAAACCCTTGCTGTGACGCTTTAAACGGCGCCGGCTTTCGGCTAATGTTGCGCCCCCCGTTTCGAGTGCCACCGATGCCGCGCCCTGCCTGGTCCCTGTATGCCTACCAACTGATCGAGCCTGATGAGCAGCTCGACCTGTTCGCCTGCCAGGAAATCCGCGTTCACCTCGTGGCCCGCCAGCTCGAGCTGGGCGTACCGGCCGACCGCACTCTGTGCGGTGGCCTGCTGCCGGCGCAACCGCGCTGGTCGGGGGTGGCGCGCTCGATCTACCGCGACGGCCGCCTGTGCGACCTGTGCCGCGCCATCCTCGATGCCCAGCGGCGCGGCATGCGCCCGGTGTGGCCGGAGCTGCAGGGCGCCTGAACACCGCACCTTTCATCATCTGGAACGCTTGCATGGCGCCAATGCCTCCCGCTTGCATCGGCGCAGGTGTACAATCGATTCTCTTGACCCACCTTTCGAAGGATTTACCGGATGTTGCCGCGCTTTCCTGCCGTCACCCGTAGCCTGTCCCTGGCCGCCCTGCTGGTAGCAGGCCCCGCTGCTGCGCTGGAGCTGCCACTGCCACCACCCGGTGAAGACATCATCGGCCAGGTGCATGTGATCAAGGCAAAGTACGAGGACACGTTCGCCGATATCGGCACTGCCAACGACCTCGGCTACCTGGAAATGATCGCCGCCAACCCGGGCGTGGACCCATGGCTGCCAGGTGCCGGCACCGAGATCATCCTGCCGACCCGCTACATCCTGCCGCCGGGCCCGCGCGAGGGCATCGTCATCAACCTGGCCGAATACCGCATGTACTACTTCCCGAAAGGGCAGAACGTGGTGCATACCTTCCCGCTGGGCATTGGCCGTGAAGGCTGGGGCTCGCCGATCGCCAATACCAAGATCACCGCCAAGACGCCGAACCCGACCTGGACCCCGCCAGCGTCGATCCGTGCCGAACACGCGGCTGACGGCGACATCCTGCCGAGCGTGGTGCCGGCCGGCCCGGACAACCCGCTGGGGCCGTTCAAGTTCACCCTCGGCGTGCCGGGCTACCTGATCCATGGTTCGAACAAGAAGTTCGGCATTGGCATGCGTACCAGCCACGGTTGCTTCCGCATGCTCAACAACAACGTGCTGGAACTGTCGAAGATGGTGCCGGTGGGTACGCCGGTGCGCATCATCAACGAGCCCTACAAGTTTGGTATCAGTGGCGGCAAGGTTTACCTGGAGGCGCACACGCCGCTGGACGACCAGGGTAATCCGTCGGTGGTCGATAAACACACTGCTGTTATCAACGCCTTGCTCAAGCGTGAAGACCTGGCCAATAACCTACGCATGAACTGGGACATGGTCCGTGACGTGGTGGCCGCGGAAGATGGCATGCCGGTGGAAATTGCCGTGCCGACCGAAAACCAGGGTGGCGCACCGATGGTTTCGAGCATTCCGCCCGAACTGCAGTAAGGTAATTGCGACACACCCGGGCCTGCCTTAGTGCAGGCCTTTTCGTTTCTGCCTGGCGCGTTTGCCTTGTGCGCAGGCAATAAAAAAGCCGACCCACAAGTGGGTCGGCTCCATAACAATCCGTGAGGATTATTACTTGCGGCTGGCTTTGTCCAGCATACGCAGAGCGCGCTCGTTGGCTTCGTCAGCGGTCTGCTGAGCCTTCTGAGCGGCTGCCAGTGCGTCGTCAGCCTTACGGTAGGCTTCGTCGGCACGAGCTTGAGCGCGAGCTGCTGCGTCTTCAGTCGCAGTCAGACGAGCTTCGGTTTCTTTGGATACGCTGCTGCAACCGGTAGCCAGAACTGCGGCCAGAGCCAGAGCAGAGAATTTCAGAACGTTGTTCATCGTGTTCCCCTTCAAGGACTTTCTATTAAATAGCCATCTCTCGGAAAAGAGAAACTGGCCGGCGTACATAGTACCCATTACTTGTAGTAAGTAAACTGACTAAGCGCAAGAACTGCAAAAAAAATGTTGCTTGACGCCTTTCCGACAAGATTTGCGACACGCCTGTGAAAAAAACGTACAGGGTTCGCAAGCGACTGTAGTACAGGAACTTTTTTGTTGAACTAAGGGTGACTTTAACTGTCCTTCGGCGTCTTAAGCCCTAGTACATCCGGTGGCTGCCTGGCGCGTTGCCAAGAATGGCATCTGGCTGCATTTTCGCCATTTTTAACCGCCACCACCTTGAGCAATCCCGCCTGCGGCGCCTACTATCTTGTGAGTGCCAGAGGATCCGAACGATTGCAATCGTCCAGTGGTCGAAGGGGGCAACAGGTGGCGTAGAGGATTCTGTGCCGGATAAACCACCATCGGTTAAGGTATGGGTCTGCCGAGAAGACCTGCGAGGAGTAGTGATGAGCGAAGCGCTGACCATCCACCATGACCAGGCCGGTCATCAGTTCGAGACCAACGTGGACGGTCATCGTGCCTATCTGACGTACATGGACCTGGGCAAGCAGACGCTGGACATCTATCGCACCTTCGTACCCAACGCCCTGCGTGGCCGCGGGATTGCTGCCGCCCTGACCGAACGGGCCCTGGAGTACGCTGAACAGATGGGCTACACGGTGATTCCGTCCTGCTCGTACGTGGAGCGCTACATGGAGCGCCAGCAGCGGCATTCGAGCAAGGTCTGATTCTGTAAAAAAAAGCGGGGCCGCTTCGCAGCCCATCGCGACACAAGGCCGCTCCTACAGGAAATCGCATAACCCTGTAGGAGCGGCCTTGTGTCGCGATGGGGCGCGAAGCGGCCCCGCTCTTTATCGCATCAGCCGCGCTTGCGCTGCGGCAGCACATCCTTCAGCTTGGTACGCATGCTGCGCAGGGTCTTCTCGGTAGCCGACCAGTCGATGCAGGCATCGGTGATCGACACGCCGTATTGCAGCTCGTCCAGGTTCTTCGGAATCGACTGGCAGCCCCAGTTCAGGTGGCTCTCGACCATCAGGCCGATGATCGACTGGTTGCCTTCGAGGATCTGGTTGGCGACGTTCTCCATCACCAGCGGTTGCAGGGCCGGGTCCTTGTTGGAGTTGGCGTGGCTGCAATCGACCATGATGTTGGCCTTGATCTTGGCCTTGGCCAGGTCCTGCTCGCAGAGGGCGACGCTGACCGAGTCATAGTTCGGCTTGCCGTTGCCGCCGCGCAGTACCACGTGGCCGTACGGGTTGCCCTTGGTGGTGACGATCGACACGCCGCCTTCCTGGTTGATGCCGAGGAAGCGGTGCGGCTTGGACACCGACTGCAGGGCGTTGATGGCAACGGTCAGGCCGCCGTCGGTGCCGTTCTTGAAGCCGACTGCCGAGGACAGGCCCGAAGCCATCTCGCGGTGGGTCTGCGATTCGGTGGTGCGGGCGCCGATGGCCGACCAGCTGATCAGGTCCTGCAGGTACTGCGGGGAAATCGGGTCGAGCGCTTCGGTGGCGGTCGGCAGGCCCATTTCGGCCAGGTCCAGCAGCAGCTTGCGGCCGATGTGCAGGCCATCCTGGATCTTGAACGAGTCATCCAGGTACGGGTCGTTGATCAGGCCTTTCCAGCCGACGGTGGTGCGCGGTTTTTCGAAATACACGCGCATGACCAGGTACAGCGTGTCGGACACTTCCTCGGCCAGCACTTTCAGGCGCTCGGCGTACTCGTGGGCGGCCTTGATGTCGTGGATCGAGCAAGGGCCGACCACGACGAACAGGCGATGGTCCTTGCCGTCGAGAATATTGCGCACCACTTCACGGCCGGCAGTCACGGTCTGCAGGGCCTTGGCGCTGAGGGGGATTTCCTTCTTGAGCTGATCGGGGGTGATCAGGGTCTCGTTGGAGGCAACGTTCAAGTCATCGATCGGTAAATCAGCCATCGTGTTACTCGTCAGGTCACGGGTGCCGGCCGCCAACTATCCCCGTGCGGCCCAGCAGCAAGAATAATCGCAGCGGGGAGCCGAACCTTAGCGCGTTACAGGTGGCGCGACAATGGGCTGGGCCCAGTCCGTGTGGGGTTTTTCCGAGATGGCAGGTGTTTGCCGTGCATGGGCTGCCCAGCGCTGCGCAACCTGTGTAAAAAGAGGGCTGACTTTTACCTGGAGATCGGCATGCATCCGCACACACCACGTATCGGCATCATCGGCAGTGGCGCCATCGGCGGCTTCTATGGGTTGATGCTGGCCCGGGCCGGCTTCGATGTGCATTTTCTGTTGCGCAGCGAGTACGAGGTTGTCCGCGAGCAGGGGTTGACCCTGGACAGTGCCGTGCATGGCAACTTGCAGATGAAGGTGCAGGCCTATGCCAGTGCCGCCGACATGCCGCCCTGCGACTGGCTGCTGGTGGGGGCCAAGGCCACCAGCAATGACCAGTTGGCGCCGCTGATCGTGCAGGCGGCCGCACCGGGCGCCAAGGTGGTGCTGCTGCAGAACGGCCTGGGCGTGGAGGAGCAGTTGCGCCCGGCCTTGCGCAGCGACATGCACCTGCTCGGCGGCCTGTGTTTCATCTGCGTCAACCGCCAGGCGCCCGGCGTGATCCGCCACCAGGCCTTGGGCGCGGTCAACCTCGGCTACCACAGCGGACCGGCCAACGATGGCGGTGCCGCGCTGGTCAATGAGGGCTCGGGGCTGTTCCGGGCTGCGGGCATCGACTCGCAGGCCATGCCCGACCTGGCCCAGGCACGCTGGCAGAAGCTGGTGTGGAACGTGCCCTACAACGGCCTGTCGGTGCTGCTCGGCGCCAGCACCACGCCGCTGATGGCCGACAGTCATGGTCGCGCCCTGATCCAGGCCTTGATGGCCGAGGTGGTGCAGGGCGCGGCGGCGTGTGGCCATGTGTTGCCCGAGGGGTATGCCGAGCACCTGTTCCAGGTGACCGAGCGCATGCCCGACTACTGGCCCAGCATGTACCACGACCATGTCAACAAGCGCCCGCTGGAGCTGCAGGCCATCTATGCCGAGCCGTTGGCACAGGCGCATGCGGCAGGCTGCCACTTGCCGCGCATGGAGATGCTGTACCAGGCGCTGGCTTTCATCGACCGGGGCGAACAGCCCCGCTGAGGGTGGCTCTGGCCCCGCCGGGGCCCTCCAGCCCGCATCAGCAGCGCGCCGGACGGCAAAGCGTGCGTCCGGCGCGCTGCTAAGCTGAAGCTTGCTCTGCCGCAGCGGCAGTCGAGGAGGTCGAATGATCCACTCCATGCTGTACGCCACCGACCTCGGTGTCTACGCCCCTTTTGTCATGCAACACGCGCTGGCGCTGGCGCGCACGTTCGGCGCCGAGTTGTATGTGATCCATGCGGTAGAGCCCATGGGCCAGTTCGCTGAATCTCTTCTGCAAAGCTACCTCGATGAGCAGACGCTCGACCAGCTGCACAGCCAGGGGGTGAACACGGTGATGGCCAATATCGAGCAGCGAGTGCTGGAAAACTTTCGCGACGAACTGGGCGAGGAGGCCGACCTGGCGGTGATCAAGGCGGTGCGGGTACGCCAGGGCGACCCGGCGCAGGTGATCCTCGACCAGGCACAGCGGCTGAGCGTCGACCTGCTGATTTTCGGTAGCCACAGTGCTGGCGCCGGCGTGGATGTGCCATTGGGGCGCACGGCGGTACGGCTGCTGCAGCTGTCGCCGGTACCGGTGTACATGGTGCCGCTGGCGCAGCATTTGGGGCGTAGGAAAGCATGAAGATGGCCGTAGGCCATTTCCGGGGGTATGTAACAAAATAGTTCTAGATTTATTTCCAGAACCACTAATATAGTTATATATCGTCGCTGCCTGCTGCCGCGGACTCATCGCTGAACCGAGGGGAACCTATGAAGCTTCAACAACTGCGCTACATCTGGGAAGTGGCGCACCATGACCTCAACGTCTCCGCGACGGCGCAGAGCCTGTATACCTCCCAGCCAGGTATCAGCAAGCAGATCCGCCTGCTCGAGGATGAGCTGGGTGTTGAAGTCTTTGCCCGCAGCGGCAAGCACCTGACCCGCGTTACCCCGGCGGGTGAGCGCATCATCAATACCGCCGGCGAAATCCTGCGCAAGGTCGAAAGCATCAAGCAGATTGCCCAGGAATTCTCCAACGAGAAGAAGGGCACGCTGTCCATCGCCACCACCCACACCCAGGCGCGTTATGCCTTGCCGCCGGTGATCAGCAACTTCATCAAGCAGTACCCGGAAGTGTCCTTGCACATGCACCAGGGTTCGCCCATGCAGATTGCCGAGATGGCCGCGGACGGTACGGTCGACTTCGCCATCGCCACCGAGGCGCTGGAGCTGTTCGGCGACCTGATCATGATGCCGTGCTACAAGTGGAACCGCTGCGTGGTGGTGCCGCAGGGCCATCCGTTGACCAAGCTGCCGAAGCTGACCCTGGAAGCGGTCGCCGAATACCCGATCGTTACCTACGTGTTCGGTTTCACCGGCCGTTCGAAGCTGGACGAAGCGTTCAACCACCGCGGCCTTACGCCGAAAGTGGTGTTTACCGCCGCTGACGCCGACGTGATCAAGACCTATGTGCGCCTGGGGCTGGGCGTGGGGATCGTCGCCAAGATGGCGGTGGACACCAAGCTCGACAGCGACCTGGTGGCCTTGGATGCCAGCGAACTGTTCGAAGCCAGCATCACCAAGATCGGCTTCCGCCGCGGCACCTTCCTGCGTGGTTTCATGTGCGACTTCATCGAGAAGTTCGCCCCGCACCTGACCCGTGAAGTGATGGCCAAGGCCATCCAGTGCCACAACAAGCAGGAGCTGGAAGACCTGTTCGAAGGCGTCGAGCTGCCGGTGCACTGATCCGGAATTGCAGGGGGCCGCTTTGCGGCCCATCGCGACACAAGGCCGCTCCTACAGGAGATCACATTCCCCTGTAGGAGCGGCCTTGTGTCGCGATGGGCTGTGAAACAGCCCCGGCTATTTCAAGCCTTGCTGATCAGGTTGCCCGCGTGCAACCCGCATTCCTTCTGCGTCGACTCTTCCCACCACCAACGTCCTTCGCGCTCATGCTGGTTTGGCAGCACCGGGCGGGTGCAGGGCTCGCAGCCGATGCTGATGAAGCCGCGCTCGTGCAGGCTGTTGTACGGCAGCTCCAGCATGCGGATATAACCCCACACTTCCTCGCTGGTCATCTGTGCCAGTGGGTTGAACTTGTACAGGGTGCGCTCGGGGGTGGAGAAGGCGCTGTCGATTTCCACTGCCGCCACCTGGCTGCGGGTACCCGGGCTCTGGTCGCGGCGCTGGCCGGTGGCCCAGGCGCTCACGGTGGCCAGCTTGCGACGCAGCGGCTCGATCTTGCGGATACCGCAGCACTCGCCGTGGCCGTCCTTGTAGAAGCTGAACAGGCCCTTTTCCTTGACGAACGGGTCGAGCTTGGCGCGGTCGGGGCTGAGGATCTCGATCGGCAGGTTGTACTGCTCGCGGACCTGGTCGATGAACCGGTAGGTCTCCGGGTGCAGGCGGCCGGTGTCGAGGCTGAACACCTTGACCTGCTTGTTCAGCTTCCAGGCCATGTCCACCAGCACCACATCCTCGGCGCCGCTGAAGGAGATCCACAGGTCATCACCGAAGTGCTCGAAGGCAAGCTTGAGGATGTCCTGCGGGGACTTGTTGGCATAGGTCGCGGCCAGTGCGGCGACGTCGAAGGGTTGGCTCATCAGGCGGTTTCCATCGTGGCTGTGGCGCTGTGCGCTCGTAGTGAGGTGATGGTAACAAAAAATGGCGGTGTAGGCGGGCTTGGAGTCGGTGGCGCCTGCTTCGCGGGCACGCCCGCTCCCACAGGTACAGCGCACATCTGCCAGTTGTGGGAGCGGGCGAGCCCGCGAAGCAGGCGCCGCCGATCACAAGCCCTGCAAGGTCTCCATCAACACCCGCACCTTGGCAATCGACTCTTCATATTCGGCCTGCCACTCGGAGTCGGCCACCACCGCGCCGCCGCCCCAGCAGCTGACCTGTCCACCCTTGACCAGCAGGCTGCGAATGGCAATCGAGCTGTCCATCTCGCCGCGCACATCCACGTAGAGCAGTGAGCCGCAGTACAGCGCCCGGCGTGCCGGCTCCAGTTCGTCGATGATCTGCATGGCGCGGATCTTCGGCGCGCCGGTGATCGAGCCGCCCGGGAAGCTGTCGCCGATCAGGTCCAGGGCGTCCTTGTCGCTGGCCAGCTGGCCGGTGATGCTGCTGACCAGGTGGTGCACATTGGGGTAGCTCTCCAGGCTGAACAGCTCGGGCACCTTCACCGAGCCGATCTCGCAGGTACGCCCCAGGTCGTTGCGCAGCAGGTCGACGATCATCAGGTTTTCCGAGCGATCCTTGGGGCTGTGCAGCAGCTCCTCGGCATTGCGCATGTCTTCTGCCGGGTTGCTGGCGCGCGGGCGGGTGCCCTTGATCGGCCGGGTTTCCACCTGGCGCTGGCTGACGCGGATGAAGCGCTCGGGCGAAAAGCTCAGCAGGGCGCTGCCGTCGGCCAGTTGCTGGTAGCCGGAGAAGGGGGTGGGGCAGGCTTTGCGCAGGGCCTGGTAAGCGTGCCACGGATCGCCCTGGCAGGGCGCGCGGAAGCGCTGGGTAAGGTTGATCTGGTAGCAGTCGCCGGCCTGGATGTAGTGCTGCACCTGGTCGAAGGCGGCCTTGTACTGCTCGGGCTGCAGGTCGCCGGCCATCGGCGCGAGTAGCTGGAAGCTGCCGCTTTCCGCGTTGTCGACACCTTCGAACAGGGCGATCAGCCGTTCCCGTTCGCTGCCGGGCAGGCTCGGGTGGAACACCAGTTGGCTGGTCGCGCACTGGTGGTCGGTCACCAGCGCCCAGGCATACAGCCCCAGTTGCGCGTCCGGCAGGCCAAGGTCGTCCACGGCCAGGCTGGGCAGGTGTTCCAGGCGGCGGCCGAAGTCATAGCTCAGGTAGCCGATCAGGCCGCCAGCGAACGGCAGCTCGCTGCCTGCGGGCAACTGCGCATGGCCCAGTCGTGCCAGACCGGCGCGCAGGCGCTGGAGGAAGGTGCGGCCATCTTCGTCGGGCTGCGCCTGCAGGTGTTGCAGCGGCCAGGCGCTGAGCAGGTCGAAGCGCCCGCGTTCGGCGCCGGGGCGGGCGCTGTCCAGCAGGATCGCACCGGGGGCCTGGCGCAGGCGGGCGAAATAGGCGGCAGGGTCGGGCTGGTAGGGCAGGGGGTGGAGCGTACAGGTCGGCATCAGTGTGGACGGCGATGTAAAAGCGAGGAGGGCGATTGTAGACCTGTGCAGGAAATGCGCCTAGCTTTGTGGCGACATTCAAGCACTGGGTTTCGCCCTTGCGGCCCATTCGCAGCACAAGGCTGCTCCTACAGGATCACGCGATATCCTGTAGGAGCAGCCTTGTGCTGCGAATGGGCCGCAAGGCGGCCCTTGGCGATTTCAGCGCGGGTGCACGTGCCCGAACAAGCCTTGCGATACCCGCACGCGCTGTTCGGCATCTTCGCTGATGCCATCCTTGGCCAGCGCTTCCAGGTGCGCCTCGATGGCGTGGGTGCGCTGGGTCAGGCCGCAGTCGTTGGCGATCTGGATGTTCAGGCCGGGGCGGGCGTTGAGCTCGAGAATCAGCGGCCCCTTGTCCTGGTCCAGCACCATGTCGACACCGATGTAGCCCAGGCCACACAGCTCGTAGCAGCCGGCGGCCAGCTTCATGAAGCCGTCCCAGTTCGGCAGTTGCACGCCATCCACCGCGTTGGTGGTGTCCGGGTGCTTGCTGATGATGTTGTTCAGCCAGGTGCCGCGCAAGGTCACGCCGGTAGCCAGGTCGACACCCACGCCGATGGCGCCCTGGTGCAGGTTGGCCTTGCCGCCGGACTGGCGGGTCGGCAGGCGCAGCATGGCCATCACCGGGTAGCCCATCAGCACGATGATGCGGATGTCCGGCACACCTTCGTAGCTGATGCTCTTGAAGATCTGGTCGGGGGTGACCCGGTACTCGATCAGCGCACGGTCGCGGTGCCCGCCCAGCGAGTACAGGCCGGTGAGGATGCTCGAGATCTGGTGCTCGATTTCCTCGTGGCTGATGATCTTGCCCGACACCGTGCGGTAGCGGTCCTCGAAGCGGTCGGCGATCACCAGGATGCCGTCACCACCGGCGCCCTGCGCCGGCTTGATGACGAAATCGCTGCGCCCACCAATGATCTGGTGGAGCTTCTCGATCTCTTTTTCGGTCTCGATGATGCCGTACATTTCCGGCACATGGATGCCGGCCGCCAGGGCGCGCTCCTTGGTGATGATCTTGTCGTCGACGATCGGGTACAGGTGGCGCTTGTTGTACTTCAACACGTAGTCCGCGTTGCGCCGGTTGATACCCATGATGCCCCGGGCCTCCAGGGCTTTCCACGTCTTGATCAGGCCAAACATCAGGCGTCAGCCTTCTTCAGGAATGCCTTGAAGCGCACGAGCTCGGTCAGGCGGTAGCCGCGGTAGCGACCCATCGCCAGCATGAAGCCCACCAGGATCAGCAGCACGGCCGGGAAGGTGAACACGAAGTACACCAGCTCCGGCACCATCATCAACAGGTGCGCCAGGGAAGCGGCGAACAGGGTGCCGATGGCCACTTTCATGGCATGGCCGCCGCCACGCTCTTCCCAGGTGATGGACAGGCGCTCGATGGTCATGGTCAGGATCACCATCGGGAACAGCGCTACCGACAGCCCGCGCTCCAGGCCCAGCTTGTGGCTGAACAGGCTGATGGCGGCAATCAGTACCACGACGAAGGTCAGTACCACCGACAGGCGTGGCAGCATCTGCAACTTCAGGTGTTCCAGGTACGAGCGCAGCGACAGGCCCAGGGCGGTGATTACCGTGAACAGCACGATACCGAAGCCAAGCTGGGTCTCGCGGAAGGCCAGGGCGATCAGTACCGGGGTGAAGGTACCCAGGGTCTGCAGGCCGACCAGGTTGCGCAGCACCAGGATCACCAGCACACCGATCGGGATCATCACCATGATCATGAAGGTTTGCTGGGTCTGCAGCGGCAGGCCGTACAGCGAGTATTCGAGGAAGTCGGCGTCGGTATTCTCGTCGGTCAGCTTGGCCAGGCGGATGGCGTTCATCTCGCTGTTGTTCATGCTGAAGGTAACGTTGGCCTTCTTGCCGCCATCGACAGTGATCAGGTTGTCGTCACCGGTCCACCACAGCAGGCGATCGCTTGGCAGGCCCTGCTCGCCGGTGTCCGGGTTGAAGTACAGCCAGTCGGTGCCGTTGAAGCTGCGCAGCCACAGTTCCGGGGTTTGCGGGGTGTCGGCCACCAGGCGGATGGTGTGCACCTTCTCCATTGGTACGTGGGCGATCGACAGCAGCAGGTCGATGACCTGGGCCTTCTTCATGGCCGTGGTGTCGCCGGCCAGCAGCAGCTTGACGTTATCGTCGTTGAGGTTGTTGACCCGCTTGATGGTCTCGCTGACGAAGGTCTCGACGTCGGCCGAGTGCTGGCGGATCGGCGCCATCAGGGCCTCGGCGGCGATCTTCTCGGGGCCTTCCACTGCCAGGCTGTCACGGAAGGTCGGGCCTTTGACCGTGGTCTTCTCGTTGCTGTAGCGCTTGGTCAGCACCAGGCGGTAGTAGAGGGTCTGGTTGCCGCTGGCGCGGCGGGCCGACCAGGTGACCTTGCGGTTGCCGTCGGCACGGTTGACGCTCACCCCGTAGTTGTTGGAGATGAAGCTCTCGTTGAGGCTGACGTAGTCGCGGTTCAGCGGTGGCACGAACATCTGCACCTTGACCGGGTCCTTGGTGCTGGCCACGAACTCGACCTTGGCGTCGATGTTCCACAGGTCGTCGGTTTCATCCTCGGTTACCGGGATGCCGAGTACGAAGATCTGATAAGCCGTGACCGCCACGCCCAACAGCACCAGCACGGTGATCAGGACTTTCAGATGGAGGGTAAGAGAGCGCATCGGGATTACTCTGCTTTGGGAGCGTCGGTGGCACAGGCAGGTTTGCCGGCCGCGTATTTAAGGCTTGGGTCGACCAGCGCGTCGAAGTGCTTGAGCGCCTCGGAGCCGATCAGCAGCGGGAACTGGAAGGCGCTGCGGTCGGTGAGGTTGACTTCGATGGTGCGCATGGCCTGGCCCATGCAGATTTCAAGTTCGATGACCGGGCGCGCGGTGTAGGCCTTGCCCGATTCAGCATCATAGTCGCCGGCCCGGCGCTTGATCTTGCTTACGCGTGCCAGCGGGCGTTCGATGGGGTGCGAATGGGCGGCGTCGATGGCTAGGTAGAAGCGCACCCAGCTTTCGCCGTTGCGCTTGAAACGCTTGATGTCGCGGGCGCTGAGCGACGCGGTCTTGGCGCCGGTGTCGAGCTTGGCGGCCACTTCCAGGTCCAGGTCGCCCAGGCGTGCATATTCGTTGAGACCGTACACGGTCTTGCCTGCGGCCTGGCCAAGGGCCGGCAGCAGGGTGAGGCAGAGCAGCAATAATGCGGGTGTAAGTCTCATATTCCTGGCGCGGTGCAGTGCAAGGTTCGGGGCTGTTTTCAAAGCCATTTTCAGAGCCGTGTTCAGGGCAAGGCGACTGGCAGCGACTGCGCAAGCTTCCTCGTTCATCTGTCAACAGCATGAATGGATGACAGACAGGCTATCCATACTCCATCGGAGGCGCGGCATTCTATCACGCCGGCGCCTTGACGCCAGCGGTGCGCGTTCTGACAGCACCGGGCTGGCATTAGTTCGTTCTTAGACGATTGTCGACAATATTCATTTTGTCTTTGACTGCCGCGATCGAATTAGCTAATTTCCGGCAAAGAGATTTACAAGGTGTCGACAATATGCAGGACCTATCCACCCCCAGCCCGGTGCTGGCAGACGAAACGGAAACCTTGTCCGAAAACGTCTTCCGGCGCATCCAGGCGGCCATCGTCAAGGGCGATATCGCCCCCGGCAGCAAGATTTCCGAGCCGGAGCTGGCGCGTACCTACGGCATCAGCCGCGGGCCGCTGCGCGAGGCCATCCACCGCCTCGAAGGCCAGCGCCTGCTGGTGCGCGTGCCGCATGTGGGGGCGCGGGTGGTGTCGCTCAACCACGCCGAACTGATCGAGCTGTACGAAATTCGCGAATCGCTGGAAGGCATGGCCTGCCGCCTGGCCGCCGAACGCATGAGCCAGGCCGACATCGACGAACTGCGCCGGGTGCTCGACACCCACGAGCGCGATGCCGCCTTCCAGGCCGGCCTGGGCTATTACCAGCAGGAAGGCGACTACGACTTCCATTACCGGATCATCCAGGGCAGCGGTAACCAGACCCTGGTCAAGATGCTCTGCGGCGAGCTGTACCAGCTGGTGCGCATGTACCGCATCCAGTTTTCCGCCACGCCCAACCGGCCACGCCAGGCCTTTGCCGAACACCACCGCATTCTCGATGCCATCGCCGACCGTGACGGCGAGCTGGCCGAACTCCTGATGCGCCGCCACATCGGCGCGTCCAAGCGCAATATCGAGCGTCACTACCTGGACGCCCACAACAACAGCCCACGAGGTGAGAAATGACTGTGAAGAGCACCCCCGGTCAGCGTTTCCGCGACGCCGTTGCCGCTGAACATCCGCTGCAGGTGGTTGGCGCCATCAACGCCAACCATGCCCTGCTGGCCAAGCGCGCCGGCTTCAGGGCCATCTACCTGTCCGGTGGCGGCGTCGCCGCCGGTTCGCTGGGCCTGCCGGACCTGGGCATCAGCGGCCTGGACGATGTACTCACCGACGTGCGCCGCATCACCGACGTGTGCGACCTGCCGCTGCTGGTGGATGTCGACACCGGCTTCGGCGCCTCTGCCTTCAACGTTGCCCGTACCGTGCGCTCGATGAGCAAGTTCGGCGCTGCCGCCATCCATATCGAGGACCAGGTCGGCGCCAAGCGCTGCGGCCACCGCCCGAACAAGGAAATCGTCAGCCAGCAGGAAATGGTCGACCGCATCAAGGCCGCAGTCGATGCCCGTACCGATGACAGCTTCGTGATCATGGCGCGTACCGATGCCCTGGCCGTCGAGGGCCTGAACGCCGCTCTGGACCGCGCCGCCGCCTGCGTCGAGGCCGGTGCCGACATGATCTTCCCGGAAGCCATCACCGAACTGCAGATGTACAAGACCTTCGCCGACCGGGTGAAGGCACCGATCCTGGCCAACATCACCGAATTCGGCGCCACGCCGCTGTACACCACCGAAGAGCTGGCCTCGGTCGACGTGTCGCTGGTGCTGTACCCGCTGTCGGCGTTCCGCGCCATGAACAAGGCGGCCGAGAACGTGTACACCGCGCTGCGCCGCGACGGCACGCAGAAGAACGTGATCGACACCATGCAGACCCGCATGGAGCTCTACGATGCCATTGGTTACCACGCCTTCGAGCAGAGCCTCGATGCGCTGTTTGCCCAGAAGAAGGGCTGAAGGCTTTTATTGGAGCGGCAGGCCTCTTCGCGGGCGCGCCCGCTCCCACAGGGACCCCACAGGCCTGGAGTGCCACGCAGTCCCTGTAGGAGCGGGCGTGCCCGCGAAGAGGCCGGCACAGGCAAAACTGATTAGCCAGCTAGATTTCCATAACAAGTTCAAGAAAGGAGAAACACCATGGCCGAAGCAAAAGTACTCAGTGGCGCAGGCCTGCGCGGCCAGGTGGCCGGCCAGACCGCGCTGTCGACCGTGGGCCAGGCCGGTGCCGGGCTGACCTACCGTGGTTACGACGTGCGTGACCTGGCCGCGGGTGCCGAGTTCGAAGAAGTCGCCTACCTGCTGCTGTACGGCGAGCTGCCGAGCAAAGCCGAACTGGCCGACTACAAGCGCAAGCTCAAGGGCCTGCGCGACCTGCCGCAAGCCCTGAAGGAAGTGCTCGAGCGCATCCCGCGTGATGCCCACCCGATGGACGTGATGCGCACAGGTTGCTCGGTGCTGGGTACCCTGGAGCCCGAACTGACCTTCGAGGCCCAGCGTGACAAGACCGACCGCCTGCTGGCGCTGTTCCCGGCGGTGATGTGCTACTGGTACCGCTTCACCCACGACGGTGTGCGTATCGACTGCACCAGCGACGAAGACACCCTCGGTGGCCACTTCCTGCACCTGCTACACGGCAAGAAGCCGAGCGAGCTGCACGTCAAGGTCATGAACGTGTCGCTGATCCTCTACGCCGAGCACGAGTTCAACGCCTCGACCTTCACCGCCCGCGTCTGTGCCTCGACCCTGTCCGACCTGTACTCCTGCGTAACCGCTGCCATCGGTTCGCTGCGCGGCCCGCTGCATGGCGGTGCCAACGAGGCGGCGATGGAGCTGATCGAGCGCTTCCAGAGCCCGCAGGAAGCCACTGCCGAGCTGCTGCGCATGCTCGAGCGCAAGGACAAGATCATGGGCTTTGGCCATGCCATCTACAAAGAGTCCGACCCGCGCAACGAGGTGATCAAGGGCTGGTCGAAACAGCTCGCCGACGAAGTGGGTGACAAGGTGCTGTACCCGGTTTCCGAAGCCATCGACAAGACCATGTGGGAGCAGAAGCGCCTGTTCCCCAACGCCGACTTCTACCATGCCTCGGCGTACCACTTCATGGGCATCCCGACCAAGCTGTTCACCCCGATCTTCGTCTGCTCGCGCCTGACCGGCTGGGCGGCGCACGTCTTCGAACAGCGCGCCAACAACCGCATCATCCGCCCGAGCGCCGAGTACGTCGGCGTCGAGCAGCGCCAGTTCGTGCCGATCGAGCAGCGCTGAGTCATAGATCGCTGGGGCTGCTGCGCAGCCCTTTCGCGACACAAGGCCGCTCCCACAGGGACGGCGCAGTACCTGTGGGAGCGGCCTTGCGTCGCGAAAGGGGCGCGTAGCGCCCCCAAGGCCTGAGCCGCACCTGCCCCCGAATACCGTGACCGAGCCTGATAACGATATGAACACTGCATTCCGCAAGCACCTGCCAGGCACCGACCTGGACTACTTCGATGCCCGCGCGGCGGTCGAGGCCATCAAGCCCGGCGCCTACGATGGCCTGCCTTACACCTCTCGCGTACTCGCCGAAAACCTGGTGCGCCGCTGCGACCCGGCTACCCTCGACGCCTCGCTGGGCCAGCTGATCGAGCGCAAGCGCGACCTCGACTTCCCGTGGTTCCCGGCCCGCGTGGTGTGCCACGACATTCTCGGCCAGACCGCACTGGTCGACCTCGCCGGCCTGCGTGACGCCATTGCCGACAAAGGCGGCGACCCGGCCCAGGTCAACCCTGTGGTGCCGGTGCAACTGATCGTCGACCACTCCCTGGCCGTCGAGTGCGGCGGTTTCGACCCGCAGGCCTTCGAAAAGAACCGCGCCATCGAAGACCGCCGCAACGAAGACCGCTTCCACTTCATCAACTGGACCAAGAAGGCGTTCAAGAACGTCGACGTGATCCAGCCGGGCAACGGCATCATGCACCAGATCAACCTGGAGAAGATGTCGCCGGTGATCCACAACGACCGTGGCGTGGCCTACCCGGACACCTGCGTCGGCACCGACAGCCACACCCCGCATGTCGACGCCCTGGGCGTGATCGCCATCGGCGTGGGTGGCCTGGAAGCCGAGAACGTGATGCTGGGCCGTGCCTCGTGGATGCGCCTGCCGGAAATCGTCGGCGTCGAGCTGACCGGCAAGCTGGCGCCGAACATCACCGCCACCGACCTGGTGCTGGCCCTGACCGAATTCCTGCGCAAGCAGAAAGTCGTCGGCGCCTACCTGGAGTTCCACGGCGAGGGTGCCCGTGCCCTGACCCTGGGCGACCGCGCCACCATCTCCAACATGGCCCCGGAATATGGCGCCACTGCGGCGATGTTCGCCATCGACCAGCAGACCATCGACTACCTGCGCCTGACTGGCCGCGAAGAGCAGCAGGTCAAGCTGGTGGAAACCTATGCCAAGGCCACCGGCCTGTGGGCCGACAGCCTGAGCGGCGCAGTCTACGAGCGCACCCTGAGCTTCGACCTGTCGAGCGTGGTGCGCAACATGGCCGGCCCGTCCAACCCGCATGCCCGCGTCGCCACCAGCGACCTGGCGGCCAAAGGCATCGCCGGCAGCTGGGAAGAAGTGCCAGGGCAGATGCCTGATGGCGCGGTGATCATTGCCGCCATCACCAGCTGCACCAACACCAGCAACCCGCGCAACGTGATTGCCGCAGGCCTGCTGGCGCGCAATGCCAACAAGCTGGGCCTGGCCCGCAAGCCGTGGGTCAAGTCGTCGCTGGCGCCTGGCTCCAAGGCCGTGCAGCTGTACCTGGAGGAGGCCGGGCTGGAGAAGGAGCTGGAACAGCTCGGCTTTGGCATCGTCGCCTTCGCCTGCACCACCTGCAACGGCATGTCCGGCGCCCTGGACCCGGTGATCCAGCAAGAAATCATCGACCGTGACCTGTACGCCACTGCCGTGCTGTCGGGCAACCGCAACTTCGACGGGCGTATCCACCCGTATGCCAAGCAGGCCTTCCTCGCTTCGCCGCCACTGGTAGTGGCCTACGCCATCGCCGGTACCATCCGCTTCGACATCGAGAAGGATGTGCTGGGCGTGGTCGACGGCAAGGAAATCCGCCTCAAGGACATCTGGCCCAGCGATGAAGAAATCGACGCCGTGGTGCGTGCCGCGGTCAAGCCGGAGCAGTTCCGCAAGGTGTACATCCCGATGTTCGCCATCGAGGAAGACCGTGGGCCGAAGGTGGCGCCGCTGTACGACTGGCGCCCGATGAGCACCTACATCCGCCGCCCGCCGTACTGGGAAGGTGCCTTGGCCGGTGAACGTACCCTGCGCGGCATGCGCCCGCTGGCAGTGCTGCCGGACAACATCACAACCGACCACCTGTCGCCGTCCAACGCCATCATGCTCGACAGCGCTGCCGGCGAGTACCTGGCGAAGATGGGCCTGCCGGAGGAGGACTTCAACTCCTACGCTACCCACCGTGGCGACCACCTGACTGCCCAGCGCGCTACCTTTGCCAACCCCAAGCTGTTCAACGAAATGGTGCGCAAGGAAGATGGCAGCGTGAAGCAGGGCTCGCTGGCGCGTATCGAGCCGGAAGGCAAGGTCACCCGCATGTGGGAGGCGATCGAGACCTACATGGATCGCAAGCAGCCGCTGATCATCATCGCCGGTGCCGACTACGGCCAGGGTTCGTCCCGTGACTGGGCGGCCAAGGGTGTGCGCCTGGCCGGTGTCGAGGCGATCGTCGCCGAAGGTTTCGAGCGTATTCACCGTACCAACCTGGTGGGCATGGGCGTGCTGCCGCTGGAGTTCAAGCCGGGCACCGACCGCAAGACCCTCGGCCTGGATGGCAGCGAGACCTATGACGTACTGGGCGCGCGTACGCCGCGGGCGACGCTGACCCTGGTGGTTACCCGCGCCAACGGCGAGCGCCTGGAGGTACCGGTGACCTGCCGCCTGGACACCGCCGAGGAGGTGTCGATCTACGAGGCTGGCGGGGTGCTGCAACGCTTCGCCCAGGACTTCCTCGAAGCGACCGCCTAATTGTAGGGGGGCCGCTTTGCGGCCCATCGCGACACAAGGCCGCTCCTACAAGCGTTACCAGATCCCTGTAGGAGCGGCCTTGTGTCGCGATGGGCTGCAAAGCAGCCCCAGAGGCCATATGCATCTCAGACAGGACAGCACATCCATGGCTCACGTACCGCAAGTAAAAATCCCCGCCACCTACATCCGTGGCGGCACCAGCAAAGGCGTGTTCTTCCGCCTGCAAGACCTGCCCGAGCAAGCGCAGATCCCCGGCCCGGCCCGCGACGCACTGCTGCTGCGGGTGATCGGCAGCCCCGACCCCTACGGCAAGCAGATCGACGGCATGGGCGGTGCCACTTCGAGCACCAGCAAGACCGTGATCCTGTCGCAAAGCATCAAGCCTGAACACGATGTCGACTACCTGTTCGGCCAGGTCAGCATCGACAAGGCCTTTGTCGACTGGAGCGGCAATTGCGGCAACCTTTCCGCCGCGGTCGGTTCGTTCGCCATCAGCAGCGGCCTGGTCGACCCCGCGCGCATTCCGCGCAACGGCATCGCCACCGTGCGCATCTGGCAGGCCAACATCGGCAAGACCATCATCGCCCATGTGCCGATCACCGAAGGTGAAGTGCAGGAAACCGGCGACTTCGAGCTGGACGGGGTGACCTTCTCGGCCGCCGAGGTGCAGCTGGAGTTCCTCGACCCGGCGGCCGACGAAGATGGCGACGGCGGGGCGATGTTCCCCACCGGCAACCTGGTCGATGACCTCGAGGTGCCGGGCGTCGGTACGTTCAAGGCGACCCTGATCAATGCCGGCATCCCGACGATCTTCGTCAATGCGGCGGATATCGGCTACACCGGCACCGAACTGCAGGACGCCATCAACGGCGACCCGCAGGCGCTGCTGCGCTTCGAGACGATTCGCGCCTATGGCGCCGTGCGCATGGGTCTGATCGACAACGTCGACCAGGCTGCCGGGCGTCAGCACACGCCGAAAGTGGCTTTCGTCGCGCCGCCGAGCACCTACACTGCGTCCAGTGGCAAAGCGGTGCAGGCGGGTGATATCGACCTGCTGGTACGGGCCTTGTCGATGGGCAAGCTGCACCATGCAATGATGGGAACGGCCGCGGTGGCCATCGGCACCGCGGCGGCCATTCCGGGCACGCTGGTCAACCTCGCCGCAGGCGGGGGCGAGCGCAGCGCCGTGCGTTTCGGCCACCCCTCGGGCACCCTGCGGGTGGGGGCCGAGGCGCGCCAGGTGAATGGTGAATGGACAGTGACCAAGGCAATCATGAGCCGCAGTGCTCGCGTGCTGATGGAGGGCTGGGTTCGCGTGCCTGGCGATAGCTTCTAACGCACCACTGGCGCTCGGCTTTAGTTCGTTGGGGCCGCTTTGCGCCCCTTCGCGGGCAAGCCCGCTCCTACACGGTTTGCGCGGTACCTGTAGGAGCGGCCTTGTGTCGCGAAGGGCTGCAAAGCAGCCCCGGCAATTCTGAAGGGAGCTGGATATGAGCGCCAACGTAGACCTCAACGCCCGCCCGGACTACGACCGGGTGCTGCAAACCCTCGCCGATTACGCCCTCACGTACCGGGTCGAATCCGCCGAAGCCCTGGACACCGCGCGCAACTGCCTGATGGATACCCTCGGCTGCGGCCTGCTGGCCCTGCGCTTCCCCGAATGCACCAAGCTGCTAGGCCCCCAGGTGGAAGGTACGGTGGTGCCCAATGGTGCCCGCGTGCCCGGCACCGCCTACCGCCTCGACCCGGTCAAGGCCGCCTGGGACATCGGCTGCACGGTACGTTGGCTGGACTACAACGATACCTGGCTGGCCGCCGAATGGGCCCACCCCTCGGACAACCTCGGCGGCATCCTGGCGGTTGCCGATCATCTGTCGCAGAAGCGCGTGGCCGCAGGTGAAACGCCACTGTTGATGCGCGATGTGCTCGAAGCCATGGTCATGGCTCACGAGATCCAGGGCGTGCTGGCGCTGGAAAATGCCTTCAACCGCGTTGGCCTCGACCACGTGATACTGGTCAAGGTGGCCTCCACCGCCGTGTGCGCCAGGCTGATGGGGGCCAACCGTGAGCAGATGCTGAGCGCCTTGTCCCACGCCTTCGTCGACGGCCAGGCGCTGCGTACCTACCGCCATGCGCCCAACGCCGGTTCGCGCAAGTCGTGGGCCGCCGGTGATGCTTCCAGCCGTGGCGTGCGCCTGGCCGATATTGCCCTGCGTGGCGAGATGGGCGTGCCGGGCGTGCTCACCGCGCCGCAGTGGGGCTTCTATGATGTGCTGTTCAGCCACACCAACAAGGACCTCGCGCTCAAGCCGTCCGAGCAGCAAGAGCTGCGCGTGCCGCAGGCCCTGGGTAGCTACGTGATGGAAAACGTGCTGTTCAAGGTCAGTTTCCCGGCCGAGTTCCACGCCCAGACCGCCTGCGAGGCAGCGGTAACCCTGCATCCACTGGTGCGTAACCGCCTGCACGAAATCGACCGTATCGTCATTACCACCCAGGAGTCGGCGATCCGCATCATTTCCAAGAGCGGCCCGCTGGCCAATGCCGCCGACCGCGATCACTGCCTGCAGTACATGGTGGCGGTGCCGCTGATTTTCGGTCATCTGGTGGCCGAGCATTACGAAGACACCTTCCGTGCCAACCACCCCAGTATCGACCGCCTGCGCGAGAAGATGGAGGTGGTGGAAGACCCACGCTTCAGCCGTGAATATCTGGAGCCGGACAAGCGCTCGATCGCCAACGCGCTGCAGGTGTTCTTCAAGGATGGCAGCAGTACCGAGCAGGTGGTGGTGGAATACCCGATCGGGCATCGCCGGCGGCGAGGGGAGGGCATACCGTTGCTGGAGGCCAAGTTCAGGGACAACCTGACCACGCGCTTTGCGCGGCAGCAGTGTGGGGAGATTCTTGAGGTGTGCAAGGACCAGCAAAAGCTGGAACAGATGGCGGTGCACAGGTTTGTCGACCTGTTCGTGATCTGAGTTGCCTGTGCTGGCCTCTTCGCGGCTAAAGCCGCTCCCACAAGGTCCTGCGCAGCCCTCGACAACTGTGGGGTCCCTGTGGGAGCGGCTTTAGCCGCGAAGAGGCCGGTACAGGTTGAAACAAGAAAGCCCCGGCATTTCTGCCGGGGCTTTCCTTTACATCTTACAACTCAGCTTACGCCTGAACCACCGGGATCTTGGCGTTGGCTGCCGCTTCGCGGAACTCGGCGATCTGGTCGAAGCTCAGGTAGCGGTAAACGTCGGCAGCCATGCTGTCGATGTCCTTCGCGTACTGCATGTACTCTTCAACGGTCGGCAGCTTGCCGATGATCGAAGCGACAGCAGCCAGCTCGGCCGATGCCAGGTACACGTTGGTGGCGTCGCCCAGACGGTTCGGGAAGTTACGGGTCGAGGTGGAGACCACGGTCGAACCGGTCTGCACACGTGCCTGGTTACCCATGCACAGCGAGCAGCCTGGCATTTCCATGCGCGCGCCAGCCTTGCCGTAGATGCCGTAGTAGCCTTCTTCGGTCAGCTGGTGAGCGTCCATCTTGGTTGGCGGAGCCAGCCACAGACGGGTCGGGATACCGCCCTTGACCTTGTCCAGCAGCTTGCCGGCAGCGCGGAAGTGGCCGATGTTGGTCATGCACGAACCGATGAACACTTCGTCGATCTTCTCGCCCTGTACCGAAGACAGCAGGCGGGCATCGTCCGGGTCGTTCGGCGCGCAGAGCACAGGCTCTTTCACGTCGGCCAGGTCGATTTCGATGATTTCGGCGTATTCGGCATCGGCGTCGGCCGACAGCAGCTCAGGCTTGGCCAGCCAGGCTTCCATGGCCTGGGCGCGGCGCTCCAGGGTGCGGGCATCGCCGTAGCCTTCGCCGATCATCCAGCGCAGCAGGGTGATGTTGGACTGCAGGTACTCGGCGATGGCCTTTTCTGGCAGCTTGATGGTGCAACCGGCAGCGGAACGCTCGGCCGAGGCGTCGGACAGCTCGAAGGCTTGCTCGACGGTCAGATCGTTCAGGCCTTCGATCTCGAGGATGCGGCCGGAGAAGGCGTTTTTCTTGCCTTTCTTCTCGACGGTCAGCAGGCCCTTCTGGATGGCGTAGTAAGGGATGGCATGAACCAGGTCACGCAGGGTGATGCCTGGCTGCAGTTTGCCCTTGAAGCGCACCAGGATCGACTCTGGCATGTCCAGCGGCATGACGCCGGTGGCGGCGGCGAAGGCCACCAGGCCGGAACCTGCCGGGAACGAGATGCCGATCGGGAAGCGGGTGTGCGAGTCGCCACCGGTACCCACGGTGTCAGGCATCAGCATGCGGTTCAGCCAGCTGTGGATGATGCCGTCGCCCGGGCGCAGCGACACGCCGCCACGGGTGCGGATGAAGTCTGGCAGGGTGTGGTGGGTGGTGACGTCGATCGGCTTCGGATAGGCCGCGGTGTGGCAGAACGACTGCATCACCAGGTCAGCGGAGAAGCCCAGGCACGCCAGGTCTTTCAGCTCGTCGCGGGTCATCGGGCCAGTGGTGTCCTGGGAACCGACGGTGGTCATCTTCGGCTCGCAGTAGGCACCTGGGCGCACGCCCTGGCCTTCTGGCAGGCCGCAGGCACGGCCGACCATTTTCTGTGCCAGGGTGAAGCCCTTGCCCGAATCGGCAGGCTGCTCCGGCTTCTTGAACAGGTCGGAAGCACCCAGGCCCAGTTCGGCACGGGCTTTTTCGGTCAGGCCACGGCCGACGATCAGCGGGATACGGCCGCCAGCGCGGACTTCATCCAGCAGCACTTCGGTTTTCAGCTCGAAGTTGGTGACCAGTTCGTCGCTGCCGTGACGGCGCACTTCGCCCTTGAACGGGTAAACGTCGATGACGTCGCCCATGGCCAGGTTGGTGCAGTCGAATTCGATCGGCAGGGCGCCGGCGTCTTCCATGGTGTTGTAGAAGATCGGGGCGATCTTGGTGCCGAAGCAGAAGCCACCGGCGCGCTTGTTCGGCACGTACGGGATGTCGTCGCCGAAGAACCACAGCACCGAGTTGGTGGCGGATTTACGCGAGGAACCGGTACCGACCACGTCACCGACGTAGGCAACCGGGAAGCCCTTGGCCTTGACGGCTTCGATCTGGGCCAGCGGGCCGACCGAACCAGGCTGCTGCGGCTCGATGCCGTCGCGGGCCATTTTCAGCATGGCCAGGGCGTGCAGCGGGATGTCAGGGCGCGACCAGGCGTCCGGGGCAGGGGACAGGTCGTCGGTGTTGGTTTCGCCAGGCACCTTGAACACGGTCAGGGTGTACTTGTCGGCGATGGCCGGGCGCGAGGTGAACCACTCGCCGGCAGCCCAGGATTCCAGCACGGCCTTGGCGTGAACGTTGCCGGCCTTGGCTTTTTCGGCCACGTCGTGGAAGGCATCGAACATCAGCAGGGTGTGCTTGAGCTGTTCGGCCGCGACGGCGCCCAGTTCGGCGTCATCCAGCAGTGCGACCAGCGTTTCGATGTTGTAGCCGCCCTGCATGGTGCCCAGCAGTTCGGTGGCGTGCTTGCGGTCGATCAGAGGCGACTTGGCTTCGCCCTTGGCGACGGCGGAGAGGAAAGCGGCCTTGACGTAGGCAGCTTCGTCGACCCCTGGCGGTACGCGGTTGGTGATCAGGTCTACGAGGAAGGCTTCTTCGCCGGCCGGCGGGTTTTTCAGCAGCTCGACCAGGCCTGCAGTTTGTTCGGCGTTCAGCGGCTGGGGCACGATACCCAGGGCGGCACGCTCTTCGATGTGTTTGCGGTAGGCTTCAAGCACAGTTATTTCCCTCATCAGTGGTCCCTAAAGGGGGTCCGGGACGCTCATCCAGCATTCAATGCACCCATGCGCTGCCACGGCTTTGTGGGCCGCCCAGCCAGAGTCGCAAAGAATCCTTACAGAAGCTGCTTTCAAAGTTTTACGCCTGCAGAACGGGGAGCTGATGAGGGCTGGCACGGGCATGCGAGGGATGCATGGCCCGGGCCAACGCCGTTCTACCGGATGAACTGTGCTCGTGACGCTTTGAAAACAGCTTCCAACGGACATTGTTGCCTTTGAAAAGGCGGGATGATTCTACGGCAAAAAAAGCTCGAAGGTAAGGCGGCGAAGATGACTTTAACGAGTGACCCTGGTTAGACAAAGGGCTAACATGAGCCCGTGTTCCACCGCCAAGCTGTTGTTTTTCATGTCCAACAAGTCCATCAAGACCCCTTGCGTCGGCCTGTGCTCCACGGTTTACGGAGACACGGTTTGCCGTGGCTGCAAGCGGTTCCACCACGAAGTGATCAACTGGAACGGCTACGACGATGCGCAGAAGCGCGCCGTGTGGCTGCGCCTGGAGCAGCTGCTGGTGCAGGTGATGATGGCCAAGCTGGAGGTGTTCGACAAAGGCCTGCTGCGCCAGCAACTGGAGCAGCGTTCCATCCGCTTTGTCGAGCAGCAGTCGGAATATTGCTGGGCGTACCAGCTGATTGCCCGCGGGGCGCGGATGATCCGTGATCTGGAGGCCTATGGCATGGTGCTGTTGCCGGAATTCCGCGACTGGGAGCTGCCGCAGTTGCGCGACGCCATCGACCGCGAGTTCTTCCTGCTGTCCGAGGCGCATTACCAGCGCTACATCGCCCCGGCGTTCCTGCAACAGGCTTTGGAGTAGGCTGTTTCCCGCTGATTTCGGGCGGCATCGCTCGCGTAGTGTCCGGCGTTTTCCATGCACAGGAAGCGCCCATGAGCGAATATGTCTACCACCCGGAATTTTCCTTTTTGGCTCGCTGCTGGTGGCAGCTGGGCGATGAGCTCCTGCATCCCGATCAGTGGGACGCTTCGACCGCCAGGCTTGCCCCCATGTGGCTGCATTATGGCGGGGCCGGGTTTCACAACGACCACTGGTACCGGTATCTGCGGGCCGAGCCCGAAGGCACCGGGCCATTGCGACTGGAGTCATGGAGCTACACCTTGCCCAGTCATGTGTATGGCGAGCTGTTCTGGTTCGGAGCCTATGTCAGCGGTACGGAACGGACCGGGGCGACGCTGCGCTATGAAATGCGGCCTTATGACCGGAACTGGAAACCGCTGAACCGGATTGTCTACAGTAAGCCGGGGGTGCTGTCAGGCTTTGCAGGCTATGCGGGCGTGAAGGACCAGACCGAGGCGGCGGCCGGGCGTCAGCATCTGACCGATCCGCAGCACCTGTGGAACCTTTCGGGTATCAACCACAACGATATCAAGCGCGGGGCGCGGTTATGCAATGTCGTTCTGGTCGACGCCGCCGGGCAACGGGCCAGGCGCATCGCCAACCGGGAGGCGTGGCTGATAAACACGCTGACTGGCGAGCCAGGACTGATGGCCCTAGAAGTGCTGGACTACGCCCATGAAGCGCGCGATGTCGCCTGGGGCACGGGCCTGCAGCGGGCGGGCAGCAGTCATGTGTTCAAGGCAGAGCACAGTTTCATCGCCAGTTTGTGCTGGCGGCCCGACGAGGCGCCAGCCGGCCCTGCCGGCTCCGCGGACGGCGTGCAAGGCTTGGTGGCAGCTCGCTTTGACGAAGGCTGGGAGTGGAACCCACGGGCAAGGTTGAGTGTGGAGCAGACCGATTCGTTGGGCACGCGCTGGCGCGACGATGAAACCCGACCGGCATGCGAGCGTTTCTGGTTTGCCGCTTACCTCGATAACGGGGTGTATGCGTATGAGATCTGGCCGCTTGACGAGCGTGGTCGGCGCCTGAACTTCACCTTGCGCAAACAGACAGGCTGGACCATGAGCCTGGCGCAGCGCTGGCAATCGGTTCGTGCGGAGGCGGATTTTCTCTGGCATCTGGACGGGTTGGACCCGGCTACCTTGCAGGTGGGGGCAACTGTGGCCAACGTGAAACTCAGGCACAGCAGTGGCCGAGTCGTGAAGCTGGCTGATCGCAGCGAACGCAGGCTGGGTACGCAGGCGCTGGGTGAGGAAGGATCCCTGACTGTGCAGGTGCTGGAAACCTCGGCCAGGTTCTAGGGGGCGCAAGGGCGCTGCTACAGCGCCCTTGCCGGGGTTCAGTCGCCGCTGTACTCGCAGCCGCTGGTGCAGGTCTCGTGGATGCGGACCTTCGACAGTTCCGGCAGCAGCGGCTTGACCTGGTCCCAGATCCACTTGGCGATCACTTCGCTGGTGGGGTTTTCCAGGCCCGGGATGTCGTTCAGGTAGTTATGGTCCAGTTGCTCGTAGATCGGCTTGAAGATCGCCTTGATCTCGGCGAAATCGCGGATCCAGCCGGTGTGCGGGTCGAGCGGGCCGGTCAGGTGCAGGCCGACCTTGAACGAGTGGCCGTGCAGGCGACCGCATTTGTGCCCGGCAGGGACGTGCGGCAGGCGGTGGGCCGATTCGAATGTGAATTCCTTGAAGATTTCCACGCTGTCATAACTCTATGTGAATCAAGAATGCGCGCAGTCTACCAGCATGGCCGCTACAAGGCTTGCAGGCGTTCATGCAACCGCCCGGTGGCAATCAGCTCCAGCAGCTCGTCGCCCAGCCGCTGGCTCTCGGCAATGGCCTTGTACCAGTAGCGCTTGCGGCCAGGCGCATCGCCCATGAAACGCTTGAAGTCGTTGCGGTCGGGCAGCTTGCCGTAGGGCAGAGCCGCCAGGTACTGCGGCGAGGGTGTCATCAGCAGCACGTTCTGCAGGCGGGTGGCATCGCCCTTGCGCCAGGGCAGGGCCTTGTCGAACCAGCCGGGTACGACCTTGTCGGTGAAGTGCGGGTACAGCACCAGGTCGTCGCCGCGGTAGGGCAGGTCGAGGTGGTAGTCGAGCAGGCCGCCGTCGCGGTAGGTGCCTGCACCTGCGCCTGGGATGTCTTTCACACCTTCCATGACCATGGGGATGGACCCTGAGGCGAGCAAGGCATGGCGCAGGTTGGCCAGGTCCAGCGGCAGGCAGCGCGAGGGGAAGTCGGTCAGTGCGTCGAGCGGCGGCGTGGCGCGGCCGTCGTGCAGGATGATGCGCTCGAAGTGCCGGGCCAGGCGCGAACGGCCGAGCAGGTTGCTGGCGATCACCGAACCCAGGCCGAGGCCCAGGCGGCCGCGATGGTCGTGGGCGAGCTGGCCATTGCTCTTCACTACCAGGATGTTCAGGCGATAGTGCGGGTTGGCCAGCAGTTGGCCGTCGCGGCCTTGCAGCAGGTTGTCGAGCATGTGTTGGCAGCTGCGGCTGATTTCGGCCGGGGTGACGCCCTTGGCGAAATCCTGCTCGGTGTACAGTTCGCCCAGGCGACGGATGCCTGCGACCGGGTCGTCGAGGCAGGCACTGGCGAAGCGCCAGGCGCCGATCGAGGCGCCGATCAGCGCACGTTGGCGTGGTGCCGACGGCAGCCACTCACCGAACAGCGCCAGGTCCAGACCCTGGATGCCCAGCGGCTTCGGCCCGCCAGCCGCACCCGGCAGCACACCGACATCGGCCGCCTGCAGGCCGCGCTCGCGGACCTGCCGCAGGGCACATTGGCCGGCCTTGAAGGTGAGGGCGGGGTATTTGATGTGAATGGCGCTCATGGCGGATCTCTTGGGCTGCAGGCGAGTCATTGTAAAGGGTTCAAGGCATGCACAGGGCCTGTAGGAGCAGCCTTGTGCTGCGAAGAGGCCATTGTTGGCGAAGAAAATCTGTTGCCCTAGTGGCCCATTCGCAGCACAAGGCTGCTCCTACAGGTATTTGCCCCATGCCGCGGCCTGTGATGAACCGGTGAGAGCTGCGCTATCATGGCGCCAGTTGTTTTCAGGTTGAATTAAGGACCGGTGGTTAATCTTAACCCCGTAGACAACTTGCACAGTTCTCAGGAGAGAAGAACGATGAAACACATGACTGCCCTGTTCACCGTAGCCGCCGCCCTTGCCCTGGGCGCCCATTCCGCCATCGCCAAGGATGTGCAGCCCGACGAAGTGGTCAAACTGGTCAATGCCAAGACCGTCAAGTCGCTGGACGAACTCAAAGCCGCCGCCGTGGCCAAGCACCCAGGTGCCACCGTCACCGACTCGGAGCTTGAAGACGAGTACGGCCGCTACATCTACAAGGTCGAGCTGCGCGACACGCAGAATGTCGAATGGGACGTGGCGCTGGACGCCAAGACCGGTGAAGTGCTGAAGGACGAGCGGGACAACTGATGACCCACCTACTGCGGCCGGCGCGCTACCTCGCGCTGGCCCTGCTGGCCGTGTGTTCCCTGGCCGTTGCCCGCGACCTGGACCAGGACGAAGCCCTGGAACTGCGCCAGAAGGGCATCATCCTGCCGCTCGAGCATCTGCTGGAAACCGCCCTGGGGCGTCACCCCGGGGCGCGCCTGCTGGAGGCCGAGCTGGAAGAAGACGACAATCGCTACGAATACGAAGTCGAGTTGCTGACGGCTGAAGGCGTGGTGCGCGAGATCAAGCTCGACGCCAGCAGCGGTGCCCTGCTCAAAGACGAGGAAGACGACTGAATGCGCCTGTTGCTTGTCGAGGACAATGTACCGCTGGCCGATGAACTGACTGCCGGCCTGCAGCGCCAGGGCTACGCCGTGGACTGGCTGGCCGATGGCCGCGACGCGGTGTACCAGGGCCAGAGCGAACCCTACGATTTGATCATCCTGGACCTTGGCCTGCCGGGCCTGCCGGGCCTGGAAGTGCTGGCCCAGTGGCGTGCCGCCGGCCTGGCCACGCCGGTGTTGATCCTTACTGCCCGTGGCTCGTGGGCCGAGCGTATCGAAGGGCTGAAGGCCGGGGCCGATGACTACCTGAGCAAACCCTTCCACCCCGAAGAACTGCAGCTACGCATCCAGGCGCTGTTGCGCCGTGCCCGTGGCCTGGCCAACCAGCCGACGCTGGAAGCGGCCGGCCTGCACCTGGACGAAAGCCGGCAGTGCGTGAACCGTGACGGCGTGGATATCCAGCTGACCGCCGCCGAGTTCCGCCTGCTGCGCTACTTCATGCTGCATCCGCAGCAGATCCTGTCCAAGAGCCACCTGGCCGAGCACCTCTACGACGGTGAAACCGAGCGCGACTCCAACGTGCTGGAAGTGCACGTCAACCACTTGCGGCGCAAGCTGGGCCGCAGCGTCATCGAGACCCGCCGCGGGCAGGGCTACATCTACGCCGGGAGCGCCGCGTGAAGTCGATCCAGGCGCGCCTGAGCCTGGGCCTGGTGGCGGTGCTGGTGGTGGTCGGCCTGGTGCTGGCGCAGCTGACCCTGTGGCTGTTCGAGGTCGGCCTGCAGCGCTACCTGGAGAACGGCCTGCGCAAGGAAAGCGAAAACCTGCTGGTGGCCCTGGTGCGCGGGCCTTCGGGCCTGCAGCTGGATGAGCGGCGTATCTCGGCCGCCTACCAGCGGCCGTTTTCCGGCTATTACTTCCGCATCGATTTCGATAAAGGCACCTGGCGCTCCCGTTCGCTGTGGGATCTGGACATGCCCAAGCCCGCCGCGCCGGGCCTTTCCGACAGCCACGAACTCGGCCCGGAAGGCCAGCAACTGCTTGCCCTGCGTGCCGACTACCGGCGCCTGGGCCAGGACATCTCGATCAGCGTGGCACAGGATTATTCACCGGTACGCGAAGGTTTCCGGCGCCTGCAACAGATCGGCCTGGGCATGGGCCTGGTGGCGCTGATCCTGGTGCTGGTGTTGCAGCGCATCACCGTGACCCGCTCGCTGCGGCCACTGGAGCGGGCCCGCCAGCAGATCGCCCAGTTGCAGCAGGGCCAGCGCTCGCAGCTGGATGCCGAGGTGCCCAGCGAACTGGCGCCGCTGGTGGGGCAGATCAACCACCTGCTGAGCCATACCGAAGACAGCCTGCGCCGCTCGCGCAATGCCCTGGGCAACCTGGGCCATGCGCTGAAGACGCCACTGGCGGTGCTGCTGAGCCTGGCCTCCAGCGAGCGCCTGAAGGACCTGCCGGATGTTCGCGCGCAGATGCGTGAGCAGCTGGAGCAGATTCAGCAGCGCCTGGCGCGTGAGCTGAACCGTGCGCGCCTGGCCGGGGATGCGCTGCCTGGCGCGCAGTTCGACTGCGACGTCGAGCTGCCGGGGTTGCTGGGGACGCTGGGCATGATCCATGGCGAGGGCCTGCTGCTGGCCAGGGATGTGCCGCCCGGGCTGCTGCTGCCTTGGGACCGCGAGGACTTCCTGGAGCTGCTCGGCAACCTGCTGGACAACGCCTGCAAGTGGGCCGACAGCGAGGTGCGGCTGGGTATCGCGCCGAGTGCCGAGGGCTACCAGGTGTGGGTCGATGATGATGGCCCCGGTATCCCCGAGGGCCAGCGGCAGCAGGTACTGGAGCGCGGTTCGCGGCTGGACGAGCAGGTAGACGGGCACGGGCTGGGGTTGGGCATCGTGCGCGATATCGTCGAGGCCTGGGGCGGGCGCCTGGCGCTGCTGGATAGCCCGTTGGGCGGCTTGCGGGTAAGCATCGACTTGCCGCGCAAGGCTCGGTAATGCCGGGGCCCTGTGGGAGCGGGTTTACCCGCGAACACCGGCGAAGCCGGTGCCATGCACCGTGTCGCATTCTTCGCGGGTGAACCCGCTCCCACAAGTTGCGCGGCGCGCTTGAGGAATTTGCTGGCCATATCACCACTGCAAAAAAATTGCAGTACAGCCGCATTTTTTTGAATTAGCCCAATCTCACCCCACCCGGCAAAATTCCCCCACGAAACCCTGCGGTTTCCATCTCTCCACGGACGGAGCCCCTTGTGCTATTGCAACCGCAATACGAGGCCCAGGCCACCTCGGCTGGGCTTTCTTTTTAACCAGAAAAACTACAGATTCCGATTACCTACATGTCTGCCTCGCGTTCCGAAAGTCGTCTGCAGCGGCTGTTGCCAGCGCCCCTGAATATTCCCCCCAAAGAATGGTTGCGTGCCGGTATCGGCGCGTTGCTCGGCCTGTTCCTCGCCGGCTGGCTGACCAGCATGGCCTATGGCCCCAGCATTGCCTTGCACCTGCTCGGCCCGCTGGCGGCTTCGGCCGTGCTGGTGTTCGCCGTGCACTCGGGCCCGTTGGCCCAGCCCTGGCCGGTGTTGGGCAGCTACGCCCTGGCCGGCGCGGTCGGCCTGGCCATGCGCCAGGGCTTCGGCCCGGAGCTGTGGGTGGCCGCTGCCGCCCTGGGTATCTCGATCCTGGTGATGTGCCTGCTGCGCTGCCTGCACCCGCCAGGTGGTGGGGTGGCGGTGAGCGCGGTGCTGGCCGACCCGGGGCTGACCGCCATGGGCGACCACCTGCTGGAGCCGGTGCTGCTCAACGCGTTGATCCTGGTAGCGGTGGCGATCCTCTACAACCGCCTTACCGGCGTGCGCTACCCGAAAGGCGCGGTGCCGCGCAAGGACCTGCACCACACCCATGACCCGCTGCCCAGCGAGCGGGTCGGCATCCGTGGAGAGGATCTGGACCAGGCCCTGGAAGAACTGGGCGAGTTCGTCGACGTCACCCGTGACGAACTGGAACGCATCATCCTGGCCACCGAGCAACACGCCCTGCAGCGCAGCCTTGGCGGTATCACCGCGGCCTCGGTGATGTCCCGCGACGTGCAGTTCGCCACGCCCGACACCACTCTGGAGCAGGCCTGGAAAATGCTGGCCAGCCACCACCTGAAAACCCTGCCGGTGCTGCAGCAGGGCAAGCTGGTGGGAATCGTCAGCCTCAGCGACCTGGTCGGCCCGGCCATGCAGCGTGGCCGCTTCAGTTGGCGCGGGTTGTTCGGCCGCAAGGCGGTGCGCATGGAGCAGGTGATGAGCCGCCGGGTAATCAGCGTCAGCAGCCAGCACCCGCTGGAGCGCTTGCTGCCATTGCTGTGCGAACAGGGCCTGCATTGCCTGCCGGTGCTCGATGCCGACCAGTTGGTGGGGGTGATCACCCAGACCGACCTGATCGCCGGCCTCAAGCGCCAGCTGCTCAGCAAGGCCGAGGCTTCAGATAACCGGGTCCCAGCGTTGTGACCAGTCGCTGGCGCCGGCGGCTACCAGCCGGCGCAGGATGGCGAAGGCCTGTTGCAGGGCTTCGCTGTCGCGCTTGCGCGGGTACACCAGGAAGGTCGGGTAGGTGAATTCCGGCGCCTGCGGTACCCGCTCGAACACCCCGCTGTCCAGGTAGGCCTGCACCACCCGCGTGCGGAAGTAGCCACTGCCGCCCTGGTCGAGTATGAACTGCAAGGCCAGCGGGCCCAGGTTGAAGCTCAGCGCCGGGCGCGCGCAGTCGGGCAGGGCGGCATCGTGCTGGCGACGGAAGGCTTCGCCCCAGTCGATATAGATGTACGGGTCCGGTTGGGCGACCCGGCGCACACGGATCAGCTTTTCCTCCATCAGCTGCTCCACCTGCAGGCCCGGGCCGTAGGTCGGCTGGTAGACCAGCGCGGCATCCAGCAGGCCCATCTCGACCTTGCGCAGCAGCGATTCGCCGTCGCTCACCTCGCTGCGGATGGCATGGCTGGGCAGCTCGCGGTGCAGGGCACTGACCCAGTCGAGCAGCATCGGGTTGCCCAGGCTCACCTCTCCGCCCACGTGCAGCACTTGCTGGCAGCCTTCGGGCAGCGGCAGGTCGCGGCGCGCCGCTTCCCAGGTTTGCACCATCTGGTTGGCATAACTGACGAATGCCTCGCCGTCGCTGGTCAGGCTGGCGCCGTTGCGGCTGCGCACGAACAGCTGGCAGCCCAGTTGCTGCTCCAGGCGCTGCACCCGCGCGGTGATCGCCGTCTGTGACACGAACAGGCGTTCGGCGGCGGCGACCAGGCTGCCGCAACGCACGATTTCCAGAAAGGTACGGGCCTGATCGATGTCCATGAGCTGCTCGGTGGCTGAAGGGTGGCCTATTCTAGAGGCTTTGCACCGTTATGGGGCGTTTTTGCGTTGTCTGCAAATTTGCAGGTCGGTTGTGACTTTAGTCCCATGGCGGCGCGGGTGTAGCGGTCCATACTCAAGTTTCGCCCTTCAATAACAACAAGTACCGGGTTTCTTTCGATATGAGCTACCAGCACAGCTACGCCCATTCCATTTCCGACCCTGCCGCTTTCTGGGCGGAACAGGCCGCGCACCTGGCCTGGCACCGCAAGCCTGCCCTCACGCTGCAAGACAATGCCGACGGTACCCACCGCTGGTTTGCCGATGGCCGCCTGAACAGCTGCTACCTGGCCCTCGATCACCAGATCGAGCAGGGCCGTGGCGAGCAGCTGGCGCTGATCTACGACTCGCCGGTGACCGGCGTGCAGCAGGCCTACACCTACCACCAATTGCGCGACGAGGTGGCGAGCCTGGCCGGGTTGTTGCGCCAGCTGGGGGTGAACAAGGGCGATGGCGTGATCATCTACATGCCCATGGTGCCGCAGGCGGCCATGGCCATGCTGGCCTGCGCGCGGATTGGCGCAGTGCACTCGGTGGTGTTCGGTGGCTTTGCCGCCAACGAGCTGGCCTTGCGCATCGACGATGCCCGGCCGACGCTACTGCTGACGGCCTCCTGCGGGCTGGAGTTCGACCGGGTAATCGAATACAAGCCGCTGGTCGATCGCGCCCTGCAACTGGCCCGCCACCAGCCGCGCAACGTGCTGGTGCTGCAGCGCCCGCAGGCGCGTGCCCAGCTGCAGCCGGGCCGCGACCTGGACTGGCAGGCGGCATTGGCCAAAGCCGAGCCGGTGGCACCGGTGGAGCTGGATGCCGGCGACCCGCTTTACATCATGTATACCTCTGGCACCACCGGCAAACCCAAGGGCATCGTGCGGGAAAACGGCGGCAATGCCGTGGCGCTGTGCTACGCCATGCGCCATATCTACGGCATGCAGGCCGGCGATGTGTGGTGGGGCATATCCGACGTGGGCTGGGTGGTCGGCCATTCGCTGATCGTCTATGGGCCGCTGATGAGCGGCTGCACCACGGTGTTCTACGAAGGCAAGCCAATCCGTACCCCGGACGCCTCGGCCTACTGGCGGGTGGTGGAGCAATACAAGGTCAATGCATTGTTCTGCGCGCCCACGGCCATGCGCGCCATCCGCAAGGAAGACCCCGAGGGGGAGCTGATCAGCAGGCACGACCTGAGCTCGCTGCGCCAGTTGTTCCTGGCTGGCGAGAAACTGGATTCCAGCACCCACGAATGGCTGGAGCGGGTCAGTGGCAAGCCGGTGCACGACCATTGGTGGCAGACCGAGACCGGCTGGCCGGTCACCGCGCCCTGCGTAGGGCTGGAAGGCAGCGCGGCGAAGCCGGGGTCGAGCAACCGGGCGGTGCCGGGCTATCACGTGCGCGTGCTGGATGACGAGGGCCACCTGCTGGGGCCCAACCACCAGGGCTCGATCGTCATCGCCCTGCCATTGCCGCCCGGGTGCAGCCAGACGCTGTGGGGCGACCATGAGCGTTACCTGCAGGCCTACCTGCGGACCTACCCGGGGTATTACCACACCGGCGATGGTGGCTACCTGGACGATGACGGCTTCGTCTACATCATGGGGCGCACCGATGACGTGATCAACGTGTCCGGGCACCGGCTGTCCACCGGCGAGATGGAAGACCTGGTGGCACGCCACCCGGCAGTGGCCGAGTGTGCGGTGATTGGCGTGCATGACGAGATCAAGGGGCAGGTGCCGTTGGCCCTGGTGGTGCTCAAGGACGGCGAGGGCATTGCCGAGGCGCAGTTGCTGGTGGACCTGGTGGGCAGCGTGCGCGAGGAGATTGGCGCGTTGGCGTGTTTCAACCGGGTGCGGTTGGTGAAGCGGCTGCCCAAGACCCGCTCCGGGAAGATTCTGCGGGCGGTGCTGCGCAAGATTGCCGACGGGCAGGACTATGTGCCGCCTTCGACCCTGGATGACCCGGCGGTGCTGGGGGAGATCGAGGCGGTGCTGGCGGATTTGCCCAGGGCGGGTTGATGTTTGGACTTTGCTGGCCTCTTCGCGGGCATGCCCGCTCCCACAGGTATTGCACAGTTCTCAAGGCCTGTGACATCCCTGTGGGAGCGGGCGTGCCCGCGAAGAGGCCGGCCCAGGCAATGCAGTTCTAGGGCCCTACCTGATGCAGCTGCCCCAACCGGCTGCGCGTACGCATCAGGTCGGCAAGCGGCCCGCCCAGGCTTTCTTCCAGCGGCCGTTTGCCGATCACCAGCACCTGCCGGTCCTGGTCATACAGCACATCCACCAGGTTGACGAAGCGCTGCTGCGCTGCCAGTGAACATTCAGACAGATCATCCAGCCCATCGATGATCCACTCATCGTACTGCCCGGCCAGCACCAGGTAGTCGATCACTGCCGTGGCCTTTTCGCACAGGTCGTCAAAGCCAAGCACCACCCGCCGGCCATCGACGGCCAGCGCGCGCAGGGGGCGCTTGTTCACTTCCAGCATCACCGGCTGCGGCTCGGGCACCTTCAGCGCCTGGCGCTGCGCTGCATTGCCCGGCCAGACATAGTGGCCCCGGGTAAAGCGCTGATGTTCGCGGTTGGCCGGCAGGCTGCGGAAATCGGTATCGCCCCCCACTTCCAGCACTTCCATCGCGCTGTTGATCAGGCGGATCACCGGCAGGAAACGTTCGTGGTACAGCGGGTTGGGCAGCAGCCCTTCGGGTGCATAGTTGGACGTCACCAGCAGGAACACGCCGCGGCTGAACAACGCATTGAACAGCCGGGTGAGCAGCATGGCATCGCCAATGTCGTGCACATGGAATTCGTCGAAGCACAGCACCTGGCAATCGCCTACCAGCTCGTCGAGGGTCGCGCCCAATGCATCGTCCAGCGCCCGGTGGCGGTGCATGCCCTGGTGCAGGCGGGCGAAGAAGTCATGGAAGTGCAGGCGCAGCTTGGCCTGCACCGGCACCGCCTGGAAAAAACCATCGAGCAGCCAGCTCTTGCCCCGGCCTACCGAACCGTACAGGTACAGGCTGCGCGGCTGGCCTTGTTCGAGCTGCGCCAGTTGTTCGGCCATGCAGTGGATCACCCGGCGTTGGCCGTCGCTGAGCTGGTAACCGCGGCTGTGCGCCTTGTCCTCGAACCAGCCGAGCAGTTCGCTCTGGTTGGCGGCGGCGCCGCGCAGGCGTTGGCCAAGCTGGCGTAGCGGGGTAGGGATCCAGGCAGGCAAAAGCAAAGCTCCTTGGGCGATGGCGGGGCAGCGTGCAGCTTGCCCGAGGGCGGCCATTTTGACCAATACAGAAAGTGCGCGGCAATCATCGCCTGATGAGATAGGTTTGCCATGGCAGGCGTACAGTAGAGGCTGGAGCCGATGCGAGGAGGGGCGAGCATGCACGCCGACCATGATCTGCAGCGTTTCGTCGAGGCGCAGAACCCTGTGTATGACCAGGTGATGCAGGAGCTGCAGGCCGGGCGCAAGCGCAGCCACTGGATGTGGTACGTGTTCCCGCAGCTCGATGGCCTGGGCCACAGCGCCATGGCCGAACGCTATGCGCTGGCCGGTATCGACGAGGCCCGTGCCTACCTGGCTCATCCGCTGCTTGGCCCACGCCTGGAGGCCTGCGTGACTGCACTGTTGCAGCACAGCGACAAGAGCGCCCGTGAAATGCTCGGCAGCCCCGACCACCTCAAGCTGCGCTCGTGCCTGACCCTGTTCACCCGGGCGGCGCCCGACAACCCGCTGTTCCAGCTGGCGCTGGTGCAATTTTACGGCGGTGATCAGGACGCCCTGACCCTGGCCATGTTGCAGGGTTAGCTCAGGCCTTGTGCTCCAGTTGGCGCTCGATCATGTACTTCACTGCCAGCCGACGTTCTTTCAGGCGGCGCAGGTCTTCATCCTCGAAGTTGCCCGCCGAGATCGACTCGGCGGCCAGCACCTGGTTGTCGATGTCCATGTACTCGTCCAGCAGCCGGTCCAGTGCCTTGTCCTGCTGACGGCGTTGCTGGACGATTTCGCGCGGGTAGTGCAAGTCCTGGTAAAGGTCGTGGGAGACAGGCATGGGGTCCTCCTTGGTCAATGCAGATGGCTCATCTGATTGGAAGGGAGGAAAGCGATTGTGTTGAAGCCAAGCGGGCGGAAAACGACGGATGGTCGCCGCGCCAACCCCGAAAATGACTAACTCGCTGTTTTTTGGTAATTTTTTTTCATCAGGGGGTTCACAGACCGAAAGTTTGTTGTTAAAGTGCCGCGCATTCCAAGACAACAACCCAGTTGTCACTCAGTTGGAATTGTCAGAGCAGCAAACGCTGCATCCGATACAGGGGCGTCGCCAAGCGGTAAGGCAGCAGGTTTTGATCCTGCCATGCGTTGGTTCGAATCCAGCCGCCCCTGCCATTTTCTTGCTTCAAACGTATCTCGGTCCGGTGCTTGGAAAGACAAGCGCTGGGCTTTGTCGTTTCCGCAGGTTTTGTCGCGGGTTGTTCGGTCACCTGGCAGTTCCAAGCATCTCGTTCAGCAAGCGGGCCAGTTCATCGGCCTGTACCGGCTTCTGGATCACCAGGCTGCCCGGCAACTCCAGCCCCTGCAATTCTGCATAACCGGTAAGCAGTACCACCGGCAGTTGCGGGTACCGCTCGCGTGCCGCCAGTGCCAGTTGCGCACCGTTGAACTCGGGCATGGCGAAATCGCTCAGTAGCAGGTCGATCTGCTCATCCAGCAAGGCCAAGGCCTGTTCGCCACTGTGCGCCTGGCGCACCTGGTAGCCGTACTGGCGCAACACATCACCGAGCATGTCGCGTACCAGATGGTCGTCATCCACCAGCAGCACGGTGCGATTGCGGCCGCTTTCGCTTATCGAGTGGCTGAACAGCGACGGCACCGGTTCGTTGACGGCTTCACCCTTGACTGCCGGCAGATACACGGCCACCTGCGTACCACGCCCAGGTGTGGTGTCGATGCGCACGCCACCCCCGGACTGTTTGGCGAAGCCGAATACCTGGGCCAGGCCCAGGCCAGAGCCCTTGCCGATATCCTTGGTGGTGAAGAACGGCTCGAACACCTTGGCCAGCACCTCTTCACTCATGCCGCAGCCGGTATCGCGGATGCTCAGCATCACGTACTCGCCAGGGTCCGGGTCTTCCGGGCGCTGCGGGCGGGCGTCGATCCGGGTGTTGCGGGTCGACAGCGTCAGTTGGCCGCCGTCGGGCATGGCATCGCGGGCATTGATCGCCAGGTTGAGAATGATCATTTCGGTCTGGGTCGGGTCGGTCAGCGCCTGCCACAGGGTTGGTTCCAGGTCCAGGCGCACCGAGACATTGCCGCCCAACGTGCGGCGCAGCAACTCTTCCAGGCCGGCCAGGGTGCGGTTGAGGTTCAGCGCCACCGGTTCCAGGCGCTGGCGGCGGGAGAAAGCCAGCAACTGCGAGGTCAGCTTGGCACCGCGCTCGCCGGCTTCGCGGATGTGCGTGAGCCGCGCACGGGCTTTTTCAACGTCGGCTTTGGCCAGGTCGCGCTCGAGGAAGCTGGCACCGGTGAGGATTACCGTCAGCAGGTTGTTGAAGTCGTGAGCCACACCGGCGGTCAGCTGGCCGACCGCTTCAAGCCGCTGCATCTGCTGCAGCGCGGCCTCGATACGTTCGCGTTCGGCGATCTGCTCGCGCAGGCGGGCGTTGGCTTCGGCCAGGCCCAGGGCGGCTTCGCGCTCGCTGGTGATGTCGCGCGCCACCACGTACAGCAGGGTGTCTTCCGGCACCACCACCCACGACAACCAGCGTTGCTGGCCACCGGCATCCAGGATACGCCCGACAAAACGGGCGCTGGTGCGGCCATGGGCGAGGGCGGCCAGTTCGGTGAGCAGCAGCTCCTGGTCGGGCTCGGGCAACAGGTGCAGCAAGGACGACTGGCTCAGGCGTTCGCGGGACAAGCCCAGGCTGGCTTCCCAGGCGGGGTTCAGCGCGACTGGGGTCAGGTCCTTGTTGAGCACGGCCAGCAAGTCCTGCGACAGCTCCCAGGCACGGTCGCGTTCGCGGGTGCGGCGCTCGACCCTTTCACCCAGCATCTCGTTGAGCTGGCGCAGTGCCTGGTTGGCCAGGCGCTGGGCATGGATGTCCTGCAGCACCCCGGAAAAACGCATGCACTTTCCGTCGACGAACTGGCTCTGGCCACTGCTGAGCAGCCAGCGCGGTTCCAGGCCAGCGGGTTGGGCGATGCGGAATTCGACCCGATACAGGCCGCCACTTTCCGGGCACATGGCGTGCTCCACCGCCTCGCGCACCTGCGGCAGGTCGTCGGGGTAGATGCCGGCGTAAAACACTTCGAGGCTCATTTCGGTATCGGCGGGCAGGCCGAACAGGGTCTTGCAGCGGTCATCCCACAACAACAGGCCTTCTTGCGGGCGCATGTCCCAGGTGCCCATGCCGGCAGCGTCGATGGCAATGCGTGCACGTGCCTCGACGTCGGCCAGGGCTTCTTCGGCGCGGCGCCGGCGCTGGCGCTCCTGCACTTCGGTCAGGGCCCGGCGTACGGCCTTGGGCAGCAGCGGCAGGTTCTTCTTGAGTACATAGTCGGTGGCGCCCAGGCGGATCATTTCCACCGCATGTTCTTCGCCATAGATGCCAGACAGGAAGATGAACGGAATGTCCGGTGCCAGGCGCTGGGCGATGGCCAGCACTTCGGTGCCGGACGAGCCCGGCAGCACGCAGTCGCACAGGATCAGGTCGTAGCGGGCCTCGCTCAGGGCTTGCTCGACACCGGCATGGTCGAACACCAGTTGCGCCTGCACCTGCAGCCCGCTGCGCTCCAGGCGCATCAGGGTCAGTTCGGCGTCCATCGAGTTGTCTTCGACTATCAGCAGTTTCAGCGGCGTTGGCTGCATCGTCGCGGGCACCTCAGATGCTGCCACGCCGGTTCAGGCGCAGCGAGCCGGGTGGCGGTTCGTTGAGTACCGCCCAGAACACCCCCAGGTCGGAAATGGCGGCGACGAATTCCTTGAACTCCACCGGCTTGACCACGTACGCGTTCACCCCCAGCTCGTAGGCGCGCAGCAGGTCGGGCTCCTCGCGCGAGGACGTCAGCATCACCGTCGGGATGCTGCGCAGTTCGGCGGTGGCGCGTACTTCCTTCAGCACCTCCAGGCCGTCGACCTTTGGCAGTTTCAGGTCCAGCAGTAACACGGCGGGGTTGCCATCGTCACGTTGGGCATAGGCATTGCGCCGTAGCAGGTAGTCGAGTGCTTCGGCACCGTCACGCAGCACGATGACCTCGTTGGCCAACTGGCTGCGCTCCAGCGCCAGGAGCGTCAGCTCCAGGTCCCGTGGGTTGTCTTCGACCAGCAGGATGGGTTTGAGCATGATGGTAGCGGTGCCTCAGGTAGTCGCGGGGTAGCGCGGGAGGGTGAAGTGGAAGGTTGCACCCTGGCCAACCTTGCCATGGGCCCAGACCCGGCCGTCGTGGCGTTCGATGATGCGACGCACGCTGGCCAGGCCGATCCCGGTGCCTTCGAAGTCTTCCATGCGGTGCAGGCGCTGGAACACGCCGAACAGTTTGTTGGCGTAGGCCATGTCGAAGCCCACGCCGTTGTCGCGAATGCAGATCTCGGTTTCGCCCGGGTGTTGCACGGCACTGATGCCGATGCGCGCCGGGGTGCGCCCACGTGTGTATTTGATGGCGTTGGCCAGCAGGTTGTGCAAGGCCATGTTGATGAACGCCGGGTCACCGACCACCTTGGGCAACTGGGCAATGTCCCAGACAATTTCGCGGTTTTGGTAGTCGGGCGCCAGTTCGCTGCGAATGGCCTCGACCAGGGCGTTGAGGTCGACCTCGGACAGGCGCAGGGCAGAGCGGCCCATTTGCGAGAAGTTGAGCAGGTTGTCGACCAGGCTTCCGGCAAAATGCGCGGCTTCCTCGATGTGTTGCAGAAAGCGCCTGCCGCGCTCGCTGAGGCCCTGGCCCTCGATTTCGCCGAGCAGTTCGGAGTAGCCGGCAATATGGCGCAGGGGCGCGCGCAGGTCATGGGACACGCTGTAGGAAAACGCTTCGAGCTCCTTGTTCGATCGGCGCAGCTCCCCAGCCAGCTGCGCCAGTTCCTCGGCCTTGCGCAGGACAATGCCGAGCACTGCCGTGCGCAGCTCCTGCACGCCTTCGATGACCAGTGGGTGCCAGGGTTCGCAGTAGCCGCGCAGTTTTTCCTGCCAGCTTTCGAAACTGTGCCGCGGGTCGAGGTTGCCCTGCGGCCCGACCTGTTTGTTCGGCTGCCCGGCCCAGTTCACCGTGCGCACCTGCTCGGGGCGGAACCACAGCAGGTAGTGCGAGTGGATCTGCGAAATGGCCACTGCCAGCACACCGCCTGCATGGGCCGCGAGCTCGGGCAGTTCATCGATGTCGCGGCGCAGGTTGTCGCTGTGGAACACGCTCTCTTCGCCACGCTGGGAGAGCCAGTGCACCAGGGCGTTTACCTGCGCGGCCGGAGGGGTCTTGCCGATCAGGTCGCAACGTTCGGCGGATATGACCGCGGCACCTTGGGCGCCGGCGAAGGTCAGCAGTACTTCCGGCAAGTCGCGCAGGCCGTCGCCGACACTGTCATGGTCGGCCATGGACGAGATCATGCGCACGATGTGTTGGCGCAGCTCCAGCAACTGGCGAGTGTTGGCGTGGGACTCGCGCGACTCGATCTGCAGCGACAGCACACTGGCCAGCAGTTCGCAGGCGGTACGGGTGCGCAGGTCCACCGGGCGCGGCTGTTCGTGATGACAGGACACCAGCCCCCAGAGTTGCCCGTCGACCACGATCGATAGCGACATCGATGCCAGGGTACCCATGTTGCGCATGTACTGCAGGTGCACTGGCGACACGCTGCGCAGCGCGGCAAAGCTCAGGTCCAGCGGCTTGCCGGTGCGCGGGTTGGCAGCGGGCAGCAACGGCGAGGCCTGGTAGTTGGCGTCCTCGATCACGCGGATGCGGTTGATTCGGTACAGCTCGCGCGCCTGGCGCGGTATGTCCGAAGCGGGGAAACACAGGCCCAGGTAGCTCGGGTACCCCGGGTCGGCAACCTCGGCCAGCACCTGGCCGTTGCCTTCGGCATCGAAGCGATAGGCCTTGACCCTGCCAAAGCCGGTGATGCGCTTGAGCTGCAGCACGGTTTGCTGCAGCAGTTCCTCGAGGCTGCCGGCCTGGTGCAGGCGGCCTACGAAGCTGCGCACCAGCGGGTAGTAGTCGCCTTGCCCGGCAAGGTCCGCCGGCAGACGAGGGGGTTCGAATTCGGCGATCAGCACCTGGTCGTGACGATGGACCAGCAGGTGCAGGTTGCCGCGGCAAGGCGCGTCCTGGCGCAGGTGCACATCGCTGATGTGGAACGGAAAGACCTCGTCCTGCGGCAGGCGCGCCAGGTGCAGGCGCAGGTCGAAGGCACCGCTGACCAGTTCGGCGAACTCGCGACCTATCAGTTCACTGGCCGGTATGCCCAGCCAGTGTTCGACATTTTCACTGGCCTGGAGTACCCGCATGTCGGTTTCGTCCAGCACCAGCAGGAAACCGTGGGGCTGGATGCTGCCAGGCAGCTGGATCGGCTCCTGGGCGCAGCGCTCGAGGGCTTGGGTGAGCGTGCTGTCTGCAATCATCTATGAAAACGCTCCTGTCGTGTCCTTCCATGCATGCCGCATGAGTCTAGGCAGGATGAAGGGGATACACCCTAACAGAATATCGGCCCAGATAACGGCCTTTGGCCATTTGAGGAGAATGTCGGCGATGCGTTCTGTGTCGTGCGGCTTTTTTTTCAGGTGGTAGCGCTTTTTGGCTAATACAAAAAAATGGCTCGATGCCAGCAGCGTGATGCCACTCCGCTGCTACGCTCAGGTCAGCAGACATCGACAAGGATAATTAGGTGACGGAGCGCTACCTGGCCGCCCTGTTGGGCCTTATGTTGAGCAGCAGCGCCATGGCGGCGGACTTCCTGGTGGAGGTGCGGGTGCTGGTGCAGCGCGGCTGCATGCTGGTCAACCAGCCCCGCGATGCCGGGGCTCAGGCGCTGGGGCGCATCGACCTGGGCGCTGCTGCACGGCTGGATGGCCCTGGCGCGCCGCTCACCGGCGCGCTGTTGAGCCAGCGCCCGCCACGCCTGGAATGCAATCCCCACACCCCCTATCAGGTCCGCGTCGACGGTGGTCAGCATGGCGGCGTCGGCGATTTGCGCTTCCTGGCCAGTGACGATGCCACGGCCCGGCCCATCCCGTATCGCCTTTACCGCGACGCTGCCTGGCGCGAACCGCTGGCGGTGAATGTGGCGCTTTCGGCGCGGGTGCCGGACAGCGGTTCGGTCGAGCTGCCGTTGTTTGCTCGGATCGACAAGCTGGCCTGGGTACCGCCTGCAGGCTTGTACGCCGACCTGCTCAAAGTCACCGTCAGCTGGTAGGGATGCCGCCATGCACAAGGACGCGATGCCATGAACCGTACCTCGATCCTGCTGCTTTCCCTGGGCCCGCTGCTGGTGCCCGGTGGTGCCGCGCATGGCACCAGCACCGGTTTCATCCAGGCGCGGCTGGTGATCAGCACCGCTTGCCAGATCAGCAGCAACGAGACGCAACCGGCAACGGTGGGTAACCCCGGCCTGATGGACTTCGGCGAGCGCGGACCGAACTGGGACCAGCCGCTGCGCAGCCGGGTTGATGATGTGAGCGGCGAAGGCAGCCTGCAGATCAGTTGCACGCCCGAGGTGCGGGCGTTCAACGTGCGCATCAACGGCGGCCTGAATGGCAGCGACGGCATACGGCGCCTGAGCAACGGCCGCGAGCTGATCCCCTATCAACTGGCGATCGACCCAGGCGGTAACAGCCGCTACGGCATCGGCCAGGCGCGTGCCTTCACCATCAGCAGTACCCGGCAGATACCGATCCCCATCTACGGTGTGGTAGTGGCGCAACCGCGCGCGCTGCCGGCCGGGCTTTACCGTGACACCCTGAGGGTGACCCTGGACTGGTAACGACACAAGGAGACTTCGATGCGAACGAACCTTTCACGCTGCATCCTTGCCGGCCTGGGGCTGATGCTGGCTTCCCAGGCGCAGGCCGCCACGACCGGGACCATCGACTCGAAGCTGACCTTGACCGCGGCGTGCCAGGTCAATGGCAGCTCGGGCACTTCGGGGGTGAACTTCGGTGCCCTGGACTTCGGTACTCGCGATGCCCTGTTCACCAGCGCAGACGCCCAGGTGATCGGCGGCGGAGGAGGGGCGATCAGCATTCTCTGTTCGGCCGGCACGGTACCCGTGATCCGCGTGGGTGCAGGTTCCCACGATGGCCAGTCGACCGGGGGCAGCCGTGCGCTGGCGGATGGCGCCGGCAACTTCGTGCCGTACGACTTCTACACCGATTCCGGCCGCACGCAGGTGTTGGCCATCAACGGCACCATCACCTTGCCGATCAGCAGCGGTACGGCCCAGACCGTCAACCTGTATGGCCAGGCACTCGGCAAGGCCGGCCTGCCGGCGGGGGTGTACACCGACACAGTGTCCGTCGAGCTGTCGTTCTGAACCATGCGCAGCTGGCTGGCTGGCGGCCTGAGCGGCCTCGGCGTGCTGCTGGCCGCGCCTCTGGATGCGGCGACCACCAGCAGCTTCCAGGTGACGGCGCAGATCGTTGCCGGGTGCCTGGTGGTGGGCGGTGTGAGCAGCTTCGGGACGCTCGACTACGGTTCGCAATCGGCGCTGGCCAGCGGAGTCATCGGCACCTCGTTGGGCGGCAGCACGGTGACCTTCCAGTGCACCCCGGGGGTGGCCTTGAGCATGAGCGTGGATGGCGGGCAGAACAGTGCCAGTGGCACACGCAACCTCAAGCGTACGGGCGGCACGCAGGTACTGGCCTACCAGTTGTACCGGGACGCGGCCTACAGCCAGAGCCTGGGGATCGGCCAGAGCGTGGCCGTGAGCTACACCGACCCGACGGCGATCAAGCTGCCGGTGTACGGGCGGGTTCAGCTGACCGGCACGCAGCCGGCGGGGACCTACACCGATGTGGTGCAAGTGACGGTGACCTGGTGAGTTCACCGGCACCAACGACCGGTATTCAAGGAGAGCTTCATGGGGGCAGGCGCGAAGTGGGCGCGTGGATTGATCGGAGCATTGTGGCTGGCGAGCCTGCCGGCCGGGGCGGCCACCTCGGTGCTGATCTGGCCGATCGACCCGGTGCTGGAGGCTGACCAGAAGGCCGGCGCACTGTGGCTGGAAAACCGCGGCACGGCACCGGCCAACCTGCAGGTGCGGGTGTTCGCCTGGCGCCAGGGTGACTACCAGGAACAGTACCAGGCGCAGCGCGAGATCATTGGCAGCCCGCCGGTGGCCAACATCGCCCCCGGGCAGAAGCAACTGATCCGCCTGACCCGCACCGGCCCCTCGCCAGTCGGCCAGGAGCAGGCCTACCGCATCATCATCGACGAAATTCCGCCCGCCATCCCCGTCGACAAGGCCGAGCCCGGCACCACCGCGGCGATCCGCCTGCAGATGCGCTACTCGGTACCCCTGTTCGTCTACGGCGAAGGCCTGTGGGGCAAGGCCGATCCCGCTGGCAAGCGCAATGCCGAGGGCGTCGGCAAGCCGCAACTCAGCTGGCGTGCGGTGACCGTGCAGGGCAAGCCGTACGTGGAGCTGCGCAACACCGGCGCGGTGCATGCGCGGCTGACCGATGTGGTGGTGCAGCAGGGCAGCCAGAGCATGCCACTGGCCGATGGCCTGCTGGGTTATGTGCTGCCGGGGGCCAGCATGCGCTGGCCGGCACCGCTGGCACCAAGTGCCGGCAGTGTGCTGAAGGGGAGGGTAAACGGCCAGAGCAGCGCGGACGCCATCCGCCAAAGCCAATGAACCTGCGCCTGAATGCCGCGCAGGGGCCAGGGAGGACCCGGCAATGGTTGGAAACCGTGTGTGAGGTGGCTGACAGCGAGGACGCACCGCTGGTGCCTGGGGCTGGCCCTGGTCGGCCCTGGCCTGGTGCTGGCCGACGACCTGCCGCCACCACCCACGGAGCTGTCCGCGATCGCCGATGCCACGTTGTACCTCGAGCTGCTGGTGAACCAGATGCCCAGGGCTGAACTGGTGCCGGTGCAGCAGCGCGCCGGGCAGTTGTACCTGGACAGCGAGGTGTTGCGGGCGGCCGGCGTCTCCCTGCCAGGCAACCCGCAGGGCGAGGTGGCCCTGGAGGCCATCGCCGGGCTGCACGCCGACTACGACAGCCAGAACCAGCGCCTGCTGCTGCAAGTGCCGCCGGCCTGGCTGCCCGACCAGCAGCTGGGCGACCGCAACCTGTACCCGGCCAGCGATGCGCGCAGCAGTTTCGGCGCCTTGTTCAACTACGACCTGTACCTGAACGACACCGATGACGGCGGCAGCTACCTGGCGGCCTGGAACGAACTGCGTCTGTTCGACAGCTGGGGTACGTTCTCCAGCACCGGGCAATGGCGCCAGTCGTTCAATGGTGCGCCGACCGACGACACGCGCCAGGGCTTCTTGCGCTACGACACCACCTGGCGCTTCACCGACGAGCAGCGCCTGCTGACCTACGAAGCCGGTGACCTGATAACCGGGGCCTTGCCCTGGACCAGCTCGGTGCGGGTCGGTGGCCTGCAGTTGTCGCGCGATTTCGCTGCGCGCCCCGACCTGGTCACCTATCCGCTGCCGGCGTTCTCCGGTGAAGCGGTGGTACCGACCTCGCTGGACCTGTTCATCAATGGCTACAAGTCCAGCACCAGCGAATTGCAGCCGGGCCCCTACACGTTGACCAACGTGCCGTTCATCAACGGCGCCGGGGAGGCGGTAGTGGTTACCACCGATGCCCTTGGCCGGCAGGTGTCGACCACCTTGCCGTTCTACGTCACCAGCAGCCTGCTGCAGCAGGGCCTGAGCGACTATTCGGTGGCAGCCGGCAGCCTGCGCCGTGACTACGGGGTGCGCGATTTTGCCTACGGGCCCGGGGTTGCTTCGGCCAGCCTGCGCTACGGGGTCAGCGACATCTTCACCCTGGAGACCCATGCCGAAAGCGCCGAATCGCTGATGCTGGGGGGCCTGGGCAGCAACATGCGGCTGGGCAACCTCGGCGTGCTCAACGCGGCCCTGGCGCAGAGCCGGTTCGACGGCGACAAGGGCCACCAGGTCGCCCTCGGTTACCAGTACAACAGCCAGCGCATCGGCTTCAGCTACCAGCGCCTGCAACGCCATGGCGACTATGCCGACCTGACCCGGGTCGACAGCCGGGACATACAGCTGAGCCAGCGCAGCGAACAGGTCACGTTGAGCCTGAACCTGAACGAATACGGCAACATCGGCGCCGGCTATTTCGATGTGCGCGCTGGCGACGGCACACGTACCCGGTTGATCAACCTGAGCTACAGCAGGCCGCTGTGGGGCAACAGCAGCGTGTATCTGTCGGCCAACCGTGAAGTGGGGGACAGCCAGTGGGCGGTGCAGGCGCAACTGGTGATCCCGTTCGACCTGCGTGGCACCCTGGCCCTGGGCATGGAGCGCAGCCAGCAAGGCGAAAGCCTGCAGCGGGTCAACTACAGCCGCGCGACGCCGGTGGGTGGTGGTGTCGGTTACAACCTGGGCTACGCCGCCGGTAGCGAGCGCGATGCCTACCGCCAGGCCGATGTCACCTGGCGCCTGCAGTCGGTGCAGTTGCAGGCCGGTGTGTATGGCAGCAGTGGCGAGATGACCCGCTGGGCCGACGCCAGTGGCTCGCTCGTGTGGATGGATGCCGGGCTGTTCGCTGCCAACCGCATCGACGATGCCTTCGTGGTGGTCAGCACCGGTGGTTACGCCGATGTGCCGGTGCGCTATGAAAACCAGGAAGTCGGCCGCACCGATGCCGATGGCCACCTGCTGGTGCCGTACAGCAGCGGTTACTACCGCGGCAAGTACGAGATCGACCCCATGGACTTGCCACCAGACATCCTCGCGCCGGAAGTGGAGCAGCGGGTGGCGGTGCGCCGGGGCAGTGGCTACCTGCTGGAGTTCCCGCTCAGGCGCGTGCTGGCGGCCAGTGTCGAACTGGTGGACGCCGACCAGCAGGTGCTCAAGCTGGGCAGCCGTGTCACCCATGCAGAAAGTGGCAGCCAGGCGGTGGTCGGTTGGGACGGCCTGGTGTATCTGGAGAACCTGGCGCCGCATAACCGCCTGCAGGTGGAGCTGGAAGGGGGCGGGCAGTGCCAGGTGGCGTTCGACCTGCCTGAAGCACAAGGCTCGATCCCCTTGATCGGCCCGTTGGTGTGCAAGTGAAGGCCTGCTGGCGTGGTGTGTGGGCATGCGCCTTGTTGTTGTGGGCGGGCTCGGCCTGGGCCAAGTGCACGTCAGTGCTGACTGCGCCGGCGGCGTTTGGTTCGCTCAACTCGACCCAGGTACGTGGCGCGGTACAGACAGCTTCCAGCACCAACTCGGGCCTGCAATGCAACGGTTCGGTGATCAGCGTGCTCAGTAGCACCGACTCCTTCAAGATCAAGGTCACCTCTACCACCAGCGGGCTGGTAGGGCCTACCGGGGATGTAATCCCCTACACGCTGTATGCCGACGCCACGACCACCTATCCGATTACCCGTGGCACCGCCTTCGAATTCAGGACCACCGGCATCCTCGACTTGCTCGGGTTGCTCAACGGTACACCGAAGAACGTGCCCATCTACATGCGCACGCAGGTAGGCAGCAACGTATCGGCCGGGTTGTATCAGGAAACCCTCACTGTCGAGTGGACCTGGGACTATTGCGACGGGATTGGTGTTGGCGGGCTTTGCATAGGGCGAGACCAGGGCACTGGTACCAAGACCCTGCTGGTGAGCATGACGGTGACCAACGACTGCCAGATCACCACACCCAGCATCAATTTCGCCAGCGCGCCGGTGGTGGCGGGGTTCGGCACGGTGAGCCAGAGCCTGAGTGTGTCGTGCACCAAGGGCAGCAACTACACCGTGGGCCTGGATGACGGGCAGAACGTGGCCAATGGGCGGCGGCGGATGAAGTCGGCGGCCAACAACTACCTGGCCTATGACATTTTCAAGGGCGCCGGTGCGGTGCGCTGGGGTTCGACAGGGGCTGCGCGACGGGCCAGTACCGATGCCGATGTGAACCCCGGCACGGGGACCGGCACCGGTAGCCAGGTGTTCAACTACAACGCCAAGGTTTACACCGACCAGGCTACACCCCCGGCTGCGACCTATACCGACAGCGTGCTTCTGGATGTGCAGTTCTGACATGGCTCCCGGCTGACGCGATCGTTGTAGGAGCGGCCTTGTGTCGCGAAAGGGGCGCGCAGCGGCCCCACATTTTCAGCTTCGCCGCAGATATCGCCGGGGCCGCTTTGCGGCCCTTTCGCGACACAAGGCCGCTCCTACAGGGGGCGCGTCGGCCAGGGGCCTCAGCGCAAATCGCCAACTATCTTCGCCAATGTCTCCAGCACCGCCCCGGCCAAATCCTTCGAGCGCGCCCCCGACCACCCGGTGACGGCATTCGGCGCGTCGTCATGGTCCTTGAACGGCATTTCCAGGGTCAGCGACAGGCAGTCATGCGCCATCCCCACCGCATTGCAGGCCAGCGTCGTGTTGGCTTGCCCCGGTTCGTCGCGGGTGTAGCCATGCACGGTCTGGAAGTCGCGGGTCAGGCTGCACAGGGTGCTGCGGAACTGCTCTTCCAGCTTGGCCAGACGCGGCGTGTAGCCGGGGTTGCCCTCGCAGGCTGCGGTGAACACATGGGGAATCTCCTCGTCGCCATGCACGTCGATGAACGCATCCACGCCGTATTGCTTCATCTGCGCCTGGGCGAAGAACACCTCGGGGCTGAGCTCGACGCTGGCGTCCTGCCAGGCACGGTTGAGGTCCTTGCCCTTGAAGTTGGTGCGCAGGTGGCCGAGGAAGGCGCCGTCGGGGTTCATGTTGGGGATCAGGTACAGGTCGGCCTTGGCCAGCAACTGCCGGATCACCGCGTCGTTGGCCTGCAGGCGGTCGATCACGCCCTCCATGAACCATTCGGCCATGTGTTCGCCCGGGTGTTGCTGGGCAATCAGCCACAGCTTGCGCTTGCCTGCGGCGCCATCACCGGCGCGCAGCAGGGGAATGTCGCGGCCCTGTACGCTGCGGCCACTGGCGAGCAATTCGACCCCCGGCAGTTGCCGTGCGCGTTCGATCAGTTGGTTGTGGCGCGCGCGCGGGTAGGGCTCGAAGTAGGCGAACCAGATGTGTGGCTGTTCGGCCTTTACCTCGAACGACAGCGCCGTGCCGTCGAACTGGCTGGGGACGCGAAACCAGGTTTGCTGGTCGTAGGAGGCCACGGCGTTGTAGCCGCTCCAGGCGTTCTTGTAGGAGGAACCGGAGGCGTTGTCGAGGCTGAAGCGATGGATCTGGCCCGGCGTCAACCCGCTGACCTTGAAGTGGAACCACTGGTAGTGGCCGCTGTGGGTGTCCGGGCGGATGGCCAGGTGCACCTGGGCCGGGTTGCTGGCATCCAGCACCTGGATGTTGCCGGAGTCGAAATCGCAGTCGATCTGCAGGGGGGACAGCGTCACGGTCATGTACCGGGCTCCTTCTGGGGCTTTGTTGTGAGGGTACTGTACACGGCTTGACAGGGTTGCTGTGCGAGATCAGCAACGCGTGGGCGATATCATACGTTTCCTACAGGCTATTTGAAGAACTGACTCGGCGTGATACCGAACTGGCGCTTGAACATGCTGGCGAAGGCACTTGGGCTGTCATACCCCAGCGTCCCCGCCACATCGATGATCCGCTCGCCCAGGGCGATCCGCTCCAGTGCCTGCATCAGCCGCGCCTGCTGGCGCCACTGGCCGAAGGTCATGCCGGTTTCCTTGCGGAACAGGCGCTGGATGGTCTTTTCGTCCACCCCCAGCTGCTGGCCCCAGTCGGCCACGGTGGCGTTGTCGTCAGGCCGCTCGTGCAGCGCGGCGCAGATTGCCTGCAGGCGCTTGTCGCCGGGCTGCGACAGCTTCAGCGGCAAGGTCGGCAGCACGCAGATCTCGTCGAGGATCAGGCGCATCACCCGGGCTTCACGCGAGTCTTCGGCAAACGGCGCGGTAAAGCCGACGGAGGCCTTGATCAGTTCGCTGAGCAACGGCGAGATGCTGATAGCCTTGCTCTGCAAGGGCAACTGCACTGCCGCGTCGGTGCGCACGAACACACTGCGCATCTTCACATCGCCCACGCAGCGGATCGCGTGCACCTGGCCGCAGGGCATCCATACGCCGCGGCTGGGTGGCACGGTCCAGCGTTCGTTACCGGACTCGACGATCATCAGGCCTTTGATGGCATAGATCAGTTGGTGCTTGGCATGGCTGTGGGGCTCGATGAACCAGTCGGTCGGGTAGTCCGTCGCACGGCTGCCCACCTCCCAGCTCCACTCATCCACCTCCACCAGCAATTCGTGCTGCGGCTTCAGCATTTCGACCTCTTGTACGGGCAGTCTGGCGCGCCCACTTTAACAGCAGCGGCTGGGGCGGGCTTGCGAGCGGGTTGCCGGCAGCAGCGCGGTGGCCAACCCCAGCAGCGGCAGGAACGAGATGACCTGGTACACCCACTCGATGCCATGCCGGTCGGCCAGTTCGCCGAGCCCGGCGGCGCCGATGCCGCTGATACCGAACATCAACCCGAACATCACCCCCGACACCATGCCGACCCGGCCCGGCACGGCCTCCTGGGCGTACACCACAAGGGCGGCGAAGGCCGAGGACATCACCAGGCCGATGGCCACCGCCAGTACCGCCGTCCAGGCCAGGTTGGCGTAGGGCAGGGCGAGGGCGAAGGGCGCCACGCCGAGGAACGAGACCCAGATCACCGCCTTGCGCCCGATACGGTCACCCACCGGGCCACCGGCGAAGGTACCCAGGGCCACAGCCGCGAGGAACACGAACAGGTACAGCTGGCTGTGCTGCACGCTCAGGCCGAAATGCTCGATCAGGTAGAAAGTGAAGTAGTTGGTGAACGAGGCGATGTAGACGAACTTGGCGAACATCAGCACGGCGATAACCGCCACCGCACGCCACATGGCACCACGCGACAGGCCGGGGGCCTGCTGGCCGGCGAAGGACTTGAGCCGGGTCTGGCCGTGGCGCACGGTCCAGCCGGTCACCCGCAGCAGCACGAATACCGCCAGCGCGGCCGCCAGCATGAACCAGGCAATGGCCGGCTGGCCGTGCGGAATGACGATGGCAGCGGTCAGCAACGGGCCGAGGGCCGAGCCGGTGTTGCCACCGACCTGGAAGGTCGATTGCGCGGTGCCGAAGCGCCCACCGGAGGCCATCCTGGCCACTCGCGAGGCTTCGGGGTGGAAGGTCGCCGAACCCACGCCGACCACCGCGGCGGCCACCAGCAGCATTTCATAGCTGCTGGCGAAGGCGAGCAGGGCGATGCCCACCAGCGTCACCAGCATGCCAGCCGGCAGCAGGTAGGGTTGCGGGTGCTTGTCGGTGTACAGGCCGACCCAGGGTTGCAGCAGGGACGCGGTCACCTGGTAGATCAGGGCGATCCAGCCGATCTGGGCAAAGCTCAGCGCGAAATCGCTCTTGAGCATCGGGTAGATGGATGGCAGCACGGCCTGGATCAGGTCGTTGAGCAGGTGGGCGAATGCGGCAGCGCCGACGATGCGGACCAGAAAGCCCTGGGGTTGGTCGGCAGGCGTGGTGGCGGCCATGGAGGCGGTGGAGGTCGTCATGGGCGATCTTCTTCTGGCGAAAGGGAACAAGGCATTTGCCGAAGAAGGGTAGCCAGTGCCCGGTTTGCCTGTCTCACGCCGAACAGGCAGCCACTGTCGCGTTTCGGACATCCGTCAGAGGAACATGCACGATCCCTTGTAGGAGCGGCCTTGTGTCGCGAAAGGGCTGCGAAGCAGCCCCAGAGTTTCAGCGCAGATGCACAAATTGCTGGGGCTGCTTCGCAGCCCTTTCGCGACACAAGGCCGCTCCTACAAGGGCCCGCGCTGGGTGCAAGAAGCCGGTCCCTTTCAAAACGATTGACCCTGCCGCGCCACCCAGCGCAGCAATGCTGCAATCGGTACGCTGCGGTGAGCCTCGTGCCGGTAGGGCTTGCCTTCGGCGGTAAAGCGTTCGCGATAGCGGCTCAGCACCAGGCTCCGGCCATCGGCAGAAACCCGGGCCTCCAGTTCATGCAGCAACAGCGGTTGCCGGGCAGCGCCTTCCAGGCGCCTGAACAGCAGCATGGCGGCTTGGGCATCATTCTTCACGGGCACCCCCTGCACAATCCACTGGCCACGCCCCCGGCTCGCCGGCCTTGCCTTCTGCCACCCGGTTGCTGCGCCGCTGCGCGGTGTAGTCACGCAGCGCAAGGTAGTAGTCAGGCCAGGTGCGCAGCAGGTCGGTCAATGGCAGTGCTTCGGCCCGTGCATCGACGATGCCGCCGGCCGTGGCTACGTTGCTCATGGTTTCTACGGTATCGCTGTTGCCGCCAAACGGGTCCAGTGCCAGGCCCAGCACCGTGCCGCTGGCATCGCGCAGGTTGTGGGTGCCCAGCAGCGGCAGCTCGACGATGGGGCCAGCGGCGATGTTCCACACCCCGAAGGTCTGGCCAAAGTCCGAGCGATGCTGGCTCAGCCCCATCTTGCCAGACACGTCGACCAGCCCCGCCACACCCAGGGTGGTGTTGAAGATGAAGCGGCTGAGGCTGGTCATCGCCCGTTCGCCATTGCCCTGCAGCAGGTCGTTGACGAACACCTTGGGCTCACCGAAGTTGCTGGCAAAGTTGTGCATGCCCTGTTGGGCAAAACCGGGCAGCGCGGTGTAGCCCCGGGCGACGGGGGCCAGCAGATAGTCATCGACCGTGCGGTTGAAGGCGAAAACGGCGCGGTTGGCGGGCTCGGCCGGGTCACTGACCTGATAGGCGACATTGCCGCAGGCAGCCGTGGCCGGTGCACGTTGGCTGCAGCCTCCCGCCGCAAGCAGCGACAAGGCCAGCGCGGCTGAGCGCGCTGAGCGGGAGGCGGATGATGAACGGGACATAGATACATTCCTGGCAAGAACTGGCGGCGATGCTGCGCAGTTTTCTTTGCCCGGGGATGTCCGGATTGTCTCGGCGTCGACACTTTGTTTCCGGGTTGAAATATATGACGGCTGCGTGGGGATGGCCTTAAAGTACGGCTTGGTAACCTTGTTTTGCGGTGCTTTTTTGTGAGCCATTTGCTGATAGTCGACGATGATGTCGAGGTGCTCGACCTGCTGCAGAAGTTTCTCTGCCAGCATGGCTACGAGGTTGATGTGGCCAGGGATGGCAAGGCGCTGTGGCAGGCCGTTGAGCGGCGGGTGCCGGACCTGGTCATTCTGGATGTGATGCTGCCTGGCGACAGTGGCCTGGTGTTGTGCCAGCGCTTGCTGGCCGAGCACAAGGTGGCAGTGATCATGCTCACCGCCATGGGCGAGCTGAGTGACCGGGTGGTTGGCCTGGAGCTGGGGGCAGACGACTACCTGACCAAACCGTTCGCCGCCCGTGAACTGCTGGCCCGGGTGAGGGCAGTGCTGCGCCGTGCCGGTGAAGCGGCCGGTGGCACGGCGGGCCATGCCTGCGCGGCCCTGGAGTTTGCCGGCTGGCGGCTGGATGTGGTGCGGCGCGAGCTGCGTTCGCCGGACAACGTCATGATCCCCTTGTCCAACGGTGAGTTCGAGTTGCTGCTGGTGTTCGCCGAGCATCCGCGGCGGGTGCTCAGCCGCCAGCAGTTGCTGGACATGGCCCGTGGCGATGCCTACGACGCCTATGACCGCAGCATCGACGTCCAGGTGAGCCGGCTGCGCCGCAAGCTTGAAACCGACAACGGCAACGAGCCCTTGATCCGTACCCTGCGCAACGCCGGTTACCTGTTCACGCCCACGGTCGCGAAGCGATGAAGCTGCTGGCCAGGGTTCGCCAGGCCCTGCCACGGCCCAGGATCACCATTGCCCGCTGGATCGCACTGACCACCCTGACGGCGATGCTGTTCCTGCTGCTGCTCAAGGGGCTGTTCAGCCTGTTGCTGAGCGTCTGGGCGCAGCCACCGCTGCTGGAGAGCGGGGTGATCGAGAAGGTTGCAGCGGTCACCCGCATCCTCGATGCCGCGCCCATGGCGCAGCGTGCCAACATCGCCAGTGCGGCGGGCGACGGCTCATATTCCGTGCGCTGGCTGCGCCGCCATGACGAAGCGGGCGTGCCAGTGCTGGTCGATGCCGAGTTCAGCGAGGGCACGCCTATCCTGCGCGCACTGCTAAAGCGCCCGGATGCCAGGGTGGAGGCTTTCGAACCGTCCGACATGCCGGAGTACGCACCTGAACGTGGCTATGCGCTGATGATCGAGCTGAGCGACAAGTCCTGGGTGCTGTTCCGTGCCACCAGCCGTAGCTGGGGCCTGGATGAACTGCCGCGCAACCTGATCATCCTCGGCCTGATGCTGGTTTCCAGCCTTGCCGTCGCGCTGCTGGCCACGCGTTACCTGGCCAAGCCGCTGGAACGCTTTGCCGAAGGTGCGCGGCGTTTTGGCAAGGACTTCAACGCCCCGCCCATTCCGGTGGTCGGCCCGCACGACCTGCGCCAGGCCATTCTCGCGTTCAATGCCACCCAGGCGCAGCTCAAGCATTTTCTCAACGACCGCACCCAGATGCTCGCGGCCATTTCCCATGACTTGCGTGCACCGCTGACGCGCATGCGCTTGCGCGCCGAGTTCGTCGACGATGCCCAGCTGCAGGCCAAGTTGTTCAAGGACGTCGACGAGATGCAGGCGATGGTCGATGCGGCGTTGGAGTTCTTCCGTGATGATGCACGGCTGGAACAGACGACCGTATTCGACCTGGGCGAGTTGCTGCTGACCGTGGTGGACGACTTCAAGGACGCGGGGGTCGAGGTCGGCCTCAGCGGGCCGCGCCGCTGCGTGTACACGGGGCGGCCAGTGGGTATCAGGCGTGTGCTGGTCAACTTGATCGACAATGCAGCGAAGTACGGCTGTGAGCCAACGGTGGTGCTGGCGGTGAGCGCCAGGCAGATCGAGATTACCGTGCTGGATCGCGGGCCGGGCATCGCGCCGGAGCTGCATGAGCAGGTATTCGCGCCGTTCTACCGTATCGAAGGTTCACGCAACCGCAATACCGGTGGCGTGGGGTTGGGCCTGCCCGCAGCACGGGCCATCGTGCTGGAGCAGGGGGGCAGCGTGACCCTGGGCAACCGCCCGGGTGGCGGGCTGGAAGTCAGGGTCATGCTGCCGCTGGGCTGATCAGAGCCCCAGTTCGCTGAGCCCGGGGTGATCATCCGGGCGCCGGCCCAACGGCCAGCGGAACTTGCGCTCGGCTTCGCTGATAGGGTGCTCGTTGATGCTCGAATGACGGTTCTGCATCAGCCCGTCCTCGGCAAACTCCCAGTTCTCGTTGCCATATGCGCGGTACCACTGGCCGCTGTCGTCGTGGTACTCGTAGGCATAGCGCACGGCAATGCGGTTGCCGGTGAAGGCCCACAGCTCCTTGATCAGGCGGTACTCCAGTTCATGGTTCCATTTACGCGTCAGGAACGCCTGGACCTCGGCACGGCCACGCGGGAACTCGGCGCGGTTACGCCAGACGGTGTCGATGGTATAGGCAAGCGCGACCTTGGCCGGGTCGCGGCTGTTCCAGCCATCCTCGGCCAGGCGGACCTTTTCGATGGCGCTTTCGCGGGTGAAGGGCGGCAGGGGTGGGCGGGACATCGGGGTACTCCTCAGTTCGATTGGCTGGTAGGAGAGTAGTAGCCGCTGGCCGAACAGAGAATGGGTGTGCCTGGCACATCATAATTGCAGTGCGTGGAACAATTGAGACCGCTCGAGATGGGGCAACTGTCTTGCTCAAATCTGAAAGCTTGCGCAATCCCTGTGGGAGCGGCCTTGTGTCGCGAAAGGGCCGCAACGCGGCCCCGGGATTTCAGCTGTGATGCATAGGTTGCCGGGGCTGCGATGCAGCCCTTTCGCGACACAAGGCCGCTCCCACAGGAGGGGGCTCTGTCAGGCTGCGTCGGCTGCGGTTTTCCCGGCAGCCTTGCTACGCCCGCCCAGCCACACCAGCAGCAGCCCGGCAGCCGCCAGCACGCCACCTGCCATCGGCACTGCCGCATAGCCCAGGTCCAGGCTGATCACCGCACCACCCAGCGCCGCGCCCACGGCATTGCCCAGGTTGAACGCGCCGACGTTGATCGACGAGGCCAGCCCCGGTGCTTCGATGGCGGCGATCATCACCCGCATCTGCAGCGGTGGTACCACGGCGAAGGTGAACATGCCCCACACCAGCAAGGCGATGGCGGCGCCGATGTGGCTGCCCAGCACCAGCGGCATCAGCAGCATGATCACTGCCAGTGCCGCGAGGAAGATCCGCGCCGCCCCATCCAGCGACCAGTCGGCCAGGCGGCCACCCAGGCTGTTGCCCAGGGTGAAGCCCACACCGATCAGCACCAGGCCGAGGGTGACGAAGCTGTCCGAGGCGCCGGTCAGTTCGGCCAGTACCGGTGCCACGTAGGTGTACAAGGTGAACATGGCGCCGGCACCGAGCACGGTGGTGGCCATTGCCAGCAGCACGCTGGGGCGGGCGATGACCGCCAGCTCCTTGCGCACGTGCGGCACGCTGCCGCGTTCACCCTTGGGCAGGGCATACCACAGCGCGGCCATGGCCAGCAGGCCGAGCACGGCGGTACCGGCAAAGGCCATGCGCCAGCCGACCTGCTGGCCGATCCAGGTGGCGGCCGGCACGCCGCCGATGTTGGCGATGGTCAGGCCCATGAACATGGTGGCCACGGCACTGGCCTGTTTCTCCTTGGGCACCACGCTGGCGGCCACTACCGCGCCAAGGCCGAAGAACGCGCCGTGGTTGAGGCTGGTGACCAGGCGCGAGGCGAGCAGGGTGTAGTAGTCCGGCGACAGCGACGACAGCAGGTTGCCGAGGGTGAAGATGGCCATCAGCGCCATCAGCGCGGCACGCTTGCCGAAACGGCTGAACAGCAGGGTCATGATCGGCGCACCGACCATCACCCCGATGGCATAGGCGGTAATCAGCATGCCAGCGCTGGGGATGCTGACATCGACACCTTGGGCGATCACCGGCAGCAGGCCCATCGGGGTGAACTCGGTGGTGCCGATGCCGAAGGCGCCGATGGCCAGGGCAAACAGGACGCGCCCGGCTTTCATTGCGCGTGTTCCTGTCATGGGGTGGCCTCCGTCAGTTGGGCTTTTGTCTCATGGAATTGTGGCAATACGTATTCGGCGATTTCGCGCAGGGTTTCGTCCAGCGGCCGCACGTTGCGCCGCAGGTGCAGGCCGATATGGTCGACGCCCGCCGCGCGCAGGGCGCCGAGTTCGGCCGCCAGCGCCTTGCGGCCGCCGCGGAAACCGAAGCGCCAGCGTTGCAGCGGTTCGTCGGGGTTGTCCGCCAGGTCCAGGTGGATGAAGCTGCTGTAGGGCTTGTTGCCCGCCACCGTGCGCCAGGCGGCGACCCGCTGCCGGTGGTCGTCCGCTGTGCCGGGGTAGGCCAGGCAGCCGTCCAGGTTGCTGCCGATCCATGCCGGGCTCTGCTGGGCCAGGCCGGCTACCAGCAACGGCAGCGGCGAAGCGGTGCTGGGTAGCACGGCCAGCCCTTCGGGCAGGTGGCCGTTGGCACCATCACGCAGCAGCGCGACCTGTTCGCGGAAGGTGTTGCCACGCCCCTCGAAATCCCGACCGAACAGTGGGTACTCCACCGGCCGGTCACCACTGGCCACGCCCAGCAGCAGGCGGTTGCCACTGAGGCGCTGCACGCTGTTGGCCGATTTCAGGGTCAGCAGCGGTTCGCGAATCGGCAGCACCACGGCAGCCGTGCCAAGCAGGATGTCGCGGGTTACCCCGGCCAGGTAGCCGAGGTAGGCAAACACCTCGAACACCTGGGCGGCGTCGCCGAACGACGGGTCGTACAGCGGCACATCGCGGACCCACAGGGCGCGGTAGCCCAGGCGGTCGGCCAGTTGTGCCAGTTCTGCGTGGCGGGCCAGGTCCGGCTCGCCGAACTGGCGGCCATCGCGGCGCCGCGCCTGGTCGCCGGCGGGCGTCCAGTCATGGTCCAGCGGTGCTTCCAGGCCGATGCTGAAGCCGCCAGCGGTCAGGCGTTCGAGGGGCGTGGTCATGGTATCAATCCCAGATTGGCGCCAGGCCGTCAGGGCTGACTTCGCGGCCATTGCGTTCGAGCTTGGCGATGCGTGCCATGTCGTCGGCGTCCAGCTTCAGGTCACGGGCGAGCAGGTTGCTGGCCAGGTTTTCGCGCTTGGTCGACGACGGGATCACCGCGTAGCCCAGCTGCAGGGCCCAGGCCAGGGCAACCTGGGCGACGGTGGCCTTGTGCTTGGCGGCGATGTCAGCCAGAACCGGGTCCTTCAGGACTTTGCCGTAGGCCAGGGTCATGTACGAGGTGACGGTGACGCCTTGTTCCTTGAGGAACGCGGTCAGCTTGCTGTTCTGCAGGTACGGGCTGAGTTCGATCTGGTTGGTGGCGATTTCGCCTTTGCCGACCACTTCGATGGCCTGGCGGGTCAGTTCGATGTTGAAGTTGGATACACCGATCTGGCGGGTCAGGCCCAGCTTCTTGGCTTCGGCCAGGGCGGTCATGTACTCGCGCAGCTCAACGCCGTTGCCTGGGGCAGGCCAGTGGATCAGCAGCAGGTCGACGTAGTCGGTGCGCAGTTTCTGCAGGCTGTCGCGCAGGCTGGGGATCAACTTGTCGGCGGCGTAGTTTTCGACCCAGATCTTGGTGGTGATGAACAGCTCTTCGCGCTTGACGCCGCTTTCGGCGATGGCCTGGCCGACGTCGGCTTCGTTCTGGTAGATCTGCGCGGTGTCGATGACCCGGTAGCCCAGTTCCAGGGCCGACTTGACCGAATCGATGACGGCTTGGCCGGTGAGGCGGAAGGTGCCGAGGCCGAAGGATGGAATGCTCATGGATCTGCTCCTGGTGAGTGAGGGGTGAGCCGAATCGAGCCTGGTCGCTCGGGTTCGATCGCTCTTCGTGTGGGGAGCAGTGTGCGGCTTTGAGGGGGATTGATTAAGGTGGGGCGGGGCCAAGGTCATTTGATTCACAGTCAAGAATCAGCGGCAAAGTCGTGACTGTGTTGCTGGAATAACAGATTCTTCCTGTACCGGCCTCTTCGCGGGCTTGCCCGCTCCCACAGGAGTGCCACAGTCCTTGAAGCCTGTGGTGTAACTGTGGGAGCGGGCAAGCCCGCGAAGAGGCCGGTACAGGAAAACGAAACGGCCCGCCATATAGGCGGGCCGTCAGGCATTGCAAGGTGACGATCAGCGGCGGCGGAACAGCGGCAGCGGCTCGTCGGTGGCTGCCTGGTAGGTCACCGAGAAGTCCTTCAGGCTTTGCAGCGCGTCTTCCGGGTCCTTGTCGGCACGGATGGCGAACGCGTCAAAACCGCAACGGGCCATGAAGAACAGCTGGTCGCGCAGCACATCGCCAATGGCGCGCAGCTCGCCCTTGAACTTGTAGCGGTCACGCAGCAGGCGCGCATTGGAGTAGTTGCGCCCGTCGGTGAACGCCGGGAAGTTCAGTGCGATGACCTGGAAGTGCTGCACGTCTTCGCCGATTTCTTCGGCTTCTTCGTCACTGTCCAGCCATATGCCCAGCCCGCCGTCACGGGCTTTGAGCGCATGGGCATGGTCCCGCCACATCTGCAGCGGGACGATGTAGTCGTCGCAGTTGGTCAGCTCGTCAAAGGACGTTTCCTTGGGCAGCAGATGCCAGGTTTCGTCGACGATCTGGTTGTTCTTAATGATTCGCTGCATAGACGCGTTCCTTGAAGGGGTCGATGCCGATACGCTGGTAGGTGTCGATGAAACGCTCTTCCTCGGTACGTTGCTCGACGTACACGGCGATCAGCTTCTCGATCACATCGGCCATGTCATCCTGTGCGAAGGACGGGCCGAGGATCTTGCCCAGGCTCGCGCCACGCGCGGCATTGCCGCCCAGCGACACCTGGTAGAACTCCTCGCCCTTCTTGTCCACGCCGAGGATGCCGATGTGGCCCACGTGGTGGTGGCCGCAGGCGTTCATGCAGCCGGAGATGTTCAGGTCGATCTCGCCGATGTCGAACAGGTAATCCAGGTCGTCGAAGCGGCGCTGGATGGATTCGGCGATCGGGATCGACTTGGCGTTGGCCAGCGAGCAGTAGTCACCACCCGGGCAGCAGATGATGTCGGTCAGCAGGCCGATGTTCGGGGTGGCGAAGCCGCTTTCGCGCAGTTCCAGCCACAGGGCGTGCAGCTGGCGCTGCTCGACGTCGGCGAGGATGATGTTCTGCTCGTGCGAGGTGCGCAGGAAGCCGAAGCTGTAGCGCTCGGCCAGGTCGGCCACGGCGTCCAGCTGCTTGTCGGTCAGGTCGCCCGGGGCAACGCCGGTGGGCTTCAGCGACAGGGTCACGGCCACGTAGCCAGGGCGCTTGTGGGCGCGGGTGTTGCGCGAGCGCCAGCGGGCGAAGCCTGGGTATTCGGCGTCCAGGGCGGCGTAGTCGAAGTTGTCCAGGGCCAGGTAGGCCGGGTCGACGAAGTGACGCGATACACGCTGCACTTCGGCTTCGGTCAGCGTGGTGCTGCCGCCACGCAGGTGGACCATTTCGGCCTCGACCTTCTCGGCGAACACTTCCGGGGTAAGGGCCTTGACCAGGATCTTGATCCGCGCCTTGTACTTGTTGTCACGACGACCGTAACGGTTGTACACGCGCAGGATGGCGTCGAGGTAGCTGATCAGGTCTTGCCACGGCAGGAACTCGTTGATGAACGAGCCCACCACCGGGGTACGGCCCAGGCCGCCACCGACCAGCACACGGAAGCCCAGCTCGCCAGCGGCATTGCGCACCGGCTCCAGGCCGATGTCGTGCACTTCGATGGCGGCGCGGTCTTCCTGCGAGCCGTTGATGGCAATCTTGAACTTGCGCGGCAGGTAGGCGAATTCCGGGTGGAAGGTGGTCCACTGGCGGACGATTTCGCACCACGGGCGCGGGTCGACGATTTCGTCTGCGGCCACACCGGCGAACTGGTCGGTGGTGGTGTTGCGCAGGCAGTTGCCGCTGGTCTGGATCGCGTGCATCTGCACGGTGGCCAGTTCGGCGAGGATGTCCGGGATGTCTTCCAGTGCCGGCCAGTTGTACTGCACGTTCTGGCGGGTGGAGATGTGGGCGTAGCCCTTGTCGTAGTCGCGGGCGATCCTGGCCAGGGTGCGGACCTGGGTGGCGTTCAGCTGGCCGTACGGCACGGCGACGCGCAGCATCGGTGCGAAACGTTGGATGTAAAGGCCGTTCTGCAGGCGCAGAGGGCGGAATTCTTCTTCGCTCAGCTCACCGGCCAGATAGCGGCGGGTCTGATCACGGAACTGCTTGACGCGGTCCTCGATGATCCGCTGATCGTACTCGTCGTATACGTACATAAAAGTCCTGTCTCAGGCATGCAGCTATTCGCGCGCACGGCCGCGCACTCCGCTTCGGAGCCGGGGAACGATAGCAGGTTGCGTTTATGCGCTAAAGTGATGTTTTTGCATATGAAAAGAACCAAATGGACTATGTGAGACTGACTGCCATTTGTGCGCTGGATGTGGCCTGGCGTTTATAATCCGATGTTTGCATCGCAGGGATGTCACCCATGCTCAAGGCGTTGTGCCAAAGCTTGTGTCTTGCCTTGCCGCTGGCGGCAAGCGCGCAGCCGGCTTCGGTGGTTTTCCTCAACCCGGGGCTGTCCACCGAGACGTTCTGGACCAGTTATACGCGCTTCATGCAGGCCGCCGCGGACGAGCTGGGCATGACCCTGCGCGTGGAGTACAGCGAACGCCGCGCCGACCTGGCGCTGACCCAGGCCAGGGCGATCCTGGGCGGGCCGCAGCCCCCGGATTACCTGGTACTGGTCAACGAGCAGTACGTGGCGCCGGAGATCATCCGCCTGTCGCGCGGCAGCGGGGTCAAGCTGTTCCTGGTCAACAACGGCCTGACTGCCAGCCAGGCCCGCAGCATCGAGGCCCAGCCCGACAAGTATGCCGAGCTGCTGGGCACCTTGACGGCCAACGACGAGCAGGCGGGCTTCCAGATGTTGCACCAGATGGTCGCGCAATTGCCCCGTGACAGCGGGCCGGTGGACCTGCTGGCGTTTGCCGGGGTCAAGACCACCCCGGCCTCGCAACTGCGCGAGGAAGGCATGCGCCGGGCTCTGGCCGACTTCCCCCAGGTGCGCCTGCGCCAGGTGGTATATGGCGGCTGGAGCCGCCAGCGCGCTTATGAGCAGGCGCAGCAACTGCTGGAGCGCTACCCGGCCACCCGCCTGGTGTGGTCGGCCAACGACGAAATGGCCTTTGGTGCCATGCAGGCGTTCGAGGAGGCGGGGCGCAAGCCAGGGCGCGATGTGCTGTTCAGCGCCATCAACAGCTCGCCAGAGGCCCTGCACGCACGTATCGACGGGCGCCTGAGCGTGCTGATGGGCGGGCATTTCACCCTCGGCGGCTGGGCCATGGTGATGCTGCACGATGATGCCCAGGGGCTGGCGGTGAACCGTGATGGCCTGCGCGAGCATCGCGTGCCGGTGTTGCAGCCGATCGACCAGGCCAAGGCAGCCCGATGGCTGAAACTGCTGGAGCAGCCGGACTACGGCATCGATTTCCAGCATTACAGTGCCGAAGGGCGGCCGCCCGACTACCAGTACCCGTTTCTGACATCACCGATCAATTATTGAAAGACCCTGCTTGAGGGAAGGGCATTGCTCGTCTTAACTGCTGGTGGTGAAGTGCATTCCCATAACCACTACAAGAGGCAATGCAATGGGAAACTCAACCAAGGTCCGCAAAGCTGACAGCAGCGTCGATGCCTGGGCGATCCTCTGCCTGATCGTTCTGGTGGTGGTCACTGCCGTGTATTGGGTCAGTCACCAGTAGACTTGTATTCAAGACCGTGATGCAGCCAGAGCGCCTGCGGGAGGGAGTCCCGCAGGCGTTTTTGCTAGCGCGCAAGGTGCAGGGCCAATTGCACCAGGCCGATCAGTACGGCAATGAACACCAGGGTGAACAGCGTCCCCAGCGCAATGAAATGGCTGGCCTTGCCGTGTGTGAAGTCGCGGGCGCGGTTCTTGCCGCTTTGCACGCCGAAGGCGGCAGCGAGGATGCTGTGCAGCATCTGCCAGAAGGTAGGGGGCTTGCCCTGGCTGGAATCGTCCATGGTGGCTCCTGAGGAAATCAGAGGCAATCAGGGACAGTGTAGGTGGCTATTGGGGCTGCTGTGCAGCCCATCGCGACACAAGGCCGCTCCTACAAAGGATTGCATTCTCCTGTAGGAGCGGCCTTGTGTCGCGATGGGCCGCAAAGCGGCCCCAAGGGTCTTAGCTGTCGTAACCCAGGTTAGGCGCCAACCAGCGCTCGCTGACGCTCACATCCTGGCCCTTGCGCGCGCTGTAGCGCTCGATCTGGTCCTTGTCGACCTTGCCCACGGCAAAGTACTGCGCCTGTGGGTGGGCAAAGTACCAGCCGCTGACTGCCGCCGCCGGGAACATCGCGAAGTGGTCGGTGAGGAACACGCCGCTCGGCCCGGTCTCGCCGATGGCAGTGCCGTCAAGCAGGCGGAACAGGGTTTCCTTCTCGGTGTGGTCCGGGCAGGCCGGGTAGCCGGGGGCCGGGCGAATGCCGCGGTACTGCTCCTTGATCAGCGCCTCGTTGTCCAGGTGTTCGTCGCGGGCATAACCCCAGTGTTCTTTACGCACTTGCTCGTGCAGCCATTCGGCACAGGCCTCGGCCAGGCGGTCGGCCAGGGCCTTGACCATGATCGAGCTGTAGTCGTCGCCCTTGTCCTGGTAGGCCTTGGCCACTTCCTCGGCACCGATGCCGGCGGTGGTGATGAAACCGCCCACGTAGTCAGTAACGCCACTGGCCTTCGGCGCGACGAAGTCGGCCAGCGACCAGTTGGGCTTGCCGTCCGGCTTGATGGTCTGCTGGCGCAGGTGGTGCAGGGTAGCCAGGGCCTGGCCGTCCTCGCCGTACACCTCGATATCGTCATCGGCCACCTGGTTGGCCGGCCAGAAGCCGAACACCGCGCGGGCGCTGATGAGCTTCTCGTCGATCAGCTTGTCGAGCATCTCGCGGGCGTCCTTGTACAGCGCCGTGGCCGCCTCGCCGACCACTTCGTCGGTAAGGATGCGCGGGAACTTGCCGGCCAGGTCCCAGGAAATGAAGAACGGGGTCCAGTCGATGTACTCGGCCAGGGTGCGCAGGTCGATGTCTTCCAGCACCTTGACGCCGGTGAAGGAGGGCACCGCTGGCTGGTAGCCAGCCCAGTCGTACTGCGGCTTGGCGCCGATAGCCTGGGCGTAGCTCAGGCGCTCGGTGCGGGCACTGCGGTTGGCGGTGCGCTCGCGTACTTCCTCGTATTCCTGGCGGGTCTTCTCGACGAAGCCGGCTTTCAGCTCCTTGGACAGCAACTGGGTGGCAACGCCCACCGCACGCGAGGCGTCGGTGACGTAGACCACGGCGTCGTTGCTGTACTTGGGCTCGATCTTGACCGCGGTATGCGCCTTGGAGGTGGTGGCGCCGCCGATCATCAGCGGCAACTGGAAGCCCTGGCGCTGCATTTCGCGGGCAACGTGGACCATTTCGTCCAGCGACGGCGTGATCAGGCCGGACAGGCCGATGATGTCGCACTTCTCGTCGCGGGCGGTTTGCAGGATCTTCTCGGCCGGCACCATCACGCCGAGGTCGACGATGTCGTAGCCGTTGCAGCCCAGCACCACGCCAACGATGTTCTTGCCGATGTCGTGCACGTCGCCTTTTACCGTGGCCATCAGGATCTTGCCCTTGGCTTCCGGCTTGTCGCCTTTCTCGGCTTCGATGAACGGGATCAGGTGGGCTACCGCCTGTTTCATCACGCGGGCCGACTTGACCACCTGGGGCAGGAACATCTTGCCCGCGCCGAACAGGTCGCCGACCACGTTCATGCCATTCATCAGCGGGCCTTCGATCACTTCGATCGGGCGGGCGCACTGCTGTCGGCATTCTTCGGTGTCTTCGACGATGAACGCGGTGATGCCCTTGACCAGCGCGTGCTCCAGGCGTTTTTCCACCGGCAGCGAGCGCCACTCTTCGTTTTCCACTTCCTTGGTTGCGCCGCCGCCCTTGTAGTCGTCGGCGATGGCCAGCAGTGCGTCGGTGCCATGCGGGGTACGGTTGAGCACCACGTCCTCGACCTTTTCACGCAGGGCAGCCGGGATCTCGTCATAGATCTCCAGCTGGCCGGCGTTGACGATACCCATGGTCAGGCCGTTCTGGATCGCGTGGTACAGGAACACCGAGTGGATGGCTTCACGCACCGGGTTGTTGCCACGGAACGAGAACGACACGTTGGACACACCGCCCGAACTCAGGGCGTGCGGCAGGTGGTCGCGGATGTAGGCACAGGCCTCGATGAAATCGACGGCGTAGTTGTTGTGCTCTTCGATGCCGGTGGCGACGGCGAAGATGTTCGGGTCGAAGATGATGTCTTCCGGCGGGAAGCCCACTTCATTGACCAGGATGTCGTAGCTGCGCTGGCAGATTTCCTTCTTGCGCGCGGCAGTGTCGGCCTGGCCGACTTCGTCGAAGGCCATCACCACCACGGCAGCGCCATAGCGCTTGCACAGGCGGGCGTGGTGCTTGAACTGCTCGACGCCTTCCTTCATGGAAATGGAGTTGACGATGCCCTTGCCCTGGATGCACTTGAGGCCCGCTTCGATCACTTCCCACTTGGACGAGTCGATCATGATCGGCACGCGCGAGATGTCCGGCTCGCCGGCGATCAGGTTGAGGAAGCGGACCATGGCGGCCTGGGAGTCGAGCATCCCTTCGTCCATGTTGATGTCGATCACCTGGGCGCCGGCCTCGACCTGCTGCAGGGCGACTTCCAGGGCTTCGGTGTAGTTCTCTTCACGGATCAGCCGGGCGAACTTGGCGGAGCCGGTGATGTTGGTGCGCTCGCCGACGTTGACGAACAGCGACTGGCGGTCGATGGTGAACGGCTCCAGGCCCGACAGGCGGCAGGCCTTGGCGATTTCCGGAATCTCGCGCGGCTTGTACTTGGCCACGGCCTCGGCGATGGCCTGGATGTGGCCCGGGGTGGTGCCGCAGCAGCCGCCGATGATATTGAGGAAGCCGCTGGCGGCGAATTCCTCGACCACCACGGCCATTTCCGCCGGGGTTTCGTCGTATTCACCAAAGGCGTTCGGCAGGCCGGCGTTGGGGTGGGCCGAGACATGGGTGTCGGCCTTGGTCGCCAGCTCTTCCAGGTACGGGCGCAGGTCCTTGGCGCCGAGGGCGCAATTCAGGCCCACGGAAATCGGCTTGGCGTGGCGTACCGAGTTCCAGAACGCTTCGGTGGTCTGGCCCGACAGGGTGCGGCCCGAGGCGTCGGTGATGGTGCCGGAGATCATGATCGGCAGTTCGATGCCGTCTTCCTCGAACACCTGCTGCACGGCGAAGATCGCCGCCTTGGCGTTGAGGGTGTCGAAGATGGTCTCGATCAGCAGCAGGTCGGCGCCGCCCTCGATCAGGCCGCGGGTGGCCTCGATGTAGTTCGTTACCAGCTCGTCGAAGGTGACGTTGCGGTAGCCGGGGTCGTTGACGTCCGGGGAAATCGAGCAGGTGCGGCTGGTAGGGCCGAGCACGCCGGCGACGAAGCGCGGCTTGTGCGGGGTTTCCAGGGTCTTGGCATCGGCCACCTGGCGGGCGATGCGCGCGCCCTCGACGTTCAGCTCGTAGACCAGCGACTCCATGCCGTAGTCGGCCTGGGAAATCTGCGTGGCGTTGAAGGTGTTGGTTTCGAGGATATCGGCGCCGGCATCCAGGTAGGCCTTTTCGATGGCGGCGATCACATCCGGGCGGCTGAGCAGCAACAGGTCGTTGTTACCCTTGACATCGCTTGGCCAATCGGCGAAACGCGTGCCACGATAGTCGTGTTCCTCGAGCCGGTAGCTTTGGATCATAGTACCCATGCCGCCGTCGAGGATCAGGATGCGCTCTTTGAGTGCGTTCTGGAGTGCTTGGAGACGAGCGCTGCGGTCGGACATAGGAACTACCTGGTCGGGCAAATTTCAGAAGGTGCAGAATCATAACAAAGCTGCGCGGTTTTTAGGCACATCGCCCATTTGCATGAAAATGGCTCATGTTGGGCGGGCGTCGGCGAAGCAGGGCACCCAAGGACGACCAGGCAACAAATCGTGATGGCTTTCAATACCCAGGACTTTCCGCACATGGTGCATCGTATTCTTGCCGGCGTTTTCGCCCTGCTCATCAGCAGTGTGACGTTCGGGCAAGCCCCCCAGTCGAGCCCGGCTATTTCCTACACCCGGGACATTCAACCGATCTTCACCGAGAAATGCGTGGCCTGCCACGCCTGCAACGACGCCGCCTGCCAGCTGAAGCTGGAAAGCCCCGAAGGCGCGGTGCGCGGCGCCACCAAGGTTCCGGTGTACCAGGGCGAGCGCAGCAAGGCAGTGCCCACCACGCGGCTGTTCTACGACGCCCACAGCGAGGGCGAGTGGCGCAAGAAGGGCTTCTACTCGGTGCTCGACAATCAGGGCAGCCAGGCTGCGCTGATGGCGCGCATGCTCGAGCTGGGGCACAAGACCCCGCTCACGCCCAACGCCAAGCTGCCCGAGGAAATCGTCCTGGGCCTGAACCGCAACAACATGTGCCCGTTGCCGCATGAGTTCGATGCCTATGCCGGCGCCCACCCCAAGGAAGGCATGCCACTGGCGGTGACCGGCCTGACCGACAAGGAATACGACACCATGCGCCGCTGGCTGGCCGCCGGTGCGCCGGTCGAGTACCAGCCGATCAAGCCAAGCGCGGCCGAAGCCAAGCAGATTGCCGACTGGGAAGAGCTGCTCAACCGCCCGGGGTCCACCGAGGCGCTGGTCGGCCGCTGGCTGTACGAGCACCTGTTCCTGGCGCACATCTATTTCGTTGGTGGCGAGCAGGGCCACTTCTTCCAGTGGGTACGTTCGCGTACACCGAGCGGCCAGCCGGTCGACCTGATCGCCACGCGCCGCCCCAACGACCCGCCGGGCACCGACTTCTACTACCGGTTGATCCCGGTGCAGGGCGTGATCGTGCACAAGACGCACATCACCTACCCGATGGGGCCGCAGAAGCTCAAGCGGGTCAAGCAACTGTTCTACGCCGGCGACTGGCATGCCACCGCGCTGCCAGGCTACGGCCCGCGCCACCGGGCCAACCCGTTCGAAACCTTCGAAGCGATCCCGGCCGTGGCGCGCTACCAGTTCATGCTGGATAACGCCGAGTACTTCGTGCGCACCTTCATCCGTGGCCCGGTATGCCGTGGGCAGATTGCCACCGACGTGATCCGCGACAACTTCTGGGCGTTGTTCCAGGAGCCGGCCCACGACCGCTACATCACCGATGCCAAGTACCGTGGCGAGGCCACGCCGCTGCTGGCCATGCCTGGGCAGATCGATGACGTGGGCAGCGTGCTGAGCCTGTGGCACGCCTACCGTGACAAGCGCAACGAGTACGAGAAACTGCGCCGCGAAGCCTATGCCGACATGCCGGCGCCGGGCTGGGCGACGCTGTGGGCCGGTAACGACAACGCGTTGCTGAGCATTTTCCGCCACTTCGACAGCGCCTCGGTGACCAAGGGCCTGATCGGTGACGTGCCGCTGACTGTGTGGCTGTTCGACTATCCGTTGTTCGAGCGCACCTATTACCAGCTGGCGGTCAACTTCGATGTGTTCGGCAACGTCTCGCACCAGTTGCAGACGCGCCTGTACTTCGACCTGATTCGCAACGGCGCCGAGGTCAACTTCCTGCGCCTGATGCCGGCCGACCAGCGCAAGGCGATCCTCGGCGACTGGTACCAGAACAGCGGCAAGGTGAAGATGTGGATGGATTATGAAGACATCGACACCGACACCCCGAGCGGCATCCAGCTCGACCCGCGCAACCCCAAGCGCGACTTCGGCCTGAAGCTGTTGCAGCGTACCGGCAGCCTGAATGCCGCGCCTGACCCGATCAACCGCTGCCAGGGCGCGTTCTGCTCGCGGCCGCAGGTGAGCGAAGAATTCCGCAATGCCGAGCAGTCGCTCAGCCGCCTGGTGTCGCGCCCGGCTGCCGGCTTGAAGGTGATCAGCCAGCTGCCCGAAGCGACCATGCTGCGCATCGAAGGGCAGGGTGGCCAGCGCCAGGTGTACAGCCTGCTGCGCAACCGCGCGCACAGCAACGTGGCGTTCCTGCTGGGTGAGGCGTACCGCTACCAGCCGGGGCTGGATACCCTGACGCTGTACCCGGGCGTGCTCAGCAGCTACCCCAACTTCATCTTCAACATCCCGACCAAGGATGTGCCGGAGTTTGTCGAGGACATGGAGTATGCGAAAGATGACCCGGCCAGGTTCGAGCGCATCGTCATGCGTTGGGGTGTGCGCCGCAGTCACCCAGAGTTCTGGCGCTACTTCCATGACCTGAACAGCTTCATCAAGGAGACCGAGCCGGTCGAGGCGGGCGTGCTGGACATGAACCGCTACGAGAACCTCTGATCGGTTGGGCTGACCTTTCCGATTACCCTGCGGTCGGACTTGCTGGGTGGTCCTGATCGATTGCAAGGGGGCTGCTTTGCAGCCCTTCGCGGGTAAACCCGCTCCCACAGGTATGGCACCGCTCTCGAGGTCAGCGTTAACCCTGTGGGAGCGGGTTTACCCGCGAACGAGCGCGTAGCGCTCGCCCCTGCATTCGAGCCTGGGCCTCAATGCACCGGCAATTGCAGGGTTCTCCATGCTGTATTCGCTTCAAGCACTGCGGGCGTTCGCCGCCTGGGTGGTGGTCTGCCACCATTTCATGCAGATTTTCTTCGACTTCCAAGCCTCCGGCCCCATCGGCCAACTGCTCACCGACCGCGGCGCCGCAGGCGTCGACATCTTCTTCGTCATCAGCGGGCTGGTCATCTACCTGTCGACTTGCGACAAGGCCATCGAGCCCCGCCAGTTCCTGCTCAACCGGGCGCTGCGTATTGTCCCGGCCTACTGGTTCTACACGGCGCTGATGGCAACCCTGCTGCTGGCCTTCAGTCAATGGATGCCGCACCAGGCATTCACCTGGCACCACCTGCTGCTGTCGCTGCTGTTCATTCCGGCGGAAAACCCCGGTGGCTACGGCTTGTACCCGACCCTGAACGTGGGCTGGACGCTGAACTTCGAGATGTTCTTCTACCTGCTGTTCGGCCTGGCCTTCCTGGTGCGCCAGCGTCATCACCAGTTGCTGGTCACCGCCGCGCTGCTGCTGGCCAGCGAGATACTGGGCCGGCTGGGCGTGCTCAGCCGCTTCTACAACAACGACATCATCTACGAATTCCTGCTCGGCATCGGCCTGGGCGTGTTGCACCGTCGCGGGCTGATCCACCAGGGCCGCTGGCTGCCGTTGGCGTTGCTGGCGGTTGCAAGCCTTGCCATCTACCACCTGGACGCTTCCCGGCGCTTGCTGCACTGGGGCGTGCCGAGCGCAATGATCGTGCTGGCCTTCGTCGCCCTGGAACCGGTGTTCCGCGGCAACCGGCTGCTCAAGGCGCTGGGCGACTGTTCGTATTCGGTGTACCTGGTCCATGTGCTGGTGCTGTACGCAGGCTGGTTCGCCAGCCAGCGCCTGCAGTTGAACCCGTACTTGGTGTTCGCCCTGTGCGTGCCGTCCATTGGACTAATGTCGTGGTTCAGCTACCAGTGGCTGGAGCGCGGCCTGTACCGGCGCATGCAGGCCTGGCTGGCGGCGCCACGGGGGCAGGCCCCTGAATATGCGCTTTCCCGAGTCAAATACTAGGACTTTGTTCGAAGGCCGGGTTGGCGTACACTTGGCCGCAAGTCTGTGAGGAACCTACATGAGCGCTATAACCATTACCGACGCCGCCCATGACTACCTGGCCGATCTGCTCTCCAAGCAGAACACGCCTGGCATCGGCATTCGCATTTTCATCACCCAGCCGGGCACCCAGTACGCCGAAACCTGCATCGCCTACTGCAAGCCGGGCGAAGAGAAGCCTGACGACACCGCCGTGGGCCTGAAGAGCTTCACCGCTTACCTGGACGCGGTCAGCGTGCCGTTCCTGGAAGACGCACTGGTCGACTATGCCACCGACCGCATGGGTGGCCAGCTGACCATCAAGGCGCCGAATGCCAAGGTGCCGATGGTCAACGAAGACAGCCCGATCAACGAGCGCATCAACTACTACCTGCAGACCGAGATCAACCCCGGCCTGGCCAGCCACGGCGGCCAGGTGAGCCTGGTGGATGTGGTCGACGACGGCATTGCCGTGCTGCAGTTCGGTGGTGGTTGCCAGGGTTGTGGCCAGGCCGACGTGACCCTGAAGGAAGGCATCGAGCGCACCCTGCTCGAGCGTATTCCCGAGCTGAAGGGCGTGCGTGACGTGACTGACCACAGTCAGAAAGAGAACGCCTACTACTGATGTAGAGGCAGGCGCGGTCTGTTGCGTGTGGGAGCGGCCTTGCGTCGCGAAAGGGCCGCGAAGCGGCCCCAGCAATATCAGCTTCGCCGCCAATATCCCGGGGGCTGCTGCGCAGCCCTTTCGCGACGCAAGGCCGCTCCCACAACGACCGCACAATCTGGTCAGGCCTTAGCAACAAAGTGTTACCGTTTCAACCCCTGCGACAACAGGCCGCAGCCCGTATTCAAAGGGCTGCAGCCAATCCTTGCCTTCGTCGGGTAGAACCCCTCGGGGTGTCGTGCCAGAATGCCCCGGTTTTTCGACCGGCCCGTCCCGAGGGCCGGCACCTTCCCTGTAAAGGATGGTTTCATGAATGATCTATATACCCGGCGCGCAGTTGTCGCCGGGATGGGCGTTCTCGGGCTTGGCCTGCTCGCAGGCTGCAGCCCGGCCCGGGGGCTCGAGTTCAAGTACGGCAAGAACATGAGCAACGAAATCCTTGGGCGCAAGTTCAGCCTCAAGGACACCCAAGGCAATGTGCGCACCCTGTCGAGCTTCTACGGCAGCATGCCGATGATCTTCTTCGGCTTCACCCAGTGCCCGGCCGTGTGCCCGACCACCCTGGCGCGCGCTGCGCAAATCCGCAAGCTGCTGCGCGGCCGCGATCGCGACCTGTTCCAGGTGGTGTTGATTACCCTGGACCCGGAGCGCGACACCCCCGAGGTGCTCGATGCCTACGTGAAGGCGTTCGACCCGTCGTTCACCGCGCTGACCGGCACCCCCGAGGAAATCGCTGCGGTGGCCAAAGAGTTCAAGGTGTTCTACGAGAAAGTCCCGGCCGGTGATACCTATACCGTCTCTCACTCGTCCACCAGCTACGTCTACGATACGCGTGGCACCCTGCGCCTGAGCCTGGGCCATTCCCTGACCGCCCAGGAATGCGCCGAAGACCTGGTCACCCTGATGGAGATCTGCTGAATGTCGATGCAACCGATCAAGCAGGGCCTGGCTGCCCTGGTCCTGATGGGCCTGGCGCTGCCGGCCCTGGCCCAGACCACCGTGAGCGACGCCTGGGTGCGGGCGACCGTGCCGCACCAGCAGTCCACCGGTGCCTTCATGACCCTGACCGCCAGCAGCGACAGCAAGCTGGTGGGCGTGGCTTCGCCTGTGGCCAAGACCGTGCAGGTGCACGAGATGACCATGAACGGTGATGTGATGGGCATGCGTGAAGTCAAGGCGGTCGAGTTGCCGGCCGGCAAGGCCGTAACTCTCGACCCGAACAGCCTGCATGTGATGCTGATGGGCCTGAACAATCAGGTGAAGGAAGGCGAGAAAGTGCCGCTGACCCTGACCATCGAAGATGCCAAGGGGGCCAAGGAAACCCTGGACGTACAGGCCGAAGTGCGTGCGCTCAACGCGGAGGCGGGCGGTGGGCATGATCACATGCACATGAAGCACTGATCAGGCTGAACCCTTTGGGGGCGCTTTGCGCCCCATCGCGACACAAGGCCGCTCCCACAGGAGAACGCGTATCCCCTGTGGGAACGGCCTTGTGTCGCGATGGGCTGCCAGGCAGCCCCCGGTTCAATCAGCTGCGAAACTTGGGCAGCGGCCTGTCGAGGGTCAGCGAGGTCAAGGTCTTGCGGACCTGGGCCTCATCGGCCTCCAGGGCCTTGAGACTTGCGCGGATCTTGCCGGCGGCGGGCACGTCGCCCTGCCGGTCGATCTAGTCGGCTATCTCCTTGCAGGCACTGCTCAGGCAGGCCTGGCGCTGGTTCATCAGCGACAGGAGGGTGGTGAGCTCTCTTTCGGACATGGCAGGATCCTCCATTCAGCCTTGTCAGTGTAGCAGTGGCTGGCCGGCCCGCCTGAGGCCGGCTGTCGCAGCTCAGCCCTGCAGGCAGGCGCTGCGATAAGCCCCTGGCGTTACCCCATAGGCCTGCTTGAACTGCCGGCTCAAATGGCTCTGATCGGCAAAGCCCAGGTCGAACGCCACCTCCGAGGCAGCCCAGCCACGCTTGAGCATTTCCCGCGCACGGGCCAGGCGCCGCTGCTTCAACCAGGCATGTGGCGGCAGGCCGGTGGCCTGGCGGAACACCCGGGCGAAGTGGAACGGCGACAGGTTGACCGCCGCCGCCAGGGCTTCGAGCGAGGGCGGGTCGGCCAGTTGGCTTTCCAGCAGCTCACGGGCGCGGGCCACTGCCAGCGGTTCGTGGCCGGGGGCGGCAGGTTCGGCGCATTGCCCGTGCCGTTGCACCAGGGCCAGCACCGCCTGGCGCCAGGCGGTCTGCTGCTGCAGGGCGCTGGCACCGGCTTCGGACAGCTGGTGCAACTGGCTGAAGGCAAGCGCCAGGGCCGGGTCGTGGATCACGCTGTCCTTGAAGCTGGGCATGCCGTGGCGGCCCAGTTCCAGTTCGTCGAGCACCCCGGTTACCCGTTCATGTTCCGGGTAGAACCCTCGGTAGCGCCAGCCCGCTTCGTGGGCGGTGGCCCCGGTGTGCAGTTCGTCGGGGTTGATCAGCACCATGCTGCCGACCGGCGCCAGGTGCTCGCTGCCGCGATGCCAGAAGCGCTGGGCGCCCGACTCGATCACGGTGAACACATAGCCTTCATGCACATGCGGGGCGAAACGCTGCTGGAAATAGCGCGCGTGCAGCATCTCGACGTCGCCCAGTGCCGGCGCCTGCCAGAGGTGTGTCTGCTCGCGCAGGGGCGTGCTCATGCCAGCCAGCTGCGCAGGAGGAAGAAGATCAACATGCTCACCAGCATGCTCAGCAGCACGCTGCGGGTCAACAGCACCAGGGCGATGGCCACCAGCGAACCCAGCAGATAGGGGTTGAGCAGGCTCAGGTTCAATTGGTGCTCGGGCATGAAGATGATCGGGCCGCAGATTGCGGTGAGCATGCCTGGCACGGCAAAACCGAGGAACTGCCGGGCGTTGGAGCTCAGGCGCAAGGGCAGGCGCGGCTCCAGGAACGCATAGCGGTTGAGGAACACGATGGCGCCCATGGCAAGAATCAGGACCCAGGTCATGCGCGGGCTCCGGCGAATTTCTGGCAGACGAAACCGGCGCTCATGCCCAGCAGGCCTGCGGCCACCAGGGCGGTTTCCCAGTGCCAGTAGCTGAACAGCACCGAACAGAACAGCGACACCGCCACGCACACCAGCGTGGCCAGGTTGCGCACCAGTGGCGCGATCAGGGCGACGAAGGTGGCGACAATGGAAAAGTCCAGGCCGAGCTGGTCCAGGTGCGGAATGTTCTGCCCCAGCAGGATGCCGGCCAGGGTGAACAGGTTCCAGGCGACGTAGAAGGTCAGGCCCACGCCCAGGGCGTACCAGCGGTTGAACTGCTGCTGGTCGTACTGGCTGGTCAGGGCGAAGAACTCGTCGGTGAGCAGGAAGCCCAGGCCCAGGCGCCAGCGCAGCGGCTGGCTGGACAGCACCGGGCGCATCGTCAGGCCATACAGCAGGTGCTGCGAGGTCAGCAGCAGGGTGGTCAGCAGGATCGACGCCAGGTTGGCGCCGCCCTTGAGCATGCCGATCGCCACCAGTTGCGCGGCACCGGCGAAGACGATGGCCGAAAGCCCTTGCCCCTCCCAGGCGCTGAGATTGGCCTCGATGGCCATGGAGCCGGCCAGCAGGCCCCAGGGGGCGACGGCCAGGGACAACGGGAGAATGGCGATGGCGCCGTGGAGAAAGGCTTGGCGGGCGATGTGGGGCATGGTGGCTGCAGTGCGTGTACGTTGGCAGGCCAGCATGCCAGACGGGGCGGGGGATGGCTTGAACGATCTTGCTATGCCTGGCACGGTCCCTTGTAGGAGCGGCCTTGTGTCGCGATGGGGCGCGCAGCGGCCCCGGCAATATCTGCGGCGAAGCTGAAATCCTGGGGCCGCTGCGCGCCCCATCGCGACACAAGGCCGCTCCTACACGGGAGCCGTGTACGTGTTACGGACGGCTGGTCAGGTGCTGCTGCGCTGTCACGCAGCCGTTGGTGTCCACGGCCTTCTGCAGCAGGCTCTGGCGGTGCTGCGGGTCGAGGTCGCCGAGCAGGCGGTATACCTCGGCCTGGTAGTCACGCTGGCGCCCCCACTGCATTTCCAGGCCTTGTGGCCGGTTGCGGTTGCAGGCCAGGCGCGTGGCCGGTTGCGGGTAATAGGGCGCATACACGGTAGCCATGTTGGGGATGGCCTCCAGCGCAGTACGGTACTCGCTGCTGACGTTATAAGGCGGGCACCAGGTGGCGATGGCCGGCGCCGGTGCGGCAAAGCCCTGTCTGAGGCTGGCTTCGAGCAGCGGGCAGGCGGCATCCGGGATTTGCGCGGCGGGCAGGTAGGTCATGTAGTACAGCGCCAGGCGGTACTGTGCGACCGGGTGGCCCAGCTCCACGGACTTTTTCAGCAAGGCGACGGCTGTCGGCAGGGTGTGGGCCATGGCCTGGCCCTGGCGGCTGAGCTCCGGGTCGCCGCCGATGGCCGTGCGCAGCGTGCTGGCGCCGTCGTCCTGGCTGTCGGCCTGCTCCAGCAGGGGCAAGGCCTGGCGGTAGAGCAGGTCGGCATGAGGGTCGATGCGCACTTCCAGCGCGTGCGCGGCCAGCGGCATCAGGGCGATCAGCAGTGGGGGCAAGCGAAGCATGCGGCTCACAGGCAAGCCCCATGGGGTGCCAGGTACTGATGGATGGCTTCGATGTTCATGGCGGTCAAGCGTGCGCCTCGGGCAGATCGGAACGACGGCCTATTCTAGCCACCCAAGGGGCCTGGCCGGAAGACCACCTGGCAACTGTCAGACGAGCTTGATCGGCGTGACCTTGCGCTGGGCATGTTTTTCCTGGGCCAGGCCGAGCTTGGCGGTAATGACCTTGGCCAGGGCATTGTTGCCCAGGTCGTTCAGGTGCAGGCGGTCGATGAACAGGTCGGCGCCGAACACCGGAGAGCTGCTGAGCATGCAGTTCATGTCATAGCAGGGCACCGGGTCGGCCTGGCTCTTGATGCGACGGAAGAAGGCCGAGTGCAACTGGCTGTCGAACGCGCCGTCCAGCAGCCGGTCGAAATTCGCCGGTCGCCGCTGCAGCGCGTCCAGCATGGCCTGCTCGCCAGCGGGCAGGCTATCCCGGCACCAGGGCAGCAATGGCTGCAGAATGAAGGTGAGGGTGGAATGGCTGTCTGCCAGCAGCCGGTCCCATTGGCGCAAGGTCCGGCCAATGCTGTCGGCGGCACGGGCCAGGCGCTTTTCCGGGGGTGACAGTGGCCAGGTGGCAGGTGTTGCGACCGAGGGCGTGGCCAACGCCTGGCCGATGCGCCGCCACAGCGATTGCCGGCGGGGCGCCGCCGTGGGCTGCATGCCTTCGCTGAAACTGTTGAGAAAATCCTGGTAGGCCTTGGCGTGCCGCGGGTCGCTCAGGCTGGCGAGGACTTCGCAGAGGGCTTCGTGGGCCAGGGTGTTGAGGCCGCTGAGCACCACCACATGGCCGAGCTGGCCAAGGCGGTGTTGGTGGGTCAGGAACATCAGCAGCTCCTGGCTGGCATTGAGCCCGCAGCCAGCCAGGCTCAGCCAGACTTCGCCAGTCAGCATCGACAGGTGCGAGGCCACCGTGTGTTCGTCGGAGCTGGCACCGATGCCCAGGGCGGTGGAGCCGCCGACCAGCAGGTTGATGCGTGACGCACCACCGCGCTCGGCTGCCGAAAAGCGCTTGCCGGCGCAATGGCTGTAGCGCAGGCCCAAGGCATCGGTATTGATGGTGCCGGAGCGGTAGCCGGTTTCGTGCACATGCACGGTGTGCGGGGCGCGCCGGCTGCCCAGCAGCAGAAAGCGCTGGTAGTCCTGTTGCAACGGCGAAGGCGACGGGGTCGTGTCAGTCGCGGTCATGGGTTCTCCTTCTGTTGCAGCGGGCACCTTGCGTCACGTTCAGGCCGCCAGCTCCTTGACGTTGTACAGCAGGCCGCCGGCGGCGATCAGCAGCAGGGCGACCCCCGAGGCCAGGCTGATCATGCGGTTGCTGCGCTGCGAGGCGATCTTTCCGATGGCGAAGATGTACAGGCTGAGCACGGCAAAATCGATGGCTACCCACAGCATCGACAGCACCACCATGCTCTTGCCGAACGATTCGGTGATCTGAATGAACTGCGGGAAGAAGGCGATGAAGAAAATGATGTCCTTCGGGTTGGAAATGCCCACCATGAAACCTTGCAGCAGCCCGCCGCGGCCAGGTTTGGCGAGCTCGCCCGGTGCCTCGGCTGCCGGCGCCTGCAGGGCGTCCCGCAGCGTGCCGACGGCAATGTAGCCGATGAACAGGCAACCCAGCAGGCTCATGGCGCTGAGCCAGGCCTTGTCGATGGCGGCGCTGGTGAGGATGATCCAGGCCGCCGCGCCGATCAGCACCAGTGATGCCCAGTTGGTGCCGACAGCCGTGAACATGGCCTTGCGTGAGCCGGAGGCGGCCGCGGTGTTGACGATCAGTGCCACCACCGGGCCGGGGGTGGCGATCAGTAGCAGGACAGTAAGGGCGTAGGTAGCGGTGAGTGCGGTATTCACGGTCAGGTCTCGATCAGTATGTCGGGTGTTGCCGGCTGTACGGCATGGGCGTGGAACGGGCAGCGGGACGGGTTGAGCGACCCTGCCTCCTGCAGTTGGTACTGCTTCCACTCGTAGTTGTCGGCATCGCCGAAGAAGCCAAGGGTGTCGGGCATGACGCCGTCGTTGTAGTGGTGCACGCGCTCGCGGATGCGTTCGCGGATACGATGGCCGCTTTCGGTGTTGACGTTGGCCACTTCGTCGAAGTTCGCCCGCGGGTTGATGACGAAGGTGATGTGCGGCCCCAGGTTGCGGCTTTTCATCTGCTGGTGGCCGGGGAAATTCATGTTGATGAACAGCGGCATGCCGGCAAAGCAGAACGACCAGGCGTTGTCATCGGGGTCGGTCGGGATGCCCTGCGGCCAGGGATGCGGGTCGCGCGCGTGCACGCCACGCAACACCTTCCAGGCCAGCGCCTGTTGCTCGGCCAGGGTGTAGTCGGCGGCGGTTTCGAGAAACACCACCAGTGGGCTGCCGATACGCTGCTTGGGTGGGATAGGTGTGACGGTGCGCACGTAGTCGGCCAGGCCCATGGCGATGTCATCGGCCAGCTGCCCGGCGCGGGCGAAGAGGATGTGGCAGGTTGCGCCGTTTACCGCCTTGCGGCCGAACAGGCAGGGAAACTCGGGGTTGGCGAGGACACTGCGAAAATGTTCTACGGCTTTGTAGGTCCAATGTTGCGTGTTGCGCACATGTTCAGCGGCCAGCTCCAGCGCATCCAGGCGATAGCAAGTTCCATAACCCGTCGACATGATTTCCCCAGGCGTAAATTTTATGAACGTTCAAGTCACATGCAGGCAGGATCTTGGTTATGTTTATTATTTACCTGCATTTTCCGAGACGTCCTTGGCGTTGTAAAACGCGTGGAACTATGACCTACTATTAGTCTTACTCATGCTCGGGGCGTCGCCATGTCGGAACGGATTCAGGCTTTGCACGCGCTGCGTGCCTTCGAGGTGGCCTCTCGCTATGGCTCATTTACCCGTGCCGCGGAAGAGCTGGCCCTGACCCAGGGCGCCGTCAGCCACCACATCAAGACCCTCGAAGCCATGTTCGGCTGCGACCTGTTCGAACGCCGCGGGCCGAAGCTGGCCCTGACCGAGCACGGGCGCCTGCTGGCGCAGGAGCTGAAGGTTGGCTTCAAGATCATCGAAAATGCCTGCGCCCTGCTGCGCCAGGACCGCTACGGCCTGCGTCTGAAGGCGCCGTCCACGCTCACCGTGCGCTGGCTGCTGCGGGCGCTGGATGCGTTCAAGAAGGTCGAGGACAACTGCAGCGTGCAGCTGTCCAGCGTGTGGATGGACATCGACAGCGTGGACTTCTACTCCGAGCCCTACGACTGTGCGATCCTCCTGGCCAACGGGCGTTTTCCCGCCGATATCGAGAGTTTCAAGCTGTTCGATGAATGGCTGATCCCGGTGTGCCACCCGGATTACATGGCCCAGGCACAACCGGACCTTGCCGACCTGGCCCAGTGCGAATTCCTGCACCCGTCCCCTGACCGACGAGACTGGCGGCGCTGGCTGGCTCGCATGGACGCGCTGGACATCAGCATCGACCACGGGCAAGTGTTCGATACCCTCGACCAGGGCATCTCGGCCGCACAGCAAGGCCTGGGTATTTCGGTGGTCGACCTGGTGCTGGCCAGCGCCGACCTGTTGGCCGGGCGCCTGGTCACGCCGTTCAAGCACGCGGTGGCCACTGGCGACGGCTATTACATGACCTGGCTCAAGGCCAGCCCCAAGGCGCGGCAGATGCACAAGCTGCGCGAGTTCCTGCTGGGCCAGGTGCCACCGCTGGCCTGCAAGGACATCAATTACCTGTACGGTTGAATACGCGTTCGAGCATGCGGCCGGCCGCCGGCAAGCGCCCGGCGGTGGAGCGGTTTGTGGCGGGGGTGTTTGTCTTGAGGGATTCAGCGCCTGTGGGATCGAGCGCCGCCCGCGCGGCGCTTCGCAGCACAAGGCTGCTCCTACATCTGTTTCGGGCCAGTTATTCCTGTGGCAAAGGCGCGCGGCCACTTGGTGTCCACCTCGATATCATGCCGGGCAAACAAGGCGGTCGCGTGCATTGGGGCAGGCGTAATTGGCCCGAAACAGATGTAGGAGCAGCCTTGTGCTGCGAAGCGCCGCGCGGGCGGCGCTCGATCCCGCAGACGCTGAAAATATTGCGACAAACACCTGCTGCCCCCAACAAAATGCGCTGCGACGGTGCGTCAGCGGTAGAATCGCCGCAATCAGCACAACAAACGATTCAGAGGTCGACGCGGTGGAGTTGCAGCAGGGCTTTGTCCTGACCCGACATTGGCATGACACACCCGAAGGCACCTGCGTGGAATTCTGGCTGGCCACCGACCAGGGGCCACGGCAGCTGCGTCTGGCGCCGCAGGTATCGGTGGCATTCATCCCCCAGGCGCAGGAAGCACACGCGCGGGTGCTGCTGGCCAACGAAGCCGGTGTCGAGTTGCGGCCGCTGCAGCTGAAGGACTTTGACCAGCGCCCGGTGCTGGGCCTGTACTGCCGCCAGCACCGGCAACTGATGCAGCTGGAGCAACGCCTGCGCACGGCCGGTATCGAGGTGTTCGAAGCCGATATTCGCCCGCCCGAGCGCTACCTGATGGAGCGCTTCATCACCGCCCCGGTGCAGTTCACCGGCCAACCGGATGCTCACGGCGTGCTCTGCGATGCCCAGCTCAAGCCCCTGCCGGGTTATCGCCCGCCGCTGCGCCTGGTGTCGCTGGACATCGAGACCAGCGAGCGGGGCGAGTTGTACAGCATTGCCCTGGAAGGCTGTGGCCAGCGCCAGGTGTACATGCTCGGGCCGGCCAACGGCACGGCTGATGGCCTGGACTTCGACCTGCACTACTGCGCCGACCGCGCCGACATCCTGGCCTGCCTCAACCAGTGGATGGCCGAGCACGACCCGGATGCAATCATCGGCTGGAACCTGATCCAGTTCGACCTGCGCCTGCTGCACGAGCACGCCAAGCTACTGCAAGTACCGCTGGCACTGGGGCGCAATGGCGCGCCGATGACCTTGCGCAGCCATGCCGGTGGTGGCCACGTGTTCGCCGATGCCCCGGGGCGGCTGCTGATCGACGGCATCGAGGCGCTGCGCTCGGCGACCTGGAGCTTCCCGTCGTTCAGCCTCGAAAGTGTCGCCCAGACCTTGCTCGGTGAAGGCAAGGCCATCGACACGCCGTACCAGCGCATGGATGAAATCAACCGCCGCTTCGCCGAGGACAAGCCGGCTTTGGCGCGCTACAACCTCAAGGATTGCGAGCTGGTGACGCGCATTTTCGCTCACACCCGCCTGCTCGAATTCCTGCTGGAGCGGTCTTCGGTCACCGGCCTTGCGGTGGACCGCAGCGGTGGTTCGGTGGCCGCGTTCTGCCACTTGTACATCCCGCAGATGCACCGCCTGGGCTTCGTCGCCCCCAACCTCGGCAGCCGCCCCGACGAGGCCAGCCCCGGTGGCTTCGTCATGGATTCGCGCCCGGGCCTGTACGACTCGGTGTTGGTGCTGGACTACAAGAGCCTGTACCCGTCGATCATTCGTACCTTCCTGATCGACCCGGTTGGGCTGGTCGAAGGCTTGCGCCTGCCCGACGATGAACACTCGGTGGAAGGCTTCCGCGGGGGGCGTTTTTCCCGTAGCGAGCATTGCCTGCCGGCTATCGTCGAGCGGGTATGGCAGGGCCGGGAAGCAGCCAAGCGCGAGGGCAACGCGCCGCTGTCGCAGGCGCTGAAGATCATCATGAATGCCTTCTACGGGGTGCTGGGTTCGAGCGGCTGCCGCTTCTTCGACCCGCGCCTGGCTTCGTCGATCACCATGCGCGGGCACCAGATCATGCGCCAGACCCGCGCGCTGATCGAAGCCAGGGGCTACGAGGTGATCTACGGCGATACCGACTCCACCTTCGTCTGGCTAAAGGGCGCCCACGGCGAGGAGGCTGCAGCACGTATTGGCCGCGAGCTGGTAGCACAGGTCAACCAGTGGTGGCGCGAACACCTGCGCGAGCAGATGAACCTGGAAAGCGCGCTGGAGCTGCAGTTCGAGGTGCATTACCGGCGCTTCCTGATGCCCACCATCCGCGGTACGGACGAAGGCAGCAAGAAGCGCTACGCCGGGCTGGCGCAGCGGGCCGATGGCAGCGAGCAGATGGTCTACAAGGGGCTGGAGTCGGTGCGTACCGACTGGTCGCCGCTGGCCCGGGAGTTCCAGCAGGAGCTTTATGGCCGGATATTCCGCGGGGAGCCTTACCAGGCGTATGTGCGCGATTATGTACGGCGCACCCTGGCGGGCGAGCTCAATGAGCTGATGGTGTACCGCAAGCGTTTGCGCCGGCCGCTAGCCGATTACCAGCGCAATGTGCCGCCGCACGTGCGTGCGGCCCGGCTGGCCGATGACTACAACCGCCGCCTTGGCCGCCCGTTGCAATACCAGCGCGGCGGCTGGATCAGCTATCTGATCACCCTGGCGGGCCCAGAACCCCTGGAAAACCTGCAAGCGCCGGTGGACTACGAGCATTACCTGACGCGGCAGCTGCAGCCGGTGGCCGATGCCATCCTGCCTTTCGTTGGCGACAGTTTCGAAGGGTTGACCGGCCAGCAACTGGCGCTGTTCTGAAGAGGTGGTAGCTATCTAGCTAATCGCTTGGCAAGCCTGCGTCTAGTGTCGGGCCTTTTGATCAGCCCGAGGCGCAACATCGTGACTACACCCAGCAAGGAACAACCGCCAACCGCCGATACGCTGGCCATGGAGCAGGCCTATCAGGACAACCTCATCGTCAAGCGACTGCCCAGATGGATTCGCCGGCTGCGTATCGTATCGCCGACCGAGCAGAACATCCCGGCCAACGGTCTATATGAATCGCAGCATGCTGCATTGCGCGAGGCGTTGAAAGACAGCCTGGACTGTCGACAGTGGCTGGAAAAGGAGCTTGCGCGCATCCAGGGCATCGACCGTTTCGTCAAGCCGCTGCTGCAAAACGCCATGCAGGAAGAATTCGGCACCAGGGAAAATGTCGATGGCCTGTATTTCAGGCGCTGGTACACCTACACCGCTCCCAGCCAGGGCACCGTGTGGGGGCGCTATCCGGTTTTGGAAAAGGACTATTTCGACGTACCGCTGATCGAGGCGGCACTGGACAACTTCACGCCCGGCGAGGGGCGGAACGAGCAGCACAAGGACAACTGCATCGTCGACAGCCTGTCGCGACGGCTCGCCTCACCAACCGCACCAGCCTTCGCACGCTTGTGCCGCCAGCTGGATCTGGGCAAGCGCTATCAACAGCACCTGGACAGCGTGCTCAAAGCGCCGAGCAGCCAGGCAAGCGGCTGGCGCAGCATGGCTTCGACACTTGCCCAGCTTTACAGCTCGGTCATGCTGATCGATGCCTGCAAGGCTAAAGGTGATGGAGTCCTGAGTGCTGCCGAACTGGACCTGGTGCTAGAGCTATGCAAGCACGGCAGACCTGGCACGTTGTACGAGTCGAAAGTGGTGGCCCGGCAACTCAAGGCGTTCGGCTGCGATTTGCAACAGATCGTGATACTCGATCTATTTCATGACAAAGTCAGCCGCAAGATCCTTGTCTACATTCCCGATGACCCCCACGGTCCCTGGACCGCAAGCCGCGACCTGGAAAGCTTCACCCGTAAGGTCTTGGGCAAGCGTCTGCGAGACAAGCGCTATCAGGATTTCTTCAAACGCTTCGTACGCCGGCGCGACAGCCAGCAGTTCTTCTCCAGGGTTGCCAAGGACCTGGTGAGCGTCGCCGATTGGGCAACCCGGGAAATGGACCAGCACATACGGGACTACCCGCTACCCTTGTTCGCCCACCTTGCCGCCGAGCGCATTGCCCATATCAAGGACGATGCTGCGCTGATTGCCACGCCGGTGTCAGAACTGGATCGCAAGGCCCAGGAAGCCCATCAACAAAGGTTGGTTGCCGAGGGTTGGACACTGGCCACCGTGGCGGGCGTGTTCATCCCCGCACTCAATGCACTGCTGCTGGCGGTAATGGTCTGGGACCTGCTGGGCGAGTTGTTCCAGGCCGTGGAAGACTGGCGCGAGGGCGATACCAGCGCCGCAATGGACCATGTACTCAACGTGACCAAAGACCTGGCCGTGATCGGAGTAACCGCTGTGGTATGGCGGGAAGCGAGCCGGGCCTGGGCCGCATTGGACCAGTGGGTGCCAGCGCGCCTGGAAGACGGCAGCGAGAAGCTCTGGAATGGAGACCTGGTGCCGTTTCGCAGCGCTGCACCTCCCGCTGGGGAAGTGGCCGATGAAATGGGCATCTACCGTGCCCAGGACAGAAGCTGGATGACCATGGACGGCCACAACTATGAAATCGTCCAGCGCGCAGATGAAGAGTGGCAACTGGCACCACGAGATGGTCATGGGCCTTTGTTGCGTCACAATGACGCCGGTGCCTGGCGGCTATGGACCGAGCAACCGGCCAGCTGGACAGACAAGCACCGGATGTTCCGTCGCCTTGGTGAGCGTTTCGCTCGCCTGGATGATGAACAGATTGACCAGGCCATGGCCGTCCATGCCCTGGATGCAGACCATCTTCGGGCGCTGCATGTGTACGGCCGGCCACCTGAGGCCGAGCTGGTCGATACCGTAGAGCGCCTGCTGATCGACCGCCGGCTGCAAACCCTGCTGGACGATCTGAAGCTTGGGCGGGTGCCGGAGGACGCGCCGTTGCTGGCGAAGGCCCGCGCCTTGCCTGGCGTCACCGAGCAGGGCGGGCCAGCATTGGCGGCGCAGGTCTCGGCAAAGCGGCGCCAGCTGTTTCAACAGGTGTATGACGGGCAGCAGGAGCCAGACGATGCGGCGGTGGCAACCTTGCGCAAGGCATTCCCGAGGCTGCATCGCCGAGCGGCGCGCGAGCTTGTGGGTGAGCTTTCGGCAGAAGGTGCGGAGTTTCAGGCACTGGTCAGCGGCACGGTGCCGTTTCGGCTGGTCGAAAGGGCCAGGCTGAGCGTACTGCGCATACGTGTTGCGCGTGCCTGCGAGGCGCTGTTCATCGAGACGCCCCAGACCCTGGACCAGGCCAAGGTCGCGCTGACGCTGCTGGAGACTCTGGATGTCAGGGAGGCCAGGCCGCGCTGGCGGCTGTACGATGGTGATAGCCCGCAGCCGATAATGACTACTGCTGGCGACGGGCAGAACTACAGGCTTTTGCATGACGACGGGCAGTTCGAGCTTGAAGATGCGCTAGGCATCGAGCTGCGCGGCCCCGGCGAGCTGTTCGAGACCTTGGCGGCTGCGTTTGCCCCGGCCGATCATGCTGCACTCGGTATCACTGAACCCTACGCCCCGGGTTTGAGAGCAGTGTTGGCCCGGCAAATGCCCGGGCACAGCAGGGTACTCGCTCAGGTGTTGGGCAAAAACCCTCGACAGCCATGGATGCTGGCGCCGCTGCGCCTGGAGGATGGCAGGGTCGGCTACCCGCTGGGCGGCAGCCAGGGACGCTTTGCCCGGCCTGCGTCCCGACCCCGGGCGTTCGAGGCGCGTCTGCGCGACCTTTACCCAGCGTACAGTGACGAGCAGATCGAAGCCTGGCTGACCAACTTGCATGTTTTGGGACATGATACCGACACCCAGCTCGGTGTGCTCGAAGAGCAGGCCCGCCGTTTGAGCGAGCACCTGAAAAGCTGGGAGCGGCGAGGGTTGCTGGTCGGCGAACGAACCGAGCGCAAGCGGTTTCGCAAAGCACTCATGCAATGCTGGCGGGAACGGGTACCCGGTCTAGTTGCACCTGAAGATGAACGTCCGGCTTTGGTGTGGCATTACGAACCGCGCGACCTGTGCTCATTGCCTGAATTGGGCCCACTCTTCAGCTTCCCGCATATTACCGAACTTTCCCTGCGTAGCCTGTTGCTGAAAGAAGTGCCAGAGCAATTCCTGCTTTCATTCCCCAATCTGACCTCGCTGGAACTGAGTTACAACCAATTGCGACGTCTACCAGAGAGCCTGTCGTTGCTCAATGACCTGCGCATACTCGACTTGTCCAGCAATCGCATCTCACTGGACGAACCCCAGGCTCGAGCGCTTGGGCTCTGCAGCCGGTTACGTTACCTGAACCTTTCGGACAACCGCTTGAACATGACCTTTTCTGTGGCGGGGATGAGCCAGTTGGCCGAACTGCGTCTGCGCAATGCCGGGTTGGTATTGCTGCCAGAGGGCATCACGGATTGTCAGACGTTGTACATGCTCGATGCTTCCCACAATTCCATCTCTCTGTTGCCCCCTAACTTCATCCTGTCCACGTTGTGGCGACACGGTTACGTGGCGCTGTCAGGCAATTCTGTGCTTCTGCAACAGGCTGAAGATGCGCAGGCGGCCTGGAAAATTCCGGAGGATAGTTCAGTTCCTCAAAAGTTTATGTGGATGGACCGCCTGCACCCCCTGGACCCCCTGAACCGCCTGCAAGACGATAGGCGCGAAATTCTGGGTATCCTGTGGAGCAGTATCGAGCAAATGGATGGAGTGACAAACTTCATGCGACTGCTGAAACAGCTCACGCGCTCGCGAGACTTCACCCATCCTCGATATGGGGAATTGCTGGCCTCACGCGTTCTGACCATGATGGAAAAGGTGGACAACTCTCCAGCACTGGCCAATGAAATTTTCCCCTTTGCACTGGTTGAGAACTGCCCCGACAATGCCACGGTTGTCTTCCAGCAGCTTGAAATTCGATACTATGTGTGGGAAGCCGAGCAGGCTGCCCCTTCTGGCAACAAGGAACAAGTCCTGGTGAAACTGGCGCGGCAGTTGTGGAGGCAAAGGGAACTTGACTTCATCGCTTTGCGCGAGGCTGAGGCTGCTGGTTGGGCGAGCGAGTCCATCGAGTGGGTGCTTGCCTACTCGATCCGCTTGCGCGAGAGGCTGGACCTGCTTGACAACGCGCGAAGCATGCTCCATTCCGCGATCCCGCACCTGGATGAAGCTTCAGTCACACGCGCCGCTGAGCAGGTAAGACTTAACGAGCCTGGATCGCTGCCGGTGTGGATGGCCCAGCAACCGTTCTGGAAAAATTATCTCGAGCGACGTTATGTACGCGAACTGGAAGTGCCGCAGCGTTTTTACGACCAGTTGGCGGAAGATGCTGATGCAAAGTCCTCCGAAAGGTTGCAGGCGCAGGTCAATGAGTGGACGGAACAAACCGAACTCCAACTGACCAACGAGGCTCTGCGACGGTGGGTATGACAAGGGCGCATTGGACTATGCTCAATTTACGCGTGATAGACGTATTTTGGGGGCTCGGGACAGGGAATGAGCGCACTTGGTAACCGCCGGTTACTGTTCATTCAAACATGGAGGCCTCGTGCTGGTTTACGCTCGCCCGTCGGATCTTTCGCCCTGATCTGTAGTCTTCTGGTTTATCGAGAGAATAAGGAGATACGCATGCTCGTCCGGTCACTGACCCTCGCCACCTTGCTCGCGCTCGTCGGCCCTGTGTTTGCTGCCGACAGTGACGCGCCGCTGGCCAAGGAACTGGGCAAGGCCAGGCCCTTGGTCGTCATTGCGCCCAGCAGCGCCGACCCGACCTTGCGTGGGTTGAACGAGGCCCTCAAGGACCCGGCCACCCAGGCCGCCTTCAAAGAGCGCAACCTGGTGGTGTACAGCGTTGCCAACATGATGGGCAAGCGTGAGGACAAGAACCTCGAGCAGCAGACCACCATGGCCCTGATCCGCGAGTTGAAGCTGGGTGCCAGCAAAGGCACCAAGGTGATCCTGGTGGGCAAGGACGGTGAGCGGCACATGCTCAAGGACGACGAAGAGGGAGGGGCTATCGACCCGCAGGTGATCCTCAAGGCGGTCGATGATCTGCCCGCCAGCGAAAAAGCCGTGTCGGCGCCGGAGCCTGTGGCAGCGGCGGCACCGGAACCCAAGGCCAAGGACAGCAAGCCGGCAAAGCCCGCCAAGCCGGCCGCGCCACCCAAGCCGCTGGAAGACTGACCCTGCACGACGGCCCCGAGTCACCTTGGGGCCGTTGTGTGTCCCACTGTATCTGCCCACGCCGCAGACCCATTCCCATACAAAACCGCACCCCGCGCGATACATCCACGACATACCGCAACGGCCTAATGGCTCCACATTCCAACCACAGTGGAGCTACACCATGACTCAAGTACGAAACACCCTCGGCCTGCTCGGCGCTGCCCTGATCGGCAGCATGGCATTGAGCAGCAGCGCCTTTGCCGTCGAGCCGTTGGCCCAGGGTTACCAGCTGGCTTCGGCCAAGGTGGCCGGCGAGGGCAAGTGTGGTGAAGGCAAATGTGGTGGCAGCGCCAAGGCCACCCAGGGCGAAGGCAAATGCGGTGAGGGCAAGTGCGGCGCCAGCGCCAAGGCCGGTGCCGAAGGCAAGTGTGGCGAGGGCAAGTGTGGTGATGCCTCGTTCGCCAAGACCGACAGCAACCACGACGGCAAGGTCTCGCGCGACGAGTTCCTGGCGGTGGCCAAGGACCGTGCCGGCGACTTCGACAAGATCGACAGCAACCATGATGGCTTCATCTCCGAACAGGAGGCGGCGGATCACCTCAAGGCGATCTACCAGGCTAATGGCAAGGCCATGCCCGAAGGCTTGTTCAGCCACCTGACCGGCAAGTCCTGACCTTCTGCCCCATGAACCGCGCAACGCCCCTCCTGCTGGTCAGGCGGGGCGTTGTGCCTGTTGCGGAGACCTGTTCATGCACCTCACATCTTTGTCCCCTGTACCTTTACAGACCGGGCTAGGCCTGCGCCGCGGCCTGCTGCCGGAACTGCTGGCCATGGAGGCTGGCGCCGTGGACTTCCTGGAATGCGCACCGGAAAACTGGGTTGCCGTGGGCGGTGCCTACGGCAAGGGCCTGGCGCAGTTGGCCGAGCGTTTTGCCATTACCTGCCACGGGCTGTCGTTGTCGCTGGGTGGCAGCGAGCCGCTGGACCGCCATTTCCTTGGCCAGACCCGCCAGTTTCTCGACCGCCACCAGGTGCGCCTGTACAGCGAGCACCTGAGCTACTGCAGTGATGACGGGCACCTGTATGACCTGATGCCCATTCCATTCACCGACGAAGCGGTGCGCCATGTGGCCGCGCGGATTCGCCAGGCCCAGGAATACCTGGAGCGGCGTATTGCCGTGGAAAACATCAGCTACTACGCCGCACCGTACCAGGCGATGAGTGAACTCGACTTCATCCGCGCGGTACTCGATGAGGCCGACTGCGACCTGCTGCTGGACGTCAACAACGTCTTCGTCAATGCCTGCAATCACGGCTATGACGCCCGCGAATTCCTGGCGGGCTTGCCCCAGGCGCGGGTCACCGGCATGCACGTGGCTGGCCATTACGATGAAGCGCCGGACCTCAAGGTAGATACCCATGGGGCTGCGGTGAAGGAAGATGTGTGGGCGCTGTACGCGGTCGCCTGTGTGCGTTTCGGTGTGCAACCGACCGTGCTCGAGCGTGATTTCAACTACCCGCCGCTGGCCGAACTGCTCGCCGAGGCGGCGCGCATCCGCACTGTGCAGCGTGCTGCGGGAGGGCATGCAAATGAATGAGACCTTGCGTGAGCAGCAGTACACCTTGGCCCGGCACCTGCGTGACCCGCAGCGCCATGCGCCGCCGCCGGGCGTGGAGGCCCGGCGCCTGAAGGTTTACCGCGAGCTGTTCTATGGCGCTATCGAAGGTTTGCTGGCCGGCAGTTTTCCGGTGATGCGCCAGGCGTTGGGCGAGCCGCGCTGGCATGCCCGAGTGCGAGATTTCTATGCCAACTATCGCAGCCAGACACCGTTGTTCACCGAGATTGCTCAAGCGTTCGTCGATTACCTGCAAGGCATCGAGCTGGATGCGCCCTGGCAGCTGGAGCTGGCGCACTATGAGTGGGTCGAGGCGCAGTTGTATCTGAGCGATGCCGAGGACCCGGCCCATGACCCGGCAGGCGACCTGCTGGAAGGGGAGCCACTGTTGTCGTGTGTGGCACGGGTGTTGGCCTATCGCTGGCCGGTGGAGCGGATCGGGGCGGATTACCAGCCAGCGGTCGCGCCAGAGGCGCCGACCTTGTTGCTGGTTTATCGCGATGCGGGGTTGAAGGTGCGCTTCGCGCGCCTGGCGCCGCTGGCGTACCGGTTGCTGGCGCTGGAACAGGGCAGTGGGCGGGCTCGGTTGGAGGCGTTGGGCGGTGCTGTGGAGGAGGGGTTGGCGTTGCTGGAGGGATTGCGCGAGCAGGGGGTCATCATCGGTACAGGTTGAGTGCGGGTACGGGGGGCGCCTTGCGCCCCTATCGCGACACAAGGCCGCTCCTACAGAGGTACACGATCCCCTGTAGGAGCGGCCTTGTGTCGCGATGGGCTGCAACGCAGCCCCGGCGATATCACCTGCAGAACCGCCCTCTGAGCCAATGATCCAGGCTCAACCGCCCAGCCCCTTTCAGCAGCAGTGGCAGCAACGCCACCAGGTAGATCAGCGGCAACTTGAAGTTGCCAAAGCCCTGGTCGGTAATCGCATACCCTTGGGCCAGCTCGGCCAGGCTCGACCAGTGCGCCGGCCAATGTACCGCGGCAATCGCCACCACGGTCACCACCATCAGCCCCAACGAGGCCAGCCGGGTACCCAGCCCCAGCAACAGCAGTAACGGCAGGATCAGCTCTGCCCACATCGATAGCTGCCAGTTCAGCTCTGCAGGCAGCAGGTTGAAGGGGAACGGGAAGTTCGCTTGCAGGTCGGCGAACCAGTTGCTGCCATTGAATTTCTCCCAGCCGGATTCGAAAAATTCCCAGGCCAGGAACAGCCGCAACGGCAGGTCGGCGCTCCAGGTACCGAAACGGTCGAAGGTGGTCAGGGTGCGGGTCAAGGTGGTCATGCTGGTTTCTCTCTTCAGGAAAGGGCACGGGCGTTACGGCGTTGCTGGCGGGCCAGCTTGGCGGTGAGCTTGACGGCGATGGCGCTGAACATCAGGGCGAACGCCAGCGGGTACCAGCCGCCCATTGGGATGCGTTTGTAGAACGACAGGCAGAACACCGCGGCCAGTACCCACATGCCGGTGCTGTGCAGGGCCTGCCAGGCACGGCCACCCAACAGGCGCATCGGGGCCTTGAACGAGGTGATGGTGAGCAGCAGCAGGAACAGGTAGCCGAGGGTGCCGGGCAGGCTGGAAGTGAGCGTGCGGCCGGCCCAGAACAGCTCGGGGAATTGCTGGGCATAGCGGTAGATCAGTACGCCGTGCACGGTGTGGGAAAAGGCGAATGCCAACCCCAGATAGCGCCGTTCCTGGAGGATGCGGCGGCTGCTGGTGCCAGGCAGCAAGGTCACCAGCGACGAGGCCAGGAAGGCCAGCAGGAATAGCGCGAAGGAGCTGCGCGCAGTGGCACGGATCGCGCTGCGCAGGCCGTCCGGATCAGGTTGGCTGGCCAGGACCACGGCAGTCATCGCCAGGGTCAGGCCGGCGAGCGTGGCGAACAGCTTCCAGCCGGAGGGAAGGGTGAGGGGTTTCATCTGGAGGCTCCCGGGGTGTGGTTGTGTGACCGGGAGTGTGTCGGGGTGGGGTATCTGCAGTGTGTCGGCGGTGGTGGGGTTGTGTATCGGAGTGTACTGATACTTCAAGCGCCACCTGCTTTTTGTGGGAGCGGCCTTGCGTCGCGAAAGGGCCGCAAAGCGGCCCCGGCAATTCATGCGACGAAGCTGAAAACCTGGGGCTGCTGCGCAGCCCTATCGCGACGCAAGGCCGCTCCCACAAACTGTCATTTGAGCTCGATCTGCGCGCACAGCCCGCCGCCTGCGCGGTTGCTCAGGGTCAGTCGGCCGCCCATGGCCTGGATCAGCTGATGGGCAATCGCCAACCCCAGCCCGGTGCCGCCGGTGCTGCGGTTGCGTGAACCTTCCACGCGATAGAACGGCTTGAGCACTTCATCCAGTTCGCCACCGGGTATGCCTGGCCCGTTGTCGAGCACGCGGATCAGGGTCCTTTCGCCCTCGCGGCACACCTCCAGCTCGGCAGCACCGGCAAACTTGAGGGCGTTGTCCACCAGGTTCACCAGCACTCGGCGCAGGGCATGCGGGCGGGTTTCCAGCAGACTGCCGCTGCTGCCATGGCGCTCGACCTGGGCGCCACTGTCCTGGTAATCGAACACCAGGCTGTCGAGAAAGGCATCGAGGTTGACCCGGCACGGGGCCTCGGTGCTGGTGTCCATGCTGCGGGCATAGGCCACGCCTTCGCGCACCAGGTGTTCCATTTCACCCAGGTCGCTCCACAGCTTGTCCTTTTCCACCCCTTCGTCCATCACTTCGACACGCAGCTTCATGCGCGTGATCGGTGTTTGCAGGTCGTGGGAAATGGCCGCCAGCAACTGCATGCGTTCCTTGAGGTAGGCAGCGATGCGCGCCTGCAGGGCGTTGAAGGCCACGGCGGCGTAGCGCACCTCGCGCGGGCCGCTTTCATCCAGCTGCGCGCCAGGCTTGTCCGGGTCGAGGTTGTCCACCGCACGGGCCAGGCGGGTCAGCGGGCCGATCGCCAGGCGTACCGCCAGCCAGGTGCACAGCAACAGCACGGCCAGCTGGATCAGCAACACCACGGGCAGCCAACGTGCCACCGGGACCGGCGATGGGGTTACGTCGATGGTCAGCGGTGCGCCATCGGCCAGGGTCAGGTGTGCCTGGAAGTGCGCATTCGGGCCGGGGATTTCCTGGAAGGAAAGGCGATAGTCGGCGCCAATGGCCTTGACGATCGAGTCGGCGGCCATGGGCGGGTCGCTGGTCGGCATGGCTTCGCCCGCCAGGCCCTGGTCCAGCCGGTAGCGGTAGGTACGCCGCTCCAGGCGCGGCAGCCAGGCGGCGCGCTCGGCCGCGGGCAGGCGGTCGAGGATGGCCACCGAGGTGGCCACGTCCTGCTCCAGGGTGCTGAGCATCATCGAGCGGCTGCTGATGTAGCGCTCGTAGGCCTGCAGGCCGAACGACAGGCCGTAGGCCAGCACCAGGCCGGTGAAGAAGATCAGTGCCAGGCGCGAGGCCAGGGTACGTGGCCATTTCATGATGGCGACTCGAGCAGTTGCACCGGCAGCGAGAACACGTAGCCTTCGCTGCGCACGGTCTTGATGCAGCTGGGTTCGCGGGCGTCGTCACCCAGGCGCTGGCGCAGGCGGCTGACCAGCAGGTCGATGGAGCGGTCGAAGATGTCGGCTTCGCGGCCCTGGGTCAGGTTGAGCAACTGCTCACGGCTGAGCACCCGCTGCGGGTGGTCGAGAAACACCCGCAGCAGGCGGTATTCGGCACCGCTCAGGGCGACCAGGGTGCCTTCGCTGTCGAGCAGGTGGCGCGCGGTGGTGTCCAGCCGCCACTGGCCGAAGCCGAGCAGGCGGCTGCTTTCGCTGATGGTCAGGTTGGGCGGCAGCATGCGCGTGCGGCGCAGCACGGCATTGATACGGGCCAGAAGTTCGCGGGCCGAGAACGGCTTGGTCAGGTAATCGTCGGCGCCCATTTCCAGGCCGATGATGCGGTCGGTTTCGTCGTTGCGGGCGGTCAGCATCAGCACCGGGGTGTTGCGGTGCTTGCCGGCGCGCAGCTCGCGGCACAACAGCAGGCCGTCGTCGCCGGGCATCATGATGTCCAGGACGATCAGGTCGACGCTGTTGGCTTCGAGAAAGGCGCGCATCTGCCGGCCGTCGGCGACGATGCTGGTGCGCAGGCCGTTCTTCTTCAGGTAGTTGCCGACCAGTTCGCGGATTTCGCGGTCGTCGTCGACGATCAGGATGTGATCGACGTGTTCCATGCGCTGCGTTCCTGTGCAAGAAGGGATGGGCGCAGTGTACCGAGCGCAATCGCGCTTGCCTGCGGGGGTTTGTATTGCAGTGTATCTGGCATGTGTACAGACACAGGAGGAAGCACATCACAGCTTCGGGCGACACATACGGGATACCTGGCCGGCGTGAAATGGCTCTCGACCGGGGAGCACAACTCCCCACCCTCAAGCGTTACACAGGAGAGATGCCATGAACTTCAATACCTTCGCCCGTGCCAGCCTGTTCGCCGTGCTCAGCTTCGGCGCCATTGCCGCCCAGGCCTCCACGATGCCGATGGACGACAGCGGGGTCATGCAGTACCGCTACGGTGACCACCTGGATGTGAAGAAAGTGCTGTCGATACAGGACGACCAGAGCGACGCCTGCGGCCTGGTGAACACCCGCATGGACTACCTCGACTCCAACGGCCAGCAGCAGAGCGTGCAGTACCGCACCTACGCCACCGGCGGTTGCCATGAGAATTGATCGCCGCTTGTTGTTGAAGGTTGGCGGTATTGCCCTGGCGCTGGCCGGCCTGGGCCTGGCCGGGCACCTGATGGCCCGCGACAGCTACGGTGCCATGCCGTCGCTGTCCGGCGCCAGCCAGTGGCTGAACTCGGCGCCGCTGGATGGCCCTGGGCTCAAGGGCAAGGTGGTGCTGGTGGACTTCTGGACCTGGGACTGCATCAACTGCCGGCGCAGCCTGCCGCATGTGAACGAATGGGCGCGGCGCTATGCCGACCAGGGCCTGGTGGTGGTCGGCGTGCACACCCCGGAGTACGACTACGAGCACGATGTAGGCACCTTGCGTGACAAGGTAGCCAGCCTGGGGATTGGTTACCCGGTGGCGGTGGATAACGACTACAAGGTGTGGAATGCCTGGGGCAACCAGTTCTGGCCGGCGCATTACTTTGTCGACCGCAAGGGGCAGGTGCGCCATGTGCACTTTGGCGAGGGGGATTATGGTGGGCAGGAGCAGGTGATACAGGCGTTGCTGGATGAGAAAGGGTGAGTTGTCTGTGCCGGCCTCTTCGCGGGCTTGCCCACTCCCACAGGGATTTGCGTAATCAGTGAAATCTGCGCAGTACCTGTGGGAGCGGGCAAGCCCGCGAAGAAACCAACCCCTGTCTATCAGGTGAAACTGGCAAAGTGCGCCTGCATCCGCGCCGCATCCGCCTGGCGCCCGCTGAACAGCTCGAACGCCTTCACCGCCTGGAACACGGCCATGTTGCTGCCATCCAGGGTGCGGCAGCCCAGCGCCCGGGCGGCGCGCAGCAGTTCGGTCTCCAGCGGGAAGTAGATGATCTCCGCCACCCACAGGCGCGCATGCAGCAGCTCCACCGGCAGCGGTGTGCCCGGCAGCTTGGCCATGCCCACCGGCGTGGTGTTGACCAGCCCGTCCGCCTCGGCCAGGGCCGTGGCCAGGTCGTTGCCGACCACGGCGCGCCCGGCACCGAAATGGGCATTCAGGTTGTCCACCAGGGCCTGCGCACGGGCCGCGTCCACTTCGAACAGCACCAGCCGCTCGACCCCTTCACCCAGCAGGGCATGGGCCACGGCCGAACCGGCACCACCGGCACCCATCTGCACCACCTGGCGCCGTGCCACATCAGGCAGGCCACGGCGCAAGCCTTCGGCAAAGCCCAGGCAGTCGGTGTTGTGGCCGACCCGCTTGCCGTCCTTGAGCACTACGGTGTTCACCGCGCCGATGCCGCGGGCTTCGTCCGACAGTTCGTCGAGCAACGGCAGGATCGCCTGCTTGAACGGATAGGTGATGTTGAGCCCGGTGAAACCGGTGTGCTGGGCGGCGTCGAGCAGGCCGGGCAGGGCGCTGTCGTCCAGTTGCAGCTGGTCGGCATCGATCAGCCGATACAGGTAGCGCAGCGCCTGGGCATCACCTTCGTGTTCGTGCAGGGCAGGGGTGCGCGACAGCTGGATGCCGCGGCCGATCAGGCCGGCGAGGATGGCTTGCTGGCTCATGCGTTGTGCTCCTGCAACATTTCGGCGAAGTGGCTGATGGCCATGCGGTAGCCATGGCTGCCCAGGCCGCAGATGACCCCGACGGCGATGGATGATACGAACGACAGGTGACGGAACGGTTCGCGCTTGTGCACGTTGGACAGGTGCACTTCGATTACCGGCACTTCGCTGGCCACCAGGGCATCGCGGATGGCCACCGAGGTATGGGTCCAGGCACCGGGGTTGATCACGATGCCGGCGCAGCGGCCACGGGCAGCATGGATCCAGTCGATCAGTTCGCCTTCGTGGTTGGTTTGGCGGAATTCGATTTCCAGGCCGCGGGCATGGGCGGTATCGGCACAGCCCTGGGCCAGGTCGGCGAGGGTTTCGTGGCCATATTGGGCAGGCTCGCGGGTGCCCAGCATGTTCAGGTTGGGGCCGTTGAGCACGAGAATGAGGGGCTTCATGACGGGCATCGCTTTGTTGTTGTTGGATGCGTCTAGTTTTGTACCGACTGGTTAGTTTAGTCAATTGGACTAAACCGCTGTACCGGGAAAGTGGGCGATTATCGAACTCTCAGTATGTACACACCCTCTGTAGGAGCAGCCTTGTGCTGCGAAGAGGCCGGCAGTGCCATTACATCTGCTGTGGCAGTACCGGCCTCTTCGCAGCACAAGGCTGCTCCTACAAAGAGAAACGCAGCTGGATTACAAAATTGTAATTTCCCCGCCACCGCCCCGATAAGCGCGGCTTTCTACAGTCCCTCGCCAAAGCTCGCCGACGAGGATCTGTTTCGTGCCCATCCCCCGCAAGACCGCCTTGCTCTGCCTGTTGCTGGCTGTTGCCGCCAGCGCCCAGGCCAGCCAGAGCCTGAGCCTGCCCCAGGCGCTTGACGCCGCCTTTGCCCAGAACCCGGAGCTGGCCGCGGCCGGCCGGGAAATCGGCATTGCCGATGGCGAGCGGCGCCAAGCAGGGCTGATCCCCAACCCGGAGCTGTCCTGGGAGGTCGAGGACACCCGCCGTGACACCAGCACCACCACTGTCACCCTCAGCCAACCGCTGGAGCTGGGCGGCAAGCGCGGTGCTCGCATCGCCGTGGCCGGTGCCGGCCAGGCCATTGCCCAGCTGGACCTGGAGCGCCAGCGCAACGGCCTGCGCGCCGATGTGGTGCAGGCGTTCCACGCGGCCCTGCGCGCGCAGACCGCGCTGGAGCTGGCGCAACAATCGCAGGCGTTGACCGAGCGTGGGCTGCGAGTGGTGCAGGGGCGGGTGACCGCTGGCCAGTCATCGCCCGTGGAGGCCACCCGGGCCCGGGTGCAGTTGGCCCAGGCCCAGGCTGAAGTGCGCCGTGCGCAAACCCAGCGCAGTGTGGCTTACCAGGCCCTGGCACGGTTGACCGGCAGCCCGCTGGCAAGCTTCGACCAGTTGCAGGCCGCCAATCTGTCCCCCGGTGATGCGCCCAGCGCCGACGCCCTGCTCGACCAGGTCGAGCAAACGGCTGAATGGCGTCTTGCCGCCGCCCAGGTCGAGCGCGGCGAAGCGTCCCTGGGTTCGGAAAAGGCCCTGCGCATTCCCAACCTCACCGTCAGCCTTGGCAGCCAGTACAGCCGCGAAGACCGCGAGCGGGTCAATGTGGTGGGCCTGTCGATGCCCTTGCCGCTGTTCGACCGCAACCAGGGCAACGTGCTGGCCGCGGCCCGCCGGGCCGACCAGGCGCGTGACCTGCGCAACGCCGTGGAGCTGCGCTTGCGCAGTGAAACCCGCAGCGCCGTCAGCCAGTGGGCCACGGCCATGCAGGAAGTGCAGGCCTATGACCGCACCATCCTGCCTTCTGCCCAGCAGGCCGTGGACACCGCCACACGCGGTTTCGAAATGGGCAAGTTCGCCTTCCTCGATGTGCTCGACGCCCAGCGCACGCTGATCGAGGCGCGCGGGCTGTACCTCGAGGCTCTGGCCTCGGCGACCGACGCGCGGGCGCAGGTCGAGCGGATCTATGGCGACCTCGATGGCCTGCGCAACAAATTGAACAGCAGGAGCAACAATGACTAATCCACGCAAGATAGCCCTTCTGGCTGCCGCCATTGCCGCGCTTGGCCTCGGTGGCCTGGCCTGGACCGGCAACCTCGGCAACGCGTCAGGCACTGAAGCCCGGCACGACGACCACGGCGAAGACAGCCACGGCCACGGCGAGGAACAGGCCGGCGAGGGCCACGAAGAAGAGGAGGGCAAGCTGCACCTGTCCATCGCCCAGATCGAAGCTGCCGGTGTGCAACTGGCCAATGCCGGCCCTCGTGAACTGGGCACCGCCATCAGCTTCCCGGGTGAAATCCGCTTCGACGAGGACCGCACCGCCCACGTCGTGCCACGCGTGCCCGGTGTGGTCGAGTCGGTGCAAGCCGAGCTGGGCCAGGCGGTCAAGCGTGGTCAGGTGCTGGCGGTAATCGCCAGCCAGCAGATTTCCGACCTGCGCAGCGAACAACAGGCTGCCCAGCGCCGCCTGGAACTGGCGCGCCTGACCTTCCAGCGCGAACAGCAGCTGTGGCAGGAACGCATCAGTGCCGAGCAGGATTACCTGCAGGCCCGTCAGGCGTTGCAGGAAGCCGAGATTGCCTTGGCCAACGCCCGGCAGAAAGTCGCCGCCGTGGGCCCGGCCGGCGCCGGCAACCGCTATGAACTGCGCGCGCCGTTCGATGCAGTGGTGGTGGAAAAGCACCTGACCGTGGGCGAGGTGGTCGATGAGACCAGCAATGCCTTCACCCTGTCTGACCTGAGCCGGGTCTGGGCCACCTTCGCCGTCGCCCCGCGCGACCTGGACAAGGTGACCACCGGCCGTAATGTCACGGTCAGCGCGCCGGACCTGGGCGCCCAGGTCGAGGGCAAGGTCAACTACGTCGGCAGCCTGCTCGGCGAGCAGAACCGTGCCGCCACTGTCCGCGCCACGCTGGCCAACCCCAACGGCGCCTGGCGCCCCGGGCTGTTCGTCAATGTCGCGGTCAGCGTCGAACGCTTCAACGCCGCCGTGGTGGTACCGCAAAGCGCCCTGCAAACCTGGGAGGAGCAGACCGTGGTGTTTGCCCGTACCGAGGAAGGCTTCGAGGTCCGCCCGGTGAAGACCGGCCGCCGCGACGCCGGCCAGGTGGAAATCACCACCGGGCTTGCCGCCGGAACCCAGGTGGCCGCTGCCGGCAGCTTTGTCCTCAAGTCCGAGCTGGGCAAAGGCTCGGCCGAGCACAGCCATTGATCACGGGGACGCCTGCATGTTCGAACGCCTGATTCAATTCGCCATCGAGCAGCGCCTGGTGGTGATGCTGGCCGTGGTCCTGATGGCCGCGGTGGGTATCCACAGCTACCAGAAACTGCCGATCGACGCTGTACCGGACATCACCAACGTCCAGGTGCAGATCAATACCGCCGCCCCCGGCTATTCGCCGCTGGAGACCGAGCAGCGCATCACCTTCGCCATCGAGACCGCCATGGCCGGCCTGCCCGGGCTCAAGCAGACCCGCTCGCTGTCGCGTTCGGGCCTGTCGCAGGTCACGGTCATTTTCGACGACGGCACCGACCTGTTCTTCGCCCGCCAACTGGTCAACGAGCGCCTGCAAGTGGCGCGTGAGCAGTTGCCCGACGGCATCGAAGCGGGCATGGGGCCGATTTCCACCGGGCTGGGTGAAATCTTCCTGTGGACGGTGGAAGCCGAGCAGGGCGCGCTGAAGGAAGACGGCACACCCTACACCCCGACCGACTTGCGGGTGATCCAGGACTGGATCATCAAGCCGCAGCTGCGCAACGTGCCCGGGGTGGCCGAGGTCAACAGCATCGGTGGCCATGCCAAGCAGTACCTGATTGCGCCGGAGCCCAAGCGCCTGGCGGCCTACAAACTCACCCTCAACGACCTGATCGCGGCGCTGGAGCGCAACAACGCCAACGTCGGCGCCGGCTACATCAAGCGCAATGGCGAGCAGTTGCTGATTCGCGCGCCAGGCCAGGTGGCGTCGGCCGAGGACATCGCCAACATCGTCATCTCCAGTGTGGATGGCACGCCAATCCGCGTCAGCCATGTTGCCCAGGTCGGCCTGGGCGAAGAACTGCGCTCGGGCGCGGCCACCGAAAACGGCCGGGAAGTGGTGCTGGGCACGGTGTTCATGCTGATTGGCGAGAACAGCCGCACGGTGTCACAGGCGGTCGCCGCCAAGCTGGTCGAGATCAACCGCAACCTGCCCAAGGGCGTGGTCGCGGTGACGGTGTACGACCGCACCAATCTGGTGGAAAAGGCCATCGCCACGGTGAAGAAGAACCTGATCGAAGGGGCCATCCTGGTCATCGCCGTGTTGTTCCTGTTCCTGGGCAACATCCGCGCTGCGCTGATCACCGCCATGGTCATTCCCTTGTCGATGCTGTTCACCTTCACCGGCATGTTCAGCAACAAGGTCAGCGCCAACCTGATGAGCCTGGGCGCACTGGACTTCGGCATCATCGTCGACGGCGCGGTGGTGATCGTGGAGAACGCCATCCGCCGCCTGGCCCACGCCCAGCAACGCCATGGCCGCATGCTGACCCGCACCGAGCGCTTCCATGAAGTGTTCGCTGCCGCCCGTGAGGCGCGTCGGCCGCTGATCTATGGCCAGCTGATCATCATGGTGGTGTACCTGCCGATCTTTGCCTTGACCGGGGTGGAGGGCAAGATGTTCCACCCTATGGCCTTTACCGTGGTCATCGCCCTGCTTGGTGCCATGATCCTCTCGGTTACCTTCGTGCCGGCGGCCATTGCCCTGTTCGTCACCGGCAAGGTCAAGGAAGAGGAAGGCCTGGTAATGCGCACGGCGCGTCAGCGCTATGCCCCGGTGCTGGCCTGGGTGCTGGGCCGGCGCAAGCTGGCGTTCGCTGGCGCCGCCACCCTGGTGTTGTTGTCCGGGGTTATGGCCAGCCGCATGGGCAGCGAATTCATCCCCAGCCTCAGCGAAGGCGACTTCGCCCTGCAGGCCCTGCGCGTGCCAGGCACCAGCCTGTCGCAGTCGGTCGACATGCAGCAGCGCCTGGAACAGGCGATCATCGCCCAGGTACCGGAAGTGGAGCGGGTGTTCGCCCGCACCGGCACCGCCGAGATCGCCTCCGACCCGATGCCGCCGAACATTTCCGACGCCTATGTGATGCTGCGTCCGCGTGAGCAATGGGGCGACCCGGGCAAGCCGCGTGATGAGCTGATCGCCGAGGTACAACGCGCCGCCGCCAGCGTGCCGGGCAGCAACCACGAGCTGTCGCAGCCGATCCAGCTGCGCTTCAACGAGCTGATTTCCGGGGTGCGCAGCGATGTGGCGGTGAAGCTGTTCGGTGATGACATGGACGTGCTCAACCGCACAGCCGCGCAGATCGCCAGCAGCCTGCAAGGCGTGCCGGGCGCGTCCGAGGTAAAGGTCGAGCAGACTACCGGACTGCCGGTGCTGACCATCGATATCGACCGCGACAAGGCGGCCCGCCATGGCCTTAATGTGGGTGATGTGCAGGACGCCATTGCCATTGCCGTGGGTGGCCGCACGGCCGGCACGCTGTACGAAGGTGACCGCCGTTTCGACATGGTGGTGCGCCTGTCGGAACCCCTGCGCACCGATGTCGACGGGCTGGGCAGCCTGCTGATTCCGGTGCCGGCCAGCGCTGCTGCGGGTGCCGGGCAAATCGGCTTCATCCCGCTGTCGCAGGTAGCCACGCTGAACCTGCAGCTGGGGCCGAACCAGGTCAGCCGCGAGGATGGCAAGCGGGTGGTGGTGGTCAGTGCCAACGTGCGCGGGCGCGACCTGGGTTCGTTCGTCGAGGAGGCCGAGCAGACGCTGATCGAGCAGGTGCAGATACCGCCGGGTTACTGGACCCGCTGGGGTGGCCAGTTCGAGCAACTGCAGTCGGCGGCCGAGCGCCTGCAGGTGGTGGTGCCGGTGGCCTTGCTGCTGGTCATGGCGCTGTTGCTGATGATGTTCAACAACCTCAGGGATGGCCTGCTGGTGTTCACCGGCATCCCGTTCGCCCTTACCGGCGGGGTGCTGGCGCTGTGGTTGCGGGACATTCCGCTGTCCATTTCCGCTGGCGTGGGGTTCATTGCCTTGTCGGGGGTGGCGGTGCTCAACGGGCTGGTGATGATCGCCTTTATCCGTGGCCTGCGGGAGGAAGGGCGCACGCTGCGGGCAGCGGTCGAGGAGGGTGCGCTGACGCGCTTGCGGCCGGTGCTGATGACGGCACTGGTGGCGTCGCTGGGGTTCATCCCGATGGCCTTGGCGACCGGGACCGGGGCCGAGGTGCAAAGGCCGCTGGCGACCGTGGTGATTGGCGGGATTCTGTCGTCCACCGCACTGACCTTGCTGGTGTTGCCGGCGTTGTATCAGTGGGCGTATCGGCGCGAAGAGGTGCAGGAGGGTTGAGAATCCTGGGGCTGCTTTGCAGCCCATCGCGACACAAGGCCGCTCCTACAGGGGACCGCATCAGCTGCAAATTGACGCGATCCCTTGTAGGAGCGGCCTTGTGTCGCGATGGGCCGCAAAGCGGCCCCAAATTCTCAAACGGTACTACGGGCTCCGGGCCGCGCGCTCTCCGTTCCCGCCTCATCATGCAACGAAATCCGCGAAGTCTCCGGCAACGCCAACCCACCCACCAACGCCACCAGTGCAATCACCACCAGGTAGAACGCCGGTGCCAGGCTGCTGCCGGTCTGCCCGATCAGCCAGGTCGCCACCAGCGGTGCGGTACCGCCAAACAGCGTATAGGCCACGTTGTAGGTAATTGCCGAAGCGGTATAGCGGGTGCGGGTAGGGAAGCTTTCCGACAGCAATGCCGCCGTGACCACGCCACTGCACAGCGCCCCCACCGCCAGCAGGATCACCCCCAGCAGCGCACCGGACATCGAGCCGGAACTGGCCAGCCAGTACGCCGGGAACACGCACAGCATCACCCACAGGCAGGTAAAGCCGATGGTCTTGCGCCGCCCGACGCGGTCCGAGAACGCCCCGGCCAGCGGGCAGCCGACCGCGGCGAACAGCAGGGCCACGGTAGTTACCAGCAGCGATTGCGCGCGGGTCAGGTTGCCGACCAGTTGCAGGTAGGTGGCGAAGTAGGTGGTGAACATGTAGAACGACAGCGCGGTCAGCGAGATGAAGGCCCCCAGGTTGCGGATCGCCCGGCCATGGTTGCGCAGGGTTTCCTTGAGCGGCGAATGTTCATGCTCCTTGCCCTGGGCGATGGCTTCGCGGAACGCCGGGGTTTCTTCCATGCGCCAGCGCAGGTACAGGCCGACCAGCCCCAGCGGCGCGGCGATCAAGAACGGGATGCGCCAGCCCCAGGCATTCATCGCCTCGGCCGACAGGCTGGCTTCCAGGCCATAGGCAATCACTGCCGCGCAGGCAAAGGCGGAAAAGGTCGACACCGGCACGAAGCTGCCATAGAAGGCGCGCTTGTCGTTGGGCGCATGCTCCATCAGGTAGGCGCAGGCCCCGGCATACTCGCCACCGGCGGAAAAGCCCTGCAGGCAGCGCGCCAGGGTCAGCAGCGCGGGGGCTGCCAGGCCGATGCTGGCGTAGGTCGGCAGCAGGCCGATGAGGGTCGTGGAGCCGGCCATCAGCAGGATGGTCAGCGACAGGATGCGCTTGCGCCCCAGGCGGTCACCCAGCGCGCCGAACACGATGCCGCCCAGCGGGCGCAGGGCGAACGCCACGGCGAATACCGCAAAGGTCTTGAGCAAGGCCACGCTGGCGTCTTCGCTAGCGAAGAACTGGCTGGCGATCAGGGTAGCGAGAAAGCCGTAGACGGCGAAGTCGAACCATTCGACGAAATTGCCGATGGCCGAGGCGGCGATCACCCGGCGCAGGGTGGCGGGGGATACCTCGTGAGGTGCGGGCATGCGAGTGCTCTCCGGTTCCATTGGCAGGCATGATGAAAGTGGCGCGGTCGGGCCGCGCCATCATTGTTGTGCTTGCCAGTAGATAGCCGGGCGCTGGAGGACGCTTTGTCGAGGGCGACCTCGGGATGCCTGATTCAACCGCGAGTTGTTCGCTTGGCGCGGTCCACTGTGGGAGCGGCCTTGTGTCGCGAAAGGGCTGCGCAGCAGCCCCTCGATTGCAGCTTCGCCACTGACATCGCCGGGGCCGCTCAGCGGCCCTTTCGCGACGCAAGGCCGCTCCCACAAGAGCCAATGCAGGCCGGGATGTTCATGCAAGACAGGCCATGGGGTCAGAAACGCATGTCCAGCGCCAGCTCGAAGGTACGCGGCGGCCCCATGTAGTACTGGCTGTTGTAGGCCTGCTTGGCATACACCTCGTCGGTCAGGTTGCGTACCCGCCCGGTGAGCGTGGTGTGTTCATCCAGCCGGTAGCGGGCGAACGCGCCGAACAGGGTGTACGCCGGGGCCTTGAGGCTGTTGGCGTTGTCGGCATACACCGAGCCCACGTAGCGCCCGTCTGCCCCCACCGACCACGCCGGGGTCAGGCTGTAGGTCAGCCACAGGTTGGCGACGCTGGCCGGTACGTTCACCGGTGCGTTGCCCTTGCGCGATACCGACACGCCGTTGACCGCCTCGTTGAACGCGTCGTACTGCGCATCGACATAGGCATAGTTGGCCTCGGCCAGCAGCTTCGGCGTCACCTGCAGGCGCCCGGACAGCTCGACACCGCGTGAGGTCTGCTGCCCGGCCTGGACCGTGAGGTTGGCGTCGTTGGAGTCGCGCACGGCAAAGTCCTTGCGCACGATCTGGTACAGCGCCAGCGTGGCCGCGCCGCGCCCGTCGAGAAAGTCGAACTTGCTGCCCACTTCCCACTGCTCGCCCTTGGACAGGTCGAACAGCCCGACGTTGGAATAGGTCGCTGCCGCCAGCGAGCCGGCCGGCAAGTCGGCAGAGGTACTGTACTGCGCATAGACGCTGGCGGACGGGGTCAGCGCGTAGGTCAGGCCGATACGCCCGGAAAGGGGTTCCCAGCGCCGTTCGAAGAACGCCGGCGAGGTTGGCGTTACCGCGCCGTAGTTGGTCACCTGCATGTCGAGGTAGTCGTAGCGCAGGGCGGTCAGCAGGGCCAGGCGTTCGGTGAGTTGCAGGCGGTTTTCGGCAAACACCGCGCGGTTGGTCACCTCGTGGCGGCGTTGCTTGGTCAGGCCGGCATTCACCCCGGGGATGTCGTCGAAGCTGCCGGGGTCGAAGTGCTCGGCATCGACCACGTCGCTCCAGCTGCTCGAGGTGGGGTAGAGGGTCTGGCGCATGCGCGAGTACTCCAGCCCCAGCGACCACTGGCTGGCCAGGCCGAACAGCTGGTTGTCGTGGCGCAGCTCGATGCGGTCGCCCAACAGGTTCTGGTCGTGGCGCTGCAGGTAAGGGCTGCTGCGCCGTACCTTGCCATCGCTGGTGTAGCTGTAGCGTTCGAGGTTGCGGTAATCGCGCTGAGCGTTGTAGTGGTACAGCGTGTTCTGCACGCTGGTGCTGTCGCTGAGCTGGTAGTCGAGGATCGAGCGTAGCCAGCGTACCCGCTGCTCGTAGCGCCCGTCGCCGACGTTGTAGTTTTCGAAGCGGCGGCTGTTGTCGATCTTCATCGTGCTGCGCCCGGGCAGGATCGGCGAGCCCCAGTAAGGGCTGTCTTCGCGGTCTTCCTGGTACTCCAGGGCCAGGGTGTGGGTGAGGTTGGGCGTGAGGTCGCTCAGCAACGAGAAGGCCACGCTGTCGGTGTGCCGTTCGTTGCGGTCGATGTAGCCGTTGCCCTGCCCGCGGCTGAAGTCCAGGCGCATGAAGTGGCGGGCATCGGCGGGGTTGCTGGCCAGTGCCTGGTTGATGCCGAACGCCACTTCGCTGTCGTCGAAGCTGCCATGGCGGATACGGCCGTCGATGGTCTGCTGATCGCGGCTGGCCAGCTTGGTGATGTAGTTGATCGAGCCGCCCACCGCGCCCGCGCCATGCAAGAACGACGATGGCCCGCCGATCAGTTCGACGCGGTCGAGCACCCAGGCATCCACTGGCCGGGTGGCGCTGCTGTAGCCCAGGTTGATGCCGTTGTACAACTGGGTAACCTGGTTCTGGGTGAAGCCGCGGTAGGCGACGAAGCCGCCAAAGCCGGGGTTGGCCGAGGCATTGACGCCTGTCATGGCGTTGATCACATCTTGGCTGTCCTTGGCGCCGCGCTCCTCGATCAGGCGGCGGTCCGAGACACTGACCGAGGCCGGCGTTTCCCGCGCGGTGAGGCCCAGGCGCGAACCGGTGCGGATCGGCTCGTCCAGTTGCACGCCGCTGGCGGCGTCGCGTTCACCGTCGATGGTGGTGGCGCTCAGTTCCACCGGGGCAGCATCCGCCCAGGCAAGGTTGCAGGTGCCCATGAGGAGCACCAGGGAGGTTTTGCGAAGCATGTTGGTGTGTCTTCCACGCAAAGGTCATGGCTGACCGCGAGCGCGCGCAGTCAGGCGCGCCCGGTCGAGGTCAGGCGAAATGAAGTACGGCTGCGGGGAAAGCGACGGGGGAGGCGCGGGGGTTGAGGGCGGGGCGTTGATAGCGCGGCGGCGGTTGCGCCCAGCTGCGCACCACGATGGGCGAGGTGGCCACGGCTTGCGTAGGGGTGAACGACCAGCCTCCGCTGCTGAGCGGCACGGCCAGGCCGAACGAGGAGCACACCGGGCAGTCGAGCTGGGCCATGTGCTGGTCGCCGCCGGCGCCATCCAGGTCGATGGCAACGCCGTGTTCGCTGTTGATCGAGCAGAAACCACCTTCCAGGCCGGCCAGGCGCAGGCCACCCATCTGGCCATGGTGCAGGCCGCACAGAACCAGGCTGAACAGGACACTGGCGTAGAGCGTCCAGGCGGTCAGCGTGCGGGTATGCCGGGTGGTTTTCATGGCGGCGAATCTACCATCCGGATGAACGGTCGGGTAGTGCTTCGGGCTTGATATTTTGGGGCTGCAATTTGACGCGATGCCTTGTAGGAGCGGCCTTGTGTCGCGAAAGGGGCGCAAAGCGCCCCCAGGGTTCTGTCAGGCCGCACGCTCCAGTACATCCAGCAAATCAACAAACTCCAGCGCCAGTTTATGCCGCGGTGCCAGGTGCACCAGCGGCACCGAGGCCTGGTGCGATTCACGCATCTTGATCGAACTGCTCAGGTACACCGGCAGCACCGGCATGCCTTCACCGCGCAATTGCTCGACCAGGGTCTGGTGCAGCGCGGTGCGCCCGGCGAACTGGTTGACCACCACACCTTCCACCTGCAACGCCGGGTTGTGGTCCTGGCGCAGTTCTTCGACCTCGGCCATGACGCAGTGCAGGGCCTGGCGCGAAAAGCTGTCGCAGTCGAACGGGATCAACAGCCGCTCGGCCGCCACCAGCGCGCTGAAGGTATAGAAGTTGAGCGCCGGCGGGGTGTCGATGTAGATCCGCTCGTAGTCCTCGCCCAGTTCCACCAGCAGCTTGCGCAGCTTGTTGATCTTGAACTTGCTCTCCAGCTTGCCTTGCAGGTCGCTGAGGTCGGGGCTGGCGGTCACCAGGTGCAGGTTTCTGTAGCGGGTTTCGGTGATCGCCACCCGGTGCTTCTTGCCGGCAGCGGTGACTGGCGACAAGGTCTGGCGGAAGAAATCGGCGATGCCGGAAGGAATGGCGTCATTGACCAGGCCGGTCAGGTAGTAGGTGGCATTGGCCTGCGGGTCGAGGTCGACCAGCAAGGTCCGGTAGCCTTCGGCGGCACTGGCGGCGGCAAGGTTGCAGGCGATGCTGGACTTTCCGACGCCACCTTTCTGATTGAAAACCACACGACGCATTAGACGCTCATCCATGAAGTGAAAATGTCAGGTTGGGGTCAATCCTATGACTGGAACAAGACAGTTTTATGACAAGGAATGTTACAGCCTGCCAAGTTCATTCCGTCATGTGGCAATCGGTTTGCCTTGAGCTGTGTAGTGTCTGTTCCGGCCCTTTCGCGGGTGAACCCGCTCCCACAGGTTATGCACCGCCCTTGAGGGCTGCGGGGTACCTGTGGGAGCGGGTTTACCCGCGAAGAGGCCGGAACAGGCAAGCAAGGGCGTTCAGGCAACAACCACCCGATTGCGCCCCTCCTGCTTGGCCCGGTACAGCGCCCGGTCAGCCTCGCTCAACGCATCCCCCGGTTCGCTCTCGGTCTGGCCATCCCAATGCGCCACCCCCAGCGACACCGTCACCGCCCCCACCGGCTCCACTGGCGTATCCTGCACCGTCACCCGCAGCCGCTCGGCCACCACTGCCGCAACGTCCAGGCTAGCCCCCGGCAGCAGCATCAGGAACTCCTCGCCGCCGGTGCGGCACAGCAGGTCACCCTCGCGGCAGCAGCGGCGCATCAGCTCCGCCAACCGGCGCAACACCTGATCACCCACCTCGTGCCCGTGGCAGTCGTTTACCCGCTTGAAATGGTCGACATCCAGCACGATGGCCGCAAACGCCCGGCCTTCGGCTTCCAGCAACGACAGGTTGAACTCCAGGCTGCGGCGGTTGCCCAGGCCGGTCAGCGGGTCGGTCTGGGCGTCGCGGTTGAGTCGGCCGATGCGTTCATGCAGCAGGTTCAGCCCGAACAGCAGCGCGCGCTTCAACTCGGCCGCCTCGAAATACCAGGCCGGTACCCGATGCAGGCGTTCGGCAGTGCCGGCCCAGTCCATCGAGCGGGCGCCGGCGGCCAGCTGCCACAGCGGCCGGGCGATGGTCATGGCCAGCCACCACAGCAGCACGCTGCCCACCAGCGCCAACGGTGCGGAGGTGCCGACCACGTTGAGGATCAGGTGGCTAAGCGGCGTCACTGTCTGGGTCAGCGGCTGCTGCGCCACCACGCCCCAACCGGCGCTGGGCACGGTGGCGTATCCGGCGAGCATTTCCACGCCGAGGCTGTTGGTCAGTTGCCGGGTACCATTGCCCAGGCTCGCCAGCTGATCGATCAATTCATTGCCTTCAACCACCGTCCCCACGCGCTGGCTGTCGGGGTGGTACAGCAGCCGGCGGTTGCGGTCGACCACGTACAGGTAGGAACCATCCTTGTAGAAATGCTCGCCCAGCAGGCTGTTGAGGATGTTGCGTTCACGCAGGTACAGGCTGCCGCCGACATACCCCAGGTAGCGGCCATTGCTGTCGAAAATGGGTTGCGACAGCGCCACCACCAGGTTGTTGGCCGCCGATATGTAGGGCGTCGACACCAATGGGCGGCGCGCCTGCAGCGCCTCCTGGACACCGGGCGAATGCATGTGGCTGCCGACCAGGTGCCGCAAGGGGGCGGGGGAAATCGCCAGCAGCACCCCGTTGGCATCGATTACGAAGGTGGAATTGAAGGCCATGCTCTGGCTCAGGACACGCTCGGTCTCCGCCTGCAGGGCGACGGCGTCACCCAGCTGGCGGCCTTGCACGCCAGCACTGAACGACAGCTGCTGCAAGGCGTTGTCGATAAAGGTCTCGGTGATGCTTGCCAGCTTCATCGCATACACCCGGTTGGCTTCCAGGGCATGGTCGATCAGCAGTTGGCGTTGCACCCGGTAGCTGGCGAAGTAGCTGGCGCACAGCATGACCACGGCGGTAAGGGCGCAAAGCACCAGAATGAGTGTGCGTAGATCCGGGCGCAGTCCGTGCTTGGCGTGTGGCAATCCTGACCTCGGGTGATCGAAAACAGCTACGAAATGGGAACAAACTTACGCCTTATGAGCGCAGTGGGGAACCGCGTTCAGGAGCCTGCCTTTTCCAGCGCGTCCAGCTCGTCTTCAACCTGCTGCATGCGCTGCTCGGCCAGGGCCTGCACTTTCGCGTCGCGGGCCGATTCGCGCATCAGGGCGGTGAGCTTTTCGCTCAGGCGCTTGCCGGCCTCGGTGTCTTCCAGGGCGCGGGCCTTGGCCGGGTCCTGAGTGGCCTCGACGATGGTGGCGAACTCGGCATCGCTGAAGTTCTTTTCGCTGTACAGGCGGAACAGGTCCTGGCGCTGGTCCTCGACGGTCAGGTGCTTGCGCAGCACGCCCTGGATGGTCGCTTGCGGCAGCTGCGGGTGCGTGCGGCCGAGCAGCGCGGCCATGCGTTCGATGTTGTGCGTGTAGGCATCCTGCAGCGGCAGCTGGGCCAGGATCTGTTCTTCACGGGAGGGTTTCTGGTCGCAGGCGGTGAGGGCTGCGGTCAGCAGCAGGGGCAGCAGCAACTTCTGGAGGCGAGGCATGGCGTGGCCTGGTTGGGCAGTGAGTGCTGCCGATTATACGGCAGTTGTGGTTGCCTGATGGATTTTGGGGGCCGCACAGCGGCCCCAGAATTTTTCAGGTCACGCGAAACATCAGAACCCACCCCCCAACGGCCATTCCACCGCCAACCGTATCTGGTCCCCATCCAGCTCCGCCTGCGCCGTATTGCCCCGATGCACGTTATGCCGCAGCGAAAACGCGGTGCCCTTGGCCTTGCCGCTCTGCACCACATACCGTGCCTCCAGGTCGCGCTCCCAATGCTTGCCCCCCTTGCCATACCCCAGGTACGCATACCCGCCCGCAGGGTCGACATGGCTGCCGTCGATATCGAACCCGCGCACGTACAACGCCGTCAGGTTCAACCCCGGCACGCCGTAGGCGCCCATGTTCAGGTCATAGCGCGCCTGCCACGACTTCTCGTTCGGTGCGTTGAAGTCCGACATCTGCACCGCGTTGGCAATGAAGATCGCCCCTCGCGTCACGTAGTCGAATGGCGTGTTGCCGTCCACCTGCTGCCAGCCCAGGCTGAAACCGTGCGGCCCGTGGTCGTAACGCGAGACCAGGCTCCAGGTGGTGTTGTCGATGTGCCCGGACAGCGCTTTGCCGGTATCGGTGGTGCGGTACAGGTTGAGGTCGAGGGTGAGGCTGCGTCGCTCGTCCAGGGCATGGCTGAGGGTGCTTCCCAGGTAATGCTGGTTCCAGCTGTCCTGGTAGCGTGAGGTGTACAGGCTGCCGCTGAAGGCGGCGCCGGGGTTCCACACCACGCCGGCCAAATCGAAGCTGTTGCCCTGGCGGCCATTGGAGTAGTTCACCACGAAGCCCTGGTCGTGGCTGGAAGCATTGCGGTCGGCGTTTTCGTTGAAGTGCCCGGCCACCAGCCTGAGGTGCTCGAACTCGGTGCTCTCAAGGAAGAACCCGGTCGCGGTCTCGGGTAGCAGGCGGCTGTCGGAGGAACTGAACACCGGGGTCTTGACCCGTTGCTCACCGTAGGACAGCACCGTATCGGACATGCGCAGTTTCAGTGCCGCGCCGGCACGGCTGTATTCGTTCTTCGGGTGCCCCTCGTTATCCACCCCGAGCAAGCGTGCCTTGCCCACACGCCCCCCGCCGCTGTCGAGTTGCACGCCCAGGTAGGCGTGGGCGTCGACCCCGACACCAATCAGCCCCTGGGTGAAACCGGACCGGAAGGTGCCCATCAGGCCATAGGCCCATTCCTCGGCCTTGCCGCTACGTTCATCGCGCCGCTTGTAGGCGTTGCGCCCGGCACTGTTGCGCCCGCCATGCTTGTAGTCGCGCTGGTCGAATACGCTGCGGTTGAGCAGGCTCCAGCGGCCATCCTCGACAAAGCCGTTGCTTTGCGACTGGGCGGAGTCGGCCAGCGCAGGGGGCGCGAGCAGGGCGCTGGCGAGCAGCAAAACGGCAGGGCGCGGCATGGGCAGAACTTCCTGTTCAGGGGGCGCGAAAACGCAGGATGCGCGCGCCGTCGAAGGGGTCGATGAGGTAATGGGCGTGCACGCCGAAGGTGTTCAGCAGGCACTCGGGTGTAAGCACCTCGAGCGGTTTGCCGAGGGCGACCAGGCGGCCCTTGTCGAGCACCGCGACGCGGTCGCAGGTGAGCGCCTGGTTGAGGTCGTGCAGGGCCACCAGGGTGGTCACCGGCAGGGCCTGCACCTGTTGCAACAGGCTCAGCTGGTGCTGGATATCCAGGTGGTTGGTCGGCTCGTCCAGCAGCAGCACCTGCGGCCGCTGTGCCAGGGCACGGGCAATGTGCACGCGCTGGCGCTCGCCACCGGACAGCGACCCCCACAGGCGGGTGCGCAGGTGCAGGGCGTCGAGGTCGGCCAGGGCCTGCTCGACGATCGCGCGGTCTTCCCCGGAGAACGGTGCCAGCGCCGACAGCCAGGGGGTGCGGCCCAGGGCAACGGCATCGAACACGCTGATCGCATCGAGGGTGTCGGCCTGCTGTTCGACCAGCGCCAAGGCCTGGGCGACACGGCGTCGGGGCAACCGTGCCAGCAGTTCGCCCAGCAGTTGCACGCTGCCGCTGCCTGGCTTGCGCAGCCCGGCCAGCACCTTCAGCAGCGAGGATTTGCCGGAACCGTTGGGGCCGACGATGCCCAGGGTTTCACCGGCGACAACGCTCAGTTCGATATCGCTGAGCACGGTGTTGCCGGCCAGTTGCAGCCCCAGGTTCTGGCAACTCAAGGGGGCCAGCTGTAGCGCCGTCATGACCGTCATGGGCGCCCCCGGCGGCTGACCAGGATCAGCGCGAAGACCGGTGCGCCGAGCAGCGCGGTGACCACGCCAACGGGGATCACCTGGCCCGGGATCAAGGTGCGCGACAGGATGTCGGCGGCAATCAGGAACAGTGCCCCGCCCAGTGCACTGGCGGGCAGCAGGCGGCTGTGCCCGGGGCCGAGCAGCAGGCGCAGGGCATGGGGGATCACCAGCCCGACAAAACCGATGGCGCCGACGATGGACACCATCACGGCGGTCACCAGCGCCGCGCAGCTGATCAGCAGCAACTGGGTACGCCGCACCGGGATGCCCAGCGACGCCGCCGAGTCGGCACCGAAGGTGAAGGCATCCAAGGCACGGCGATGCCACAGGCACACCAACAGCCCGAACAGTACAACTGGCACGGCCAGCCACACCGAAGGCCAACGTACGCCACTGAGGTTGCCCAGCAGCCAGAACAGGATGCCGCGTGCCTGTTCGGCGGTGGCCGACATGGTGATGAGGAAGGCGGTAAGGGCGTTGAACAGTTGCGAGCCGGCGATCCCGGCAAGGATCACCTGGGCGTTGTTGCTGCTGGGGCCGGCTGCCCGGGCCAGCAACAGTACCAGGGCGAACGCTGCCAGGGCGCCGATGAAGGCACCGCCGGACATGCTCAGCGCCAGGCTGCCGAAGCCCAGCAGGCCCACCAGCACCGCCCCGGTCGAGGCGCCGGCAGACAGCCCCAGCAGGTAAGGCTCGGCCAACGGGTTGCGCAACAGTGCCTGGAGGATCACGCCGCAGGTGGCCAGGCCGGCGCCGCAGGCCGCAGCAACCAGGGTGCGGGGCAGGCGGTAGTTCCAGACAATGCCGGCGTCGATCGGGTCGACCGGGTAGCCGGCCTGCCACAGGTGGTTGGCCAGCACCTGGCCGACCACGCCGGGCGACAGGTTGGTTTCGCCGATGGCGGTGCCGGCCAGCAGGGCCGCCAACAGGGCGGCCAGGGCAACGGCGATGCAGGGTAACAGGCGCATCATCACTGGGCTGCTTTGCCGCTGGCGAAGGCGGTGGCCAGTGTCTGCAGGCCGCTGAACAAGCGAATGCCGGCCTGCATGGCGTCGGCGTCGAGGATGATGATGCGATCGTGCTTCACCGCGTCCATGTTGCGCGTTACCGGGTCGCTACGCAGGAATGCCAGCTTCTTCTGGTAGTCGTCGGCGGGGTAGCGGCGGCGGTCCATGCGGGCAATGATCAGCCAGGTGGGGTTGGCCTTCGCCAGGGTTTCCCAGCCTACGGTCGGCCATTCTTCACTCGACTCGACCACGTTGCGCACGCCGAGGGTGCGCAGCATGAAGTCGGCGACCCCCTGGCGGCCCGCCACGTAAGGGTCGATGTGCAGGTCGGCGCTGGAGAACCAGAACAGCGCCGAGGTGGCGGACAGGTCCTTGTCGGCCAGTTGTGCCTTGGCACTGTCCAGGCGGCCTCTGAGTTCGGCATTCAGGGCCGTGCCACGGTCCTGCACATCGAAGATTGCCGCCAACTGGCTGACGCTCTTGTAGATAGTGTCGACCTGGAACGCCTGCAGGCGGGTGCCATCGGCGCCCACCAGGTTGTCCTTGCCTTCGCAGTCCGACGGCAGCAGGTAGGTGGGGATGCCCAGTTCATCGAACTGCTCGCGGGTGCCGACCACGCCCTGGGCACCGACCATCCATTCGAACTGCACCGTCACCAGTTGCGGGCGCTTGCCCACTACCGCCTCGAAGCTGGGTTCGTTGTCGGCCAGGCGCGGCACCTTGGCGTTCTGCACCTGGTACTCGGGCAGCACGTTGTTGAACCACAGCGAGGTGGCCGCCAGTTTGTCGCCCAGCCCCAGCGCGTAGAGCATCTCGGTACCGGCCTGGCCAATGGTGACCGTGCGTTGCGGCGCCTGGGCGAAGGTTTGCGGCTTGCCGCAGTTGTCGACCGTCAGCGGGTAATGGGTGGCAGCAGCCTGGGCCAGGCCGGTGAGGCCGAGGCCGGCGAGCAGGGTGGCAAAACGGGGCAGCATGCTGGGCGATCTCCTATCGGACAGTTCGGGTGAGGAACGCACGGACAGGCATCGCCGAGCCCCCGCTGGCGGCAGGGGCAACACTGATGGCCAATCCCGGACACCCCGCCGGTTGGTGAATGTAGGCCGGCAGGTCTCCTGACTGGTGCGTCATGGCCTGGCTCCGGCCTTCCCGGGTTCGTGGCCCAGTGGCATCGATAGAGCAGGCTCGGCACCTACAGTTGCGGGGGCAGTTCCGTTTGGCCCGATTTGGCGGGCCTGGGATTCCCTATTGATTCCGTGGTGGAAACCGGCGGCCGGCATGGTAGACCATCGTGCCGCCGGGTGAAAACGCTTTTCAGAAGTACTTCAGCCAGGTGATGTCGCGCCGCCGCGCCTTCAGGCGGGCGAACCAGCGCACCGGCAGGTACAGCGAAACCGCCAGCAGCACTGCCCCCAGCCACACCGCGGCGATGCCGTCGAAGCCGAAGTAGTCGCCATGGTTGCGGCCGAACAGCGCCACGCTGGCCAGGTACAGCAGCTTTAGCACATACAGGTGCAGCAGGTAGAAGAACATCGGTGCCGCGCCGAACACCGCCAGGGCACTGATCCAGCGGGCCTGGCCGGCGCGTTCGAAGGCGCGCAGCAACAGCAGGCCACAGCCCAGGGTCAGGGCCAGGAACAGCAGCGACGGCGGGTACTTGGTGATGTTGAAGAAGCTCATCAGGGTTTGCGTGACGGTCGGGTAAGCGCTCCACGGCGCCTCGCCGTAGCCGTTTACCAGCCGCAACACGACAAAGCCCAGCAGCGCGATCAACCCGGCCAGCAGCAGGCGATGCTGGCGTTGGCCGGCCTCGCTGCCACGGGCGAACCACGGGCCCAGGCCGTAGCCCAGGGCGATGACACCGATCCACGGCAGCACCGGGTAGGAGGTGCGCAGGCGCAGGTTTTCGGAAAGCTCCAGCCAACCCCGGTCATGCAGGATCGCCCATGGCACATGCAGGGCGGATTCGGCGCCGAAGTGCAGGCCATCGAGCAGATTGTGGCCAGCGATGATGATTGCGCCCAGGGCGATCAGGGCGGCACGTGGCAGCCAGACCAGCAGCGACAGGGCGATCATGCTCACGCCGATGGCCCAGATCACCTGCAGGTAGATGACGCTGGGCGGCAGCTGGAAGGTCCAGGCGAAGTTGACCAGGGTGAATTCCAGCACCACCAGGAACAGCCCGCGCTTGAACAGGAACGCCGAGACATCGCCGCGGCCCTGGTGTTTTTCGCCGTACAGCCAGGCCGACAGGCCGGTCAGCATGACGAACACCGGCGCGCACAGGTGGGCCAGGGTGCGGCTGAAGAACAGCGTGGGCTCGGTGGTATCGATGGCCATCGGGTCACTGACCTGGCGGTGCAGAAAGAAGGTTTCACGAACGTGGTCCAGGAGCATGAACAGGATTACCAGGCCGCGCAGGGCGTCGATGCTCTGCAGGCGCTGGGTGAGCAGGGTGGGGGTGGCACTGGCGCTTGTCATGGGAGGTCGCTGATAGGAATGGATGTCAACTGAAACGTTATCTTATAACTAAAAGATGACGGGGCGGTAGATGTTTTTGTGCTACCTGTGCCGGCCTCTTCGCGGGTAAACCCGCTCCCACAGGTACGTCACCGTATTCGAATTCTGTGATATCCCTGTGGGAGCGGGTTTACCCGCGAAGAGGCCGGTGCAGGCAGTTCAGGTCAGAAGCTGTAATCCACCGTCGCAAAGTACGACCGTGGCATCCCCATCAGCCACTGCTGGCCACTGAACGCCGACTGCACATACTCACGGTCGAACAGGTTGTTCAACTGCAACCCCAGCCGCACATCCGGCAACACCTGCCAGCCGATGTCGGCATCGACCACGGTGTAGCCGGGGGCGCTCTGGGTGTTGGCGGTATTGGCATATCGTTCGTCCACATAGCGCGCGCCAATGCCGGCCTCCAGCCGCTGGCCGAAGCCTTTGCTCAGCCACAGGTTGGCGGTACGCCGCGGGACATTGGCCGGGCGATTGCCCGCACGGTCCTGCGCCACGCCGCCGACCATTTCGTCGAAGTCGTCATACCTGGCGCGCACGATCGCCGCGTTGGCCGACACCTGCCATTGGTGCGCCAGCGCCAGTTCCAGGGTTGCCTCCAGGCCGTCGGACGTCTGCTGGCCAGCCTGCTGCTTCTCGTGGGTGATAGGGTCATCCACCAGCAGCTTTTTCTTGACGATGTGGTAGGCCGCCAATGTCCATTCGCCACGCCCGTCCCAGAAGCGCTGCTTCAGGCCCACCTCGGTCTGCCTGGCTTCGGTCAGGTCGTAGTGCATCTGGTTCGCGCTGAGGCTGATGAGGTTGTCGACCCCGTCCTCGCTGGTGGAGTACTGGCCATACAGCGACAGGTCGTCGCTGACCGCAAACACCAGCCCGGCACGCCAGTTGCCCCCTTGCAGGCTGCGGTCGCTGCGGCTGTCGGTGGTCAGTTTCTCCTGGACGATGTGGTTCTGGTCGCGGCGCACGCCGGTGACCAGGGACAGGCGATCGCTCAACTGCAGGCGGTTTTCGGCGAACAGGGCAAAGGTGTGGGTGGTAGACAGCGTTTGCGGGCGCAGCGGCGAGGCGCTGTGGAACCAACCCGGTTGCGGCTGCCAAGGGTCGACGTAGTCACCGCCCACATCGTTGTAGGGCGCGTTGCTGTCGACATTGAAGCGGACCTTGTTGTACTCGGCGCCGACCACGGTCTTGCTGGCCAGGCCGAACAGCGTGTGGTCGAGGGTGAAGGCCTGGCGATCGCCGAACTGTTCCTGGTTGTGCTTGATCTGCAGGTAGCTGCCGCGCAGCAGCTGCTGGCGCCCGGCATCCCAGCTGTACTCCTCGGCATTACGCCAGTGACGGCGGCTCTTGATGTAGTACAGCTGGTTGCTGGCGCTGAGGTGGTCGCTCAACGTCCAGTCGGTGTTCAGGCGGGTCCATTCATCGACGTAGTGCTGCACATCGTCCTGCACGTTGTAGTTCTTCTTGCGCAGGCTGCTGCGGTAGTGGCCGTCGATCAGCGGGGTGCCGTAGTAGTTGGCAGGCTGCGCATCGCCGCGGTCGTGGGCGAGGGTGAAGCTGAGGTCGTCGCTGGCATCGAAGCGCAGCGCGGCGCTCAGCGCCAGGCTGCGTGACGGGGTGCGGTCGACCCAGCCGTTACCGGTTTGCTGGTTCAGGGCCAGGCGGTAGCTCAGGCGCTCGCCGAGGCTGCCGCCGCTGTCCAGGCCGAGCTGCTGGCGGTCCCACGAACCGTAGCCCAGGCGCAGGTGGTTGCGTACCTCGCCGGCAAACGGCTTTTTCGGGATAACGTTGATCACTGCACCGGTGGCCCCTTCGCCATACAGCACCGAAGCCGGGCCGCGAATCACATCGATGCGCTCGACCATCCACGGGTCGACCGGGAACGTCTGGGTGCCGGCACCGGTGTACAGGCGTGCGCCGTCGAACAGGGTCATCACCGAGTTGTGCCCGGTAAAGCCGCGGGCGGACAGGCCCGTGCCGCCGTCGCCCGGGGAGCCGATGTAGCTGATGCCCGGTGAGCGGGTTACCGCGTCCTGCACGGTGAGGTTGTTGCGCTGCTGGATCTGCTCGGCGCTGATGCTGCTGGTGCTGGCCGGTGTCTCCAGGGCGCTGAGGCCCAGGCGCGAGCCCGCCTGGGTCGGGGTGGCCAGGTCGATGGCGTGGCTGCCTTGGGTGTCGGTGATGGCCGTGGAGGGCAGGGCCAGTGGCTGTCGGTCGAGGTCATCGGCCAGGGCCGGCAGGGATACGGCCAGGCAGGCCGCCAGGGGGTGAAGCTTGAAGATACGGGACATGTCGTTCCACTACTGCAGGAATGAATGGATCCCGGTGGAAAACACGCAAAGGCGCACCGTGCACGCAGGCGCGCGCGCGGATACCGGCCTGCGCCCGCCCACCGCGGGTTGCCAAGTGAAGCTCCAGGCCGGTCTCCGGGCTTGCGAGGGGCATGAAACCTTCACCTTCCCATGCATGTGCACAGTGGTATCTCGAAGGGTTCGCTCGCTTACCGTTGCGGGGGCAGCGCCGGACTTGTCGTGGGCAACACGACGCACCGGCTTCCCGTTTCACCCTGCGCGCGGCGGCGCAGGGCACCTGAAACTGGCGGGCATATGACCATTGAAATGCGGGAGGCGTCAAATCTGCCTGCTACCAATGAAACAACTCTCGTCGCGCCCCCTCGGTAATCGCCACGATCCCCGGGTGCTTGACCTTGCGCTCCACCGAAATGGCATAGAACGACTCGTGCACCGCTTCGGTCTGCCCGATCAGCTCCACGCCGTACTGGCGGCACACTTCCTCGGCGATCACGCTGGGCGCGACGAAGATGCCGCTGCCCGACTGCCCGAACGCCTGCATCAAGGCACTGTCATCGAACTCGCCCACGATCCGTGGCTGCACCTGCTGCTCACCCAGCCAGCGCAGCAGGCGGCTGCGTACCACGGTTTCCTGCCCGGGGATAAGCAATGGCGCATCCTGCAGGCAGGCGGGGAAGGGGCCTTCCAGGCATTGTGCCAGCGCCGGGGTGGCGAAGAAGCTCAACCCGCACTCGCCCAGTTTCTGGCTATAACCCTTGATGTCCAGGTGGCTGGGCATGGGGCTGTCGGAAATCACCAGGTCCAGGCGTTGGATCGCCAGGTCGGCCAGCAGCCGTTCGAGCTTGTCTTCGCGGCAGTTGATACGCAGCACGTCGTCCAGCTCCATGGTCGGTGCCAGCAGGCGGTAGACGATGGACTTGGGCACCACGTCCGCCACGCCCACGCGGAACAGGATCTGCTCCTGCGGGCCGGCCCGCAGCATGGCCTCCAGCTCGTTACCCAGCTGGAACATCTGCTCGGCATAGATCAGCGTCTGGCGCCCTGTTTCGGTCAGTTCCAGTTGGCGCCCCACGCGCTGGAACAACTCCAGGCCGTAGGTCTGTTCGAACAGGCTGATCTGCCCGCTGATGGTTTGCGAGGTCAGGTTCAACTGTTCGCTGGCGCGGGCAATGCTGCCGGTCTTGGCCACGGCCCAGAAGTAGTGCAACTGCCGATAGTTGAGCATCGGTATGTTCCGGATTCGTAAAAACCGAAGTATAACCGCTGAAAATACGAATTTTCCGGATGTGTTGCACTCTTTAGAATACGACCCCATCAGGCGCTGTGTGCGCCGCCGGGACATGAAAAGCGAGGAACCCATGCTGCAACTCAAATCCATCGGCACGCCGCTGGTGCTGGCCTTGGCCCTGTTCACCCTGGCCGGTTGCGAGCAGGCCGAGAAATCCGCCCAGCAGATGCTCGACCAGGCCGCACAGTCGGCCAAGCAGGCCATCGACGACACCAACAAGGCCGCACAGCAGGCGTTGAGCGAGGCCATCGGCAGCGAAGGGCACAAGCCCAAGGACGCCGACAAGAAAGAAGACACCCAGGAAATCTGACCCCCAACCGCTGCTGCAGGATTTGAACAATGGAATACTTGCTGGAACTCGTCGCTAGCCCTACCGCCTGGGTTGCCCTGGCTACGCTGGTAGCCATGGAAGTCGTGCTGGGCATCGACAACCTGATCTTCATCTCCATCCTGACCAACAAGCTGCCGGTGGAGTACCGCTCCAAGGCGCGCCGTATCGGTATCAGCATGGCCTTGGTCATGCGCCTGGCCTTGCTCAGCACGGTGGCCTGGATCGTCCAGCTGACCGACCCGGTGTTCGAAGTGTTCGGCAATGCCTTCTCCTGGAAGGACGTGATCCTGATTGCCGGTGGCCTGTTCCTGCTGTGGAAGGCGACCAAGGAAATCCACGAGAACGTCGACCCGCACGGGGCCAAGGAAGAAGCCAAGGTGTCGTCGACGGTTACCCTGGGCTTTGCCGCGGCGATCTTCCAGATCCTGTTGCTGGACATCGTCTTCTCGGTCGACAGCATCATCACTGCGGTGGGCATGACCGAGCACCTGCCGATCATGATCATTGCCGTTATCACTGCCGTGATCGTCATGATGGTGGCCGCCGACCCGTTGGCCAACTTCATCAACGACAACCCGACCGTGGTGATGCTGGCCCTGGGCTTCCTGATCATGATCGGCATGACACTGATCGCCGAAGGTTTCGGCGCCCATGTACCGAAGGGTTATGTGTACGCAGCCATGGCCTTCTCGACGGCGATCGAGATCCTCAACATCCTGGCCCGTCGGGCGCGGTTGAAGCGCGAAGCGGCTGAAGGTTGATGTAAAAAATGCGGGGCGCTTGCGCCCCGTTCGCGGGTGAACCCGCTCCCACAGGTCCCCGCCACTTCTGAAGGCAGTGGAGGGCCTTGTGGGAGCGGGTTCACCCGCGAATGGGCCTCCGAAAGCTCTGAATCAGTGCACCCCGGCATGCCGCCGCGACCGGCGCACAGGCTGTGGCTTGGCGGGGGCCTGCGGTGGCAGGTGGTGGTGGGAGTGACGCCGCACGATACGCAGTACACCCCATAGCATGGCGGCTGCAACGCTCAGCCACATGCCCACCAGCATGAGGATTGCCATGGTCAGGCTCATCTGTGCCTCCATCTCTACGGGCCGCGCTCGGTCGCCGACGCTGGCCTTCCAGACACTGCTTTAGTCTAGTCTCTCGCCTGTGACGTTCCATTGACCAAAGGTCTATTGCTTGGTCCGATTTGCTCCTAACCGGTGTCGGACTATACCCGCGCCGCTGTCCGACCTATGATCGGTGGCCAGAGCCGGGCGCTGCCTGCCCGGCGTTGGAGCAAGCGAGTGTCCATGCAGCAACCTTCCTTCAAGACCATCCCTCGTCGGCTGCTGGCGGCCTGCCTGGTAGCGGCCAGCCTGGCCGGTTGTGCCAGCACACCCTCCGCCAACCTCAAGGGCCTGCCGCAGCGGGTCGAGATCAGCAGCGTGCCGTTCTACCGTGGCAACGCCAACCACAGCGGGGCCATGGCATTGGCGGCGGTGCTGTCGCAACAGGGGGCTCCGATCACGCCGGGGCTGCTGGACAAGCCGCTGAACCTGCCCCAGGGCGCCGAGGCGCTGGACACCAGCATCCCCCGGGTGGCGCGCGACTACGGCATGGTGGTGTATCCGCTGGACAAGCAGCTGGACGCACTGTTGACCCAAGTGGCGGCGGGCAACCCGGTGCTGCTGCGTTACGAGGATGGTTCGGCCTGGTGGAGCGAGCCACGCTATGCCGTGCTGATCGGCTACGACCGCTACAAGCAGCGGGTGCTGTTGCGTTCAGGTATGCACCGGCGGCAGCTGATGGCGTTCGATGACTTTGCCTCGGCGTGGGCGAAGCTTGGGAGTTGGGCGGTGCTGGTGCAGCCACCGCGGCAACTGCCGGCCCAGGTGGACCGCCAGCGCTGGTTGCAGGCTGCGGATGAACTGGCGCGGGCGGGGCAGGAGATTGCGGCGAAGCAGGCTGTGAGTAGCCTGAACAAATAGCTTTGTCTGTACCGGCCCTTTCGCGGGCACGCCCGCTCCCACAGGGGCCGTGCAACCAGCACAAATCCTGTGGGAGCGGGCGTGCCCGCGAAGAGGCCAGCCCTGGCTACATCAGAAGCCCAGGCGATCGCGCAGGCTGTAGTACCAGGCACCAATGGCGCTGAACGGCACACGCAGCATCTGGCCACCCGGGAACGGGTAGTGCGGCAGGCCGGCGAAGGCGTCGAAGCGCTCGGCCTGGCCACGCATGGCCTCGGCCAGCACCTTGCCCGCCAGGTGGGTGTAGGTCACGCCGTGACCCGAGCAGCCCTGGGAGTAGTAGATGTTGTCGCCGATACGGCCAACCTGCGGCAGGCGCGACAGGGTCAGCAGGAAATTGCCGGTCCAGGCGTAGTCGATCTTCACGTTCTGCAACTGCGGGAAGGCCTTGAGCATCTTCGGACGGATGATCGCCTCGATGTTGGCCGGGTCACGCGCGCCGTACACCACGCCACCACCGAAGATCAGGCGCTTGTCGCTGGTCAGGCGGTAGTAGTCGAGCAGGTAGTTGCAGTCCTCGACGCAGTAGTCCTGTGGCAGCAGAGTGCGCGCCAGTTCGTCGCCCAGCGGCTCGGTGGTGATCACCTGGGTGCCGCATGGCATGGATTTGCTGGCCAGTTCCGGCACCAGGTTGCCCAGGTAGGCGTTGCCGGCGACGATGATGAACTTGGCGCGGACCTTGCCCTGCGGGGTATGCACCACCGGGTTGGCGCCACGCTCGATGCGTACGGCCGGGGTTTGTTCATAGATGATGCCGCCCAGCGACTCGACCGCGGCGGCTTCGCCCAGGGCCAGGTTCAGCGGGTGGATGTGGCCGCCGCTCATGTCCAGCATGCCGCCCACATAGTTGTCGCAGGCGACCACTTCGCGGATGCGCTTCTGGTCCATCAGCTCCAGCTGGTTGTGACCGAAGCGTTCCCACAGGCGCTTTTGCGACTCCAGGTGGCCCATCTGCTTGCTGGTGAGGGCAGCGAACACGCCACCGTCCTTCAGGTCGCACTGGATGTTGTACTTGGCCACGCGTTCACGAATGATGCGCCCGCCTTCGAAGGCCATCTGGCCCAGCAGCTGGGCCTGCTTGGGGCCGACGGTGCGTTCGATGACGTCGATGTCGCGGCTGTAGCTGTTGACGATCTGGCCACCGTTGCGGCCCGATGCGCCGAAGCCGACCTTGGCCGCTTCGACGATGCTCACCTTGAAGCCGTTCTCCAGCAGGAACAGGGCGCTGGACAGGCCGGTGTAGCCGGCGCCGATGATGCACACATCGGTTTCCACCTCACCCTGCAGCGCCGGACGTGGCGGCACCGGGTTGGCCGAGGCGGCGTAGTAGGACTGGGGGTAGGGGGTGTTAGCCATGCTGCAGGAACCTCGTGTTTTATATTTTTAACGAATGTACCGATGCTATCAATAATAATAAACACCCGCTAGTCGTCCGTTGAAAATCCTTTACTCGGTCCCCGTCAGCGCGCCTTTCTATAAAGAGTTTAAGATTCAGTAGGTTAGCGCGAAAAAAAGTATTGACATGGTTTTTGGAATGGGTAGAATGCGCACCACACGACAGGCACATAGCTCAGTTGGTTAGAGCACCACCTTGACATGGTGGGGGTCGTTGGTTCGAGTCCAATTGTGCCTACCAAATCGAAAAAGGGGTGATCCGAAAGGGTCACCCCTTTTTTCATTGTGATTTTATGCGGCCAGGGGCTGGTGCGCAGCCCATCCGACCAGTGCCGTGCTCCGGCAAGGCGGCCCCATGTGTAGAAAACTCGAAAGTTTTTGATTTTTCTCAAAAAAACGCTTTACAGGTACGCATTCGATCACTAATATGCGCACCACACGACAGGCACATAGCTCAGTTGGTTAGAGCACCACCTTGACATGGTGGGGGTCGTTGGTTCGAGTCCAATTGTGCCTACCAAACAAAAGTCCCGGTTTCCGGGCATCAAAAGGGCGACCCCAAGGGGTCGCCCTTTTGTTTTTGTCGTGCCCAACGAAGGGCGACTTCACGCGCTACAGCCTCGTCGGATAACCGCATAGCGAATTGCGACTATAGTGAGTCTCTAGCGATGGGGTCAGAGATGCGGCTATGCCTTCGATTGATGTGTCGCTTCCGTTGAGCCTGCGCAAACGAGCCATGTTGGCCAGTGCGTTGAACCTTCTCGCTGTCTTTGCTTCCCAGGTCATGCGGCTGGGCGGCAATCTGGTTATCACCCGCTTGCTCGTGCCGGAAATGTTCGGCGTGATGGCCATTGCCACCACTGTTGCAGTGGTGCTGCAACTGCTTTCCGATGTTGGGCTGCGGCCGAACGTCATTCAGAGCTCGCGCGGCGACGAACCGCTGTTTCTCGATACCGTGTGGACGGTGCAAATCATCCGTGGGTTTGTGCTGTTCCTTCTGACGTTGCTATTGGCCCTTGGGGCAAAATTCACGCAGTACATCGAACTGTGGCCGGCCCATTCCACCTACGCCGCTCCAGAGCTACCGATGGTGCTGGCTTTGTCTGGGTTCGCCGCGATCATCTATGGCTTCCAGTCGCCCAAGGTCGATGTGGCCATTCGTGTCTTCCAGCAGAAGAAGGTGGTGATCGCCGAACTGATTGCACAGTTTGTCGGTTTGATCGTGATGCTCGTGGCAGGCTATCTCACCCGCTCCATCTGGTCATTGGTGGCGGCGGGGCTGCTGAGCACACTGGTTTTCACCGTACTCAGTCACCTGGTCTTCCAGGGGCCGCGCAACCGCCTGCGATGGGACCCCGCCGCGCTGCGCGAGGTGTTCGATTACGGGCGCTGGATCTTGTTGTCATCCTCCGTAGGGGTGCTGGCGATGCAGGGTGACCGGATCTGGTTCGGTGGAAGTATGTCGGTCGCGGAACTAGGGGTCTATTCCATCGCTGTCGCCATCCTCGGGGCCATTCAGTCGGTCCTGCTGCGGCTGGCGGGGGCAGTCGCCTTGCCGGCCTTCAGTGAGGCAACGAGAAGTGGCGACAACGAGCGGGTGCGCAGCCTTTACTACCGTTCCAGGGTGCTGTTCGACCTGACCTCGCTGTTCGCTTGCGGTTTTTTGCTGACTGCCAGCCCGCTGTTGATCAGTTGGCTGTACGACGACCGTTATGCCGGCGCCGGCAATACCATGGCCATTCTCTCGCTCTCTCTTTTCACCTTGCGCTTCACGCTGGCACACCAGCTCTGGTTGGCCCTGGGGCTGACCAAATACGTGGCGATGGACAACATCATCCGGGTCGTTTCGCTGTTTATCCTGCTGCCGGTCCTCATGGCCATCGGTGGCGTGAGCTATGCCATCTGGGGTGTGGCGCTGCATACCTTCTTCACGCTTTTCCTGATTTTTCCTGTCAACCGCAAACTGGGTCTGCTGGACCTCAAGCGCGAGGTTGTAGTACTGCCTGCCCTGCTGATCGGCGTCTTTTTCGGTGAAATGATAACCAGCCTGTTCACCTGATTGGGCCGTGAAGGCGCAGGCAGGTGAGCGTGTGGTCGGTAGACACATGGGCCGCGAAAGGTTCCAGCGCCTGGGAGGGGAGGCTGCATCAGGCGGCCCCTGAGGCCGCACGGTCAGGTATGCCGTTGTTATCTTTCGCCATATTCACAAGTAGAAAAAATGGCGCCATAAAACATACAGTTTCCACTGGCTAATCATTGAATAATCAATGGTTAAGCGTGTCTTGACAGATCTTTTTCGCAGATCTTTAATCTTTTGGTATATGGCAGCCTGAGGCGTTTAACTGCCAAAGGTTATTGCGTGTTTATTTGGCAGCGCTTATTACCTGTTAACTGGATAAGCTTCAAGGACATGAAATGAGAGAGCACATACGAAAGCTCATAACGCCGTCGATGCGCTTCGAAATAAGAAAGTTCTTGACTTGGGCCCAGGATATAATGGGGCGCGCGTGTTTGTGGCGCTGGGAAATTACCAGGTTTCGTCTGCAGACAAGTAACGACTACGAAGTCTTATATGTGGGTCGAAAGAGCCGCAAGGAGATGGCCAAGCTGCTCATCGGCGGTAAACCCGAGGCCGACACCAAATCCGGCGATGGCACGCAACAGCCTGGCGCCGTGCCCCATAGGGTGTTGATCAGCGAGATGCCCAGTGCAGGTGCCCTGTACGTGCCCCATTACCTGAGTGCCATCATCCCCCTGGGGCGTCCGCTGGAAGAGATCATCGCCCGCTACGACGGTGAACTGCGCCGCAACATCCGCAAGTGTCGGCCACTGTACCGCATGCAGCAGGTGCTGACGGACGAGGAGATTGGCAAGGCCGACCGGGAAATGTTGCAGCCATATGCCCAGGCGCGGCATGGCCTGCATGCCAAACAATTCGACTCCCAGGAAGTGTTGCGCATCGCCCAGACCGTTGGCCGGCTCGACCTCGTGATGAAAGGCGAGGAGGTTGTAGCCTGTCATTTCGGTTGTGTAATAACCCGGGCCGGCAAGCGCTATTGGAGCACGCTTCGCTTTGGCTACCCGGAGGCCGTCTTCAATGACCCAAAACGACTGCGCGAGGTCAACTCGATCACTACCTTCATGGCCCTGGAATGGGCCATCGAGCAGGGTTTCGATTATTACGATATCGGCCAATGTCTGGCACGTCCGGACGATGGTCTTTTGAAATGGAAGCGCCGGCGCGGCGGTGATGTGGATACCTTGGGCAACCAGGCTTATATGTTCGTCCGGCTGCCGAAGACCGGCATCGCCAAGTTTCTCTGGGAATTCCCGTTATTTGCCGTCGAGAACAGCAGGCTCACACTGCATCTGGGTTTGCCGGATGGGGCAAGTGACGAGGAAGTTGTCGACCGCTATCGTGAAATGGTCTTCGGTGGATTATTCAAGATATACATTTACTGTGCGAAAGCGCCTGGCGAACTGCTGCTGGAGAACTTGCGCGATCGATATGCTCACTTCCAGTCCCCTCCCATTCTGGAAAAAGTAGTGTGCAACTGAGCGTGAAAGATAGCCTTTCAATGAGAGCGCTGCATGATGAACGACATTTCGGATGTAGACACGAAGGGATCCGACCATAAAAGCTGGAGCTTGGCCGCATACAAGTACCTCGCAAGAAAGCGGCTGGTACGAAAGCCGTCGGAGAACCTGAAGAACCTTGCGGTCAGGACCTGGGATATCGCCCCGGCCGAGGTCACCCCAGCGCCTCCCGCTTTCTTTCTGCCGAATCAGTTGGAGCGAGTGACCGGCTGGGAAGCGAAACGTTTCTTTCCTTTCGAGCATCCGCGGCGGACCATGGAGGGGCTGGGCAGCGTCGCACAGGCCCCTACCAAGGGCTATCTGATCAAGGACGTCATTCTGATCGATGGCGCACTGTACAAGAACAATGCCAGCTTCTGGCTGTCTGACCGGCCCAACGGGTTGCCGCGAATCGTCGTCGAGCAAGAGGTCGAGCGTGGGGCCGCTTATTGTTCACGTTACGGCAACCGTTGGTTTGGAACGTGGCTGGCCGAGGATTGCGTCACATATGCTTTGGCCCGTAACGAAGGCGTGCCGGTCACCACGGCACCCTCCGGCAGGTTCCCCCTTTTTTCCCAGGCTGCGCAGTACGAAGAATGGCTTGGCATGCATCCGCTTCGGCTGCACACGGCCTTTTTTCGAGAGTTGGTGCTGTTCGATGACTTCAGCCACAACACAAACCAGTCCGAGCGATACCGCGCCATGGGCCGGAAGTTGTTGTCGCGGGTAAATTACCAGTCCCACCCCGGGGTTTTCATCTTGCGGGGCTGTGACGGAGATCCGCGCCTGCTGCACAACGAACTGGAGATCGCCGAACATCTGCAAAAACATCGCGGCTTTCGCATCCTTGCCCCTTTGAAGTGCGACCTGGCAACCATCGTGGAAACCTGTGCCGGGGCGAGGGTAGTGGTGGGCGTCGAAGGCAGCCAGCTCATCCACGGTATGAATGTGCTGTCGCCCGGCGCTTCGGTGCTGACGCTGCAGCCACCTGATCGCTTTGTCTGCTTCTACAAGTACCTGACTGATCGCGATCAACAGCATTTCGGCTTTGTGGTCGGGATACCTGATGGCAGCGGCTTCCGCATCGACCTCGATGAGCTCGAACGGACCTTGGATCTGCTGCCGTCATGACAAGGCAAGGCATGCCATGACTGCCTGAGGTGCATGGCCACTGGTTGCACGGTGTAACGTATGGTCGCGGTCCTTGCCCGGGGAGGGCGTGCTAGAATCCGCGCCTTCGAATCTGGAGGTACACGCGTGCGCAAACTGGCTGTGGTAATGGCAGTGCTCGCCCTGGCGGGCTGTGAGAACGAGGTCGAAGGCGTGCACAAACAGGTGGCCGAACACCTGCACAACCCCAAGACCGCCAAGTTCGGCAACGTGCGGATCGACACCCAGGGCACCATCTGCGGCCAGGTCCGCGGCAAGGATGATGCCGGGCAGTACGAAGCCTACCGCAGCTACGTGGCGATCAAGCGCGATGGCCAATACGAAATCATCGTCGACGACAGCGGCAACAACCTGCGCATCCGCGAGATGTGTGGCGGCGCCGAGCTGCAGCGTCGCGCCGAAGCCCTGGCTGGCCAGCCGGCCCCGCAAGGCTGGGATGTGGAAGTGATCCAGGGCGCCAACATGGGCGCGCTCAGCGACATGACCGCGCGCCTGATCGAAAAGGGCATCCCGTCCTCGGTGGAGTACCGCGACGGCAAGCCGGTGGTGCTGATGGGGCCGTTCCCCAGCCGTGAGGAAGCCGAAGCACGCAAGGCCGAGGTGATGGCCAAGCTGGGTACCGATTCGGTGGTGATCCAGCACGGCGCAGCGCGCTGAACCCGGTTTCTGCAGGCGCGGCCTTTTGTGGGAGCGGCCTTGTGTCGCGAAAGGGCTGCGCAGCGGCCCCAGAATCTTGAACCCTGCACAGATTGCCGGGGCCGCTATGCGGCCCTTTCGCGACACAAGGCCGCTCCCACACGGCTTCCACAAGGCCGCTTGTGCAAGGTCGGCGCGGCACAGTCAAACGCGCGCTAGACATTGTCCGCACAGTTTTGGCTATGCTTGGCAGGAAGAAGCCGAACGGGGAGGGCCTCATGTCTACACTGGAGCGGGCCATTGCCGTGGCCGCCAGGGCGCATGAAGGGCAATACGACAAGGGTGGGGCTGCTTATATCCTCCACCCGCTACGCGTGATGATGCGGGTTTCCACAACCGAACAACGGATTGTCGCGGTGCTTCACGATGTGATCGAAGACACCCCGCTGACCCTGTCCGACTTGGCGCGCGAGGGGTTCGCGCTGAAAATCCTTGCCGCCTTGCTGGCGCTCAGCCGCCGTGAGGGCGAGGCCTACCAGGACTTCGTGGTGCGCCTGGGCGGTGACCCGCTGGCACGCACCGTCAAGCTGGCCGACCTGGCCGACAACAGCGACCTTTCGCGCATCCCCTGCCCAGGCCCCACCGACCTGGCGCGGCTGGCGCGTTACCGCGAAGCAAGCGCCTACCTGCAGGCGTTGGCCTGAGGTTGAATACGCGGTCAGTCTTCCTTCGGCACGGTCCAGAAAATCTGCACACCGCCATCGTCGCGGTGGGCGAGGGTGACGTTATCGTTTTCGGCGATTTCCTCGAGCAGGGTTTCCCAGTCTTCCGGGGCTTCCTGTTCCAGGCGAAAGATCAGCGCCGCGCGGCTGCGCTGGGCAGTGGGGCTGTTGATGATCTTCTGGATGCGCATACCCAGTTGTTCATAGCTGCTCGGGGTGGCGGAGGCGGTGCTGGACACAAGTGTTTCCTTGTTTTTGCTGTATGCACATACAGTATTTCACTGTAAGTAATTTCGCAACAGCTTGTCAGACGAAAACTGTGCTCAAGCCTGGGCCGATCCGTGCGCGGCGTTATCCAGGGTATTCCACAGGCTTCTCATCGTAGGGTTCTGATTCAACAGCGAGCAGTACGAGCGGATCTCCAGGCGCGTGCTCCATTCGGCGCCTCCAGCCTGCACGAGCAACCCTCTTTCCAGCTCGTCATTCACTGCACTGTGGGGCAGCCAGGCTACCCCATAGCCCTCGACAGCCATGCGAACCAGCAGCATCGCCATATCGGCCTCATAGCAGCGTTCCAGAGGGGCGACTTCAGGTGCGTTGCGAATGACGACGTCTGCCACTTTCCCCAGGAATGTCGTGGCGGTGTACGCCAGGTGCGGAATAGGCTTCTTGCCTGCGCAAAGCCGGAACATCGGCTTGCCCTGCGCGTCGGGCGCACACACGGGGATAAATGCATCATGGCCGAGTGCCAGGCTACCGAAGCGCTCAGGGTCCAGGGAGATGGGGGTAAGCGGATGATGGTAGACAATCATCAGGTCGCAGCTGCCTTCTTCAAGGGCGATGACGGCGTCATTGATGTTGGCCGCCACTACCCGGGCATTGAAGCGCTCGTTTTGCTGCTGGAACTGGCTGAGCCATTTCGGCAAGAACGTCATGGACAGGCTGTGGGCTGCCGTGATCTGGATCGAGCGCCCTGGCATCCGTTTCACGTCCCTCAGGTCGGCGCGAAGTGCCATCAAGGCGGCGAGCGCCTGGCGGGCTTCAGCGCAGAAGGTCTGGCCGGCGGGCGTGAGCTGTACCGGGTAGGTGGCACGATCAACCAGTTCGACACCCACCCACTCTTCGAGCGAGCGGATTCTCCTGGAGAGCGCGGACTGTGTAACGCATCGCACCTCGGCGGCGCGGGAAAAATTCTTCCACTCGGCGATCGCCATGAGGTCGTCCAGCCACTTGATTTGCATCGCTGATCTCCTTCGCCAGGCGCTCAGTGTAAGCGTGTTCGCACAAGCCTCGACAGCGATGCCTATAAACTATTCCGAAAACGCATAGGGTCAGCCCTATTACTCATCAACTTGTTTTTTCGCGGCGATAAACTTGTCTCCAGCACTCACCTAGCGAGTGGCTGTTCCTGTCTTTATTCCAATCCTGCCAAGTAGAAAAAATAGAAAATAACTTGAGGAAAACATCGTGAAAAACAATAAGCTTCCGCGCCGAATTGCGATAGGTATCGCCTTGGGCGTAGTCGTCGGCTGGGCATGTCATCATTTCGCAGGCAGCGAACAGGACGCCAGGCAGATAGCAGCCTACTTCTCCATGGTGACGGACATCTTTCTGCGTCTGATCAAAATGATCATTGCGCCGCTGGTGTTCGCCACACTTGTCGGCGGGATCGCAAGCATGGGCAATTCGCGTTCGGTCGGCCGCATCGGCTTTCGTGCCATGGCCTGGTTCGTCTGCGCTTCGGCCATTTCACTGGCGATCGGCATGGCGCTGGTCAACCTGTTCGAACCAGGCGCTGGCATCAACTTGCAGGTCGCGCAGCACGCTGATGCCGTTACAGCCCCGGTGAATACGGGTGACTTCAGCCTCAAGGTATTTATCAGTCATGTATTCCCTCGCAGTATTGCCGAGGCCATGGCTAATAATGAAATACTTCAAATTGTGGTCTTCTCTTTGTTCTTCGGCTTCGCTCTGGCTGGCGTCAACCGAGCCGGCCATACAAAGATTGTGGACTGCATCGATGAACTTGCGAAAGTGATGTTTCGCATCACTGACTATGTCATGGCATTTGCACCGATCGGGGTTTTTGCAGCGATCGCTTCGGCAATCACTACTCAAGGCCTGGGGCTGCTGGTCGACTATGGCAAGCTCATTGTCGAGTTCTACCTGGGCATCCTGCTGCTGTGGGCAGTGCTGTTCGGTGCGGGTTACTTGTGCCTGGGCAAGTCTGTTTTCACGCTCGGCAAACTGATTCGCGAGCCTGTGCTGCTGGCGTTCTCCACGGCCAGCAGCGAGGCGGCCTACCCGAAAACGATGGAAGCGCTCGAGAAGTTCGGTGCGCCGAAACGCGTGTCCAGCTTCGTCCTGCCGTTGGGCTACTCGTTCAACCTCGACGGTTCGATGATGTACCAGGCGTTCGCCATCATGTTCATCGCCCAGGCATACAACATCGACCTCAGTTTCACCCAGCAGGTGTTGATCCTTTTGACACTGATGATTACCAGCAAGGGCATGGCGGGCGTGGCGCGGGCGTCGGTGGTGGTGGTCGCTGCGACCTTGCCGATGTTCAACCTGCCTGAGGCTGGCCTGCTGTTGATCATCGGTATCGATCAGTTCCTCGACATGGCGCGTACCGCTACCAACGTCGTGGGCAACAGCATTGCCACGGCGGTGATCGCCAGATCAGAGCCACAGACCGAGCCGGAAGCGGCAAGCGGGGCGTCCACCCTCGACCGCCCGGTATCGGCCGCCTGAGGAGTTTGCTCATGAAGTCGAAGAAGGCAGCAGGTCCACAAGCTTTTGCCCACACGATCGGGATTGTCGGCGGGCTTGGTTCGCTCGCGGGGGGCGACCTTTTCTACAAGCTTGTGAAGTCGCGGGCGGTGCTGGAGGACCAGGGGCGTTTTCATTTCCTGCTCGAGCAACATCCCTTCAAGGATGTGCTGCTGCCTCTGGACGCAAGCGCAAGCATGACCTCGCGAAAGTTCTACGTTTTCGAGGTGTGCAGGTCATTCGAAGCGAGCGGTGTGGATGCGATCATGCTGCCTTGCTTTGCCAGCCAGACGTTCCGCGCACAGATCCAGGAAGAGCTGGGGATTCCGGTACTGGACATGATGGAAGCCTTGGTGCGATACATCCGTCAGGTCGCGGAGCCAGGCAGTACACTCGGTGTGCTTGCTTCGGATTATGTGCGCCATTCCGGGCTCTTCGAACAAGCGTTGGGCCGCCAGTACGATGTGGTCTACCCCGACGCGCAAGCGCAGGTCGCGCTGATGGAGGCCATGTATGGCGTCAACGGCATCAAGGATGGGCACCTGAATGGCATGCCTCTGGAGTCCGTGTACCAGGCATGCCTGTCAGTGCAGGCACAGGGTGCCACCTTGGTCGTGCCGGGTATGACCGAGCTTTCGCTGGTGTGCGCCGACCTGCAGCGCCGGGGCGTTGCCGCACTGGATATCAATGAGCTCTACGCCACGTTCGCGACCCAAGGCTCAAGTGCGCCCCGTGAACTGCCTTTCAAGCTGGGTATCGTGGGTGGTGTCGGCCCTGCAGCGACGGTGGATTTCATGGGCAAGGTGGTTGCCGGTACGCCTGCGGGCCGGGATCAGGACCATATCAAGATGGTGGTCGAGCAGAACCCGCAAATTCCGGACCGCACGGCCAGCCTGCTGAATGATGAAACCGACCCGACGATGGCCATGTACGCGACCTGCAAGCGCCTGGAAAGCGCCGGTGCCAACGCAATTGCAATCCCGTGCAATACCGCTCACGCGTTTGTTGAACGCATCCAGGAGCACCTGCGCGTGCCAATCGTCAACATGCTCACCGAGACGATCGACTGGATAAGGCAAACATACGGCCGCGACAAGTCAGTCGGCCTGCTGGCGACGTCAGGCACCGTCGCCAGCCAGGTCTATCACCAGGCAGCGAGCCGCGCCGGGCTTGAGATTGTTGTGCCGGCGCCGGATTACCAGAAGCTGGTCATGGAGGCCATTTACGGTGAGCGGGGCATCAAGGCTGGCTTCACTGAAGGACTGTGTCGGGACCAGTTGCTGATTGCGGCCGAGCATCTCTCGGAAGTGGGGGCGACGGTGCTGATTCTGGGCTGTACGGAACTGCCGCTGGTGCTCAGCCACTGTGATGCTTATGAGCTGAGTGGCAGGACGGTTGCCCTGGTGGACCCCACCATGATTTTGGCACGCAGATGTGTCGCGTTGGCTGGGGGGGCAGGTAGTTAGCAGCATACTCATACGTTGCACATTCCCTGTGTGGGTTTCACCCGCAATGGGTCGGTGCCGGGTGTCTGGCGGGTACCTGGGCTTTGTTGAAATCAAGCGGCAGCCGTGATTGAGCTCGAGGGCCTCTTCGCGGGTGAACCCGCTCCCACAGGTTCAGCGCCAACTCGAAGCCCGCGCCGTCCCTGTGGGAGCGGGCGCGCCCGCGAAGCAGGCGACGCGGTGGATGGCACCGGCTTTGCCGGTGTTCGCGGGCATGCCCGCTCCCACAGGTATCGCGCAACTGCAAATGCTGATGATCATTCATACATTTGTATGGCTGATGGCTCCGTCTATTGAAAATGGTCGATACCACCCCCCGCCAACCCCGCATAACCTCAGGCCAACACGCACTGGTCACTACTGACAAGACGAAGCCCTCTACACCAGTCGCAAACGCCAACGGGAAGCCACCAGCATGTCAGCGAAATCCGATTTGTCCCTGTTACCCAACAAACCGCTATGGTTTGCCCCGAGCGCGCCACGGGCCCGGCTGGACGGCGTGGCCGATGCCGATGTGGTGATCGTCGGTGCCGGGTACACGGGGTTGTGGACCGCCTACTACCTGCTCAAGAGCGACCCGTCGCTGCGCGTGGTGCTGCTGGAAAAGAACGCCGTCGGCTTCGGCGCCTCAGGCCGCAACGGCGGTTGGGCCTCGGCGATCTTCCCGATTTCCCTGCACCGGGTGGAGCAACTGTATTCCCACCCTGCGGCCTTGCACCTGCAGGCTGCGATGAACGCAACGGTCGACGAGATCGGCCGGGTGCTGGCGCTGGAAGAGATCGATGCCGACTATGCCAAACAGGGCTTCCTCTCCCTGGCCCGCAGCGCCCCGCAGATGGCGCGGGCGCGTGCGGCCGTGGAGTCCTCGGCGCGCTTCGGACTGCCTGACCAGTGGCAAGTGCTGGAGGCTGCCGAAGCCCAGGCCCGGACCGGTGCCCAAGGCACCCTTGGCGGCCTCTACACCGAACACTGCGCGCTCATCCACCCCGGCAAGCTGGTGCGTGGCCTGGCCAAGCTGGTCGAAAGCCTGGGCGCGACAATTTACGAGCAGTCGGCGGTCACCCAGATGGCCCCGGGCGTGGTGCACACCGAGCACGGCTCGGTACGTGCCGGCATGACGGTGCGGGCCACCGAGGCATTCACGTCGCAACAGCCGGGCAAGTCGCGTTTCGTCATCCCGCTGTATTCGCTGGTGCTGGCCACCGAGCCGTTGCCACGAGAGCTGCTGGCCCGGCTAAACCTCGACCACCGCCTGGCGTTCAACGACATGCGCCACCTGCGCGTATACGGCCAGGTCACCGCAGAAGGCCGGCTGGTGTTCGGTGGCCGGGGCGCGCCCTACAAATGGGGCTCGAGCATGCCTGAGCAGGCCGACCTGGTGGACAGTATCCACGGCAAGATCCACGACACCCTGCTCGAATTCTTCCCGGCCCTGCGCGACGCCCGCATCACCCACCGCTGGGGTGGCGCGCTGGGTGTTTCCCGCGACTGGTGCCCGACCGTCAGTATCGACCGCAACCAGCGCATGGCCTGGGCCGGCAACTACGTCGGTGATGGCGTGGCCACCAGCAACCTGGCCGGGCGCATTCTGCGCAACCTGATTCTCGAGCGTGATGAAGACATCAACACGCTGCCCCTGGTCAACCACCGCTCGCCATCCTGGGAGCCAGAACCGCTGCGCTGGTTCGGCATCAACAGCGGCCTGGCTGCCGCGTCGCTCAGTGATCTGGAGGAGCGCTACACCCACAAACCTTCACGTACCGCGATGCTGCTGGAAAAGCTCACCGGCGCCCATTGACAAGGAGAAACCCCATGCCTTCGTTCACCATCATCAAGCACGCCGATATCAAGGCACTGCCACTGAACCCTGCCGGTCAGCGTGCCGGCGCCGACAAGGGGGACCCGCAGATCGCCATCAGCAAGCAGGCCCCGGAAGCGGTCGGCAACCTTGGTGTGTGGGAGTGCCAGCCGGGTGGCTGGCCGGTGGTCGACCGCCCTGACACCGAGTTCACCTACATCATCTCCGGCAAGGCGCTGCTCACCGACGACAGCACCCGGGAGGTGGTGGAAGTGACCGGCGGCGACCTGATCATCCTGCCGCCAGGCTGGACCGGCCGCTGGGACGTGCTGGAAACCGTGCGCAAGGTCTATGCCATCTACTGACGCAACACTGGCCCTTTGTACCTTGCTCGGCATTTGAAAGCTGGCGCGATCCCTGTGGGAGCGGGCTTGCCCGCGAACACGGGCGAAGCCCGTGCCATCCACCGCGGTGCCTGATTCGCGGGCACGCCCGCTCCCACAGGGGCAGGCGCTCTACCAATGAATTACGGGAAAAATACAATGACCCAAACCATCATGAACTGGATCTCCGGCGCTCAGGCCGAGACCACCAGCGGCCAGCAACTGCCGGTCTACAACCCGGCCACCGGCGTGGTCACCGGCCAGGTGCAGCTGTCTGCGCAAAAGGACGTGGACGCCGCTGTCGCGTCGGCCAAGGCCGCTTTCCCGGCCTGGAGCAACCTCTCGCCACTGCGCCGTTCGCGGGTGCTGAACAAGTTCCTGGCGTTGCTCAACGAGCACCGCGACGACCTGGCCCGCATGATTACCGCCGAGCACGGCAAGGTGTTCACCGATGCCCAGGGCGAGGTGATGCGCGGCATCGAGATCGTCGAGTTCGCCTGCGGCGCACCGCAGCTGCTGAAAACCGACTTCACCGACCAGGTCAGCACCAACATCGACAACTGGACCCTGCGCCAGCCGCTGGGCGTGGTCACCGGCATCACCCCGTTCAACTTCCCGGTGATGGTGCCGATGTGGATGTTCCCGGTCGCCCTGGCCACCGGCAACACCTTCGTGCTCAAGCCCAGCCCGCTGGACCCGAGCCCGAGCCTGTTCATCGCCGAGCTGCTGAAGCAGGCCGGCCTGCCGGACGGCGTGTTCAACGTGGTGCAGGGCGACAAGGACGCGGTCAACGCGCTGATCGAGCACCCGGATGTGCAGGCGGTGTCGTTCGTCGGCTCCACGCCGATCGCCAACCACATCTACGAAACCGGTGCCCGCCACGGCAAGCGCGTGCAGGCGCTGGGCGGGGCTAAGAACCACCTGGTGGTGATGCCCGACGCCGACATCGATCAGGTGGTCGATGCGCTGATCGGTGCCGCCTATGGCTCGGCTGGCGAGCGTTGCATGGCGATCAGCGTGGCGGTGTTTGTCGGTGACGATACTGCCGAGAAGGTCATGCCCAAGCTGATCGAGCGTACCCGCGAGCTGAAAGTGCTGAACGGTACCAACCTCGAAGCCGAGATGGGCCCGATCATCACCCGCGCGGCGCTGGAGCGCATTACCGGCTACATCGAGCAAGGCGTGAAGGAGGGCGCGAAGCTGCTGGTCGATGGCCGCAACTTCAACGGCCAGGCGGCTGGCAAAGGTTGTGGTGACGGTTTCTGGCTGGGCGGCACGCTGTTCGACAACGTCACCCCGGACATGCGCATCTACAAGGAAGAGATCTTCGGCCCGGTACTGGCCTGCCTGCGGGTGAAGGACTTTGCCGAAGCGGTCGACCTGATCAACGCCCACGAGTTTGGCAATGGCGTGAGCCTGTACACCCGCGACGGCCACATCGCCCGCGAGTTCGGCCGCCGTATCCAGGTGGGCATGGTCGGTATCAACGTGCCGATCCCGGTGCCGATGGCCTGGCATGGCTTTGGTGGCTGGAAGAAGAGCCTGTTCGGCGACATGCATGCCTACGGTGAGGAAGGGGTGCGCTTCTACACCAAGCAGAAGAGCATCATGCAGCGCTGGCCGCAAGCCATCGCCAAAGGTGCGGAGTTCGCGATGCCGACCAGCCACTGAGGCCTTCGGCTAGCTGACAGCAAACGGCCCCGCCCACGCAGCGGGGCTGTTTGCATTTCAGGGGGTACTAGTGATCAGTACTCCCAGAAGATCCGCTGCAGCTCCTTGCTGTCCTGGGTCTTGGTCATCGCCACCATCGCCAGGATCCGCGCCTTTTGCGGGTTCAGGTCATGGGCCACGACCCAGTCGTTCTTGTCATCCGGCTGTTCGGCGTTGCGCAGCACGAAACCACCTTGGTTGACGTGCGACGAGCGAATGATCTGCACGCCGTTCTTGCGCAGTTCCTGCAGCGCCGGCACTACCCGCGACGACACCGAACCGTTGCCGGTACCGGCATGGATCAGTGCCTTGGCACCATTCTGCGCCAACGCCTTGTAGGCGGTGTCGGTGACGTTGCCATAGCCATAGGCGATGTCCACCTGCGGCAGGCTGCTGATCTGCTTGATGTCGAACTCGGAGTTGACCGTGTGGCGCTTGGCCGGCAGGCGGAACCAGTAGGACTTGCCTTCCACCACCATGCCCATCGGGCCCCAGGCGCTCTTGAAGGCTTCGGTCTTGATGTTGAGCGCCTTGCTCACATCGCGGCCGGACTGGATCTCGTCATTCATGGTCACCAGCACGCCCTTGCCGCGCGACTGCTTGTCGCTGGCCACGGCCACGGCGTTGTACAGGTTGAGCATGCCGTCGGCGGACATGGCGGTGCCCGGGCGCATCGAACCGACGACCACGATCGGCTTGTCGGTCTTTTCCACCAGGTTGAGGAAGTAGGCGGTTTCTTCCAGGGTGTCGGTGCCGTGGGTGATGACGATACCGTCCACGTCCTTGCTTTCGGCAAGTTCGGCAACGCGTTTGCCCAACTTGAGCAGGTCGTCGTTGGAGATGCTCTCAGAGGCGATCTGCATGACCTGCTCGCCGCGTACGTTGGCCACGTTGGCCAGTTCCGGTACGCCGGCGATCAGCTTGTCGACGCCCACCTTGGCGGCCTGGTAGGTGGCGCTGTTGGCGGCGCTGGCGCCAGCACCGGCAATGGTGCCGCCGGTGGCGAGAATGACCACGTTGGCCAGCTTCTGCTGGGTTTCGGCTTCTTTGGCCGAAACGGTGGTTGGCAGCACCAGCAGCAGGGCGAGTGCGCTGGGGGCGAAGGTTTTCAGTGCGGCATTCATCGTTATTGTTCTCTCTCTTCCTAATGAGATGGTTGTTTTGTCGCACAGGGTGCAAGGCAGGTTTCGTACCAGTTGTGCGCACGGGCCTTGTGGGAGCGGCCTTGTGTCGCGAAAGGGGCGCGCAGCGGCCCCGGATCCCGGCGCAACAACACACATTGCCGGGGCCGCCTTGCGGCCCTTTCGCGACACAAGGCCGCTCCCACATGCGGGGGTGTGTCATTCGAGATTCCGAACAAACGTAGGAAAAGACGTTCGGCTTTTCGGAAAAAATCCGGATAAACTGCCCCAGGCTCGACTTGACCTCCCACAGCCAAACGGATTTGACAAACCCCGGTCCTGTTTCCATAGTTAGGCAACGCAAACGTTTGCGATCCGACAAAAAACACAAGATCCGGAGTCATCGTCCATGAAACTGCCGTTCCCCGGTCGTCTGCTGGCCCTCGCGGTCATTTCCTCGCTGTCCCTGGCCCTGCCGTTTTCGGCCGCCCACGCCGAAGACAAGCCCAAGGTCGCCCTGGTCATGAAGTCGCTGGCCAACGAGTTCTTCCGCACCATGGAAGACGGCGCCAAGGACTACCAGAAAGCCCACGCCGATGAATTCGAGCTGATCGCCAACGGCATCAAGAACGAGACCGACACCGGCGAGCAGATCCGCATCGTCGAGCAGATGGTCAACGCTGGCGCCAAGGCCCTGGTCATTGCCCCGGCCGACTCCAAGGCGCTGGTGTCGGCGGTGAAGAAGGCCATGGACCAGGGCGTGGTGGTGATCAACATCGACAACCGCCTGGACCCTGAACTGCTCAAGAGCAAAGGCATCAGCGTACCCTTCGTAGGCCCCGACAACCGCAAGGGCGCGCGCCTGGTCGGCGACTTCCTGGCCAACCAGAAGCTCAAGGCCGGCGACCAGGTCGGCATCATCGAAGGCGTGCCGACCACCACCAACGCCCAGCAGCGTACCGCTGGCTTCAAGGACGCCATGGACGCCGCGCAGATCAAGATCGTCTTGGTGCAGAGCGGCAATTGGGAAATCGACAAAGGCAACGCCGTCGCCGCCTCCATGCTCAACGAATACCCCGACCTGAAAGCCCTGCTGGCCGGTAACGACAGCATGGCCCTGGGCGCCGTGTCGGCCGTGCGTGCTGCTGGCAAAGCCGGCCAGGTGCAAGTGGTGGGTTACGACAACATCAACGCCATCAAGCCGATGCTCGCCGATGGCCGTGTGCTCGCCACACTCGACCAGGCGGCCAGCCAGCAGGCGGTGTACGGCATCCAGGCGGCGCTGAAAATGGTCAAGGGCGAGAAGCCTGACGTGGATGCCGACAACGTCATCCAGACCCCGGTCCAACTCATCACCAAGCCCTGATCGCTGGCAGGAGAAACGGCCATGCCTGCATCGGCCAATGAAGTGGTGCTCGCCGCCAGCGGCCTGGGCAAGACCTACGCCCAGCCCGTGCTCGGCGAGGTCAGCCTGAACCTGCGGGCCGGCGAAGTGCTGGCGCTGACCGGTGAGAACGGCGCCGGCAAGAGCTCCCTGTCCAAGCTCATCAGTGGCCTGGAAACCCCCACCACCGGGCACATGCACTACCGCGGCCAGGCCTACGCGCCTGGCAGCCGCAGCGAGGCCGAGCGCCTCGGCGTGCGCATGGTCATGCAGGAGCTGAACCTGCTGCCCACGCTGACCGTGGCGGAAAACCTGTTCCTCGACAACCTGCCCGGCCGCTTTGGCTGGATCAGCCAAAAGCGCCTGCGCCAACTGGCCACGGCCGCCATGGCCCAGGTCGGCCTCGACGCCATCGACCCGGACACCCCGGTCGGCGAGCTGGGCATCGGCCACCAGCAGATGGTCGAGATCGCCCGCAACCTGATCGGCGATTGCCATGTGCTGATCTTCGATGAACCCACCGCCATGCTCACCGCGCGCGAGGTGGAGCTGCTGTTCACCCAGATCGAGCGCCTGCGCCAACGTGGCGTGGCCATCGTCTACATATCCCATCGCCTGGAAGAACTGCAGCGCGTGGCCCAGCGCATCGTCGTGCTGCGCGACGGCAAACTGGTGTGCGACGAGCCGATACAGCGCTACAGCAGCGCCGAACTGGTCAACCTGATGGTCGGCCGCGAGCTGGGCGAGCATATCGACCTGGGCCGCCGGCAGATCGGCGCGCCGCTGCTCAAGGTCGACAAGCTCAGCCGTGCCGACAAGGTGCGTGAAGTGTCATTCGAGGTCAGGGCAGGGGAGATCTTCGGCATCTCCGGCCTGATCGGTGCCGGCCGTACCGAGCTGTTGCGCCTGATCTACGGCGCCGACCGTGCCGACAGCGGCAGCATTGCCCTCGGCCAGCCACCGCAGGTGGTCACCATCGACTCGCCCAAGGCTGCGGTGCAGGCCGGTATCGCGCTGATCACCGAAGACCGCAAAGGCGAGGGCCTGCTGCTGACGCAGTCGATCAGCGCCAATATCGCCCTGGGCAACCTCGGCGCGGTATCACGGGCCGGGGTGCTCGATGGCGAAGCCGAAGCGGCCTTGGCCGAGCGCCAGATCCAGGCCATGCGCATTCGCAGTGCCGGCCCGCAGCAGGTGGTGGGCGAGCTGTCTGGCGGCAACCAGCAGAAGGTGGTGATCGGCCGCTGGCTGGAGCGCGATTGCCAGGTGCTGCTGTTCGACGAGCCCACCCGTGGCATCGACGTCGGCGCCAAGTTCGACATCTATGGCCTGCTGGCCGAGCTGGCGCGCCAGGGCAAGGCCCTGGTGGTGGTGTCCAGCGACCTGCGCGAGCTGATGCTGATCTGCGACCGCATCGCCGTTCTGTCGGCCGGTCGCCTGATCGACACCTTCGAGCGTGACCATTGGAGCCAGGACCAGCTGCTGGCCGCGGCCTTTGCCGGTTATCAGAAACGTGACGCACTGCTGCATGACGCAGCTCCCAGGATGGATGCATGAAAACCACCCCGCTCGACAGCCAAGGCGCCGCACCGGTGCGCCGCAGTGGCACCTATCTTGGCCTGGGTACCTACCTGGGCCTGGCCGGCGCCTTGCTGGCGATGATCGTACTGTTCTCGTTTCTCAGCAGCCACTTCTGGTCGTACAACACCTTCAGTACCCTGGCCAACCAGATCCCCGACCTGATGGTGCTGGCGGTGGGCATGACCTTCGTGCTGATCATCGGCGGCATCGACCTGTCGGTGGGCTCGGTGCTGGCGCTGGCGGCCTCGACGGTCAGCGTGGCGATCCTCGGCTGGGGTTGGGGCGTGCTGCCTTCGGCCCTGCTGGGCATGGCCGTGGCCGCGCTGGCCGGCAGCATCACCGGCGGCGTCACCGTGGCCTGGCGCATTCCGTCGTTCATCGTTTCGCTCGGGGTGCTGGAAATGGCCCGCGGCCTGGCCTACCAGTTCACCGACTCGCGCACCGCCTATATCGGCGATGCCTATGCCTGGTTCTCCAACCCCATTGCATTCGGCATCTCGCCGGCGTTCATCATCGCCTTGCTGGTGATCGTGCTGGCCCAGTTGGTGCTGACCCGCACGGTGTTCGGCCGCTACCTGATCGGCATCGGCACCAACGAAGAGGCCGTGCGCCTGGCCGGTATCGACCCGCGCCCGTACAAGGTGCTGGTGTTCGCCCTGATGGGCTTGCTTGCCGGCCTGGCCGCGCTGTTCCAGATCTCGCGCCTGGAAGCGGCAGACCCCAATGCCGGCTCCGGCCTGGAGCTGCAGGTGATCGCCGCCGTGGTGATTGGCGGCACCAGCCTGATGGGCGGGCGTGGCTCGGTCATCAGCACCTTCTTTGGCGTGCTGATCATTTCGGTGCTGGCTGCAGGGCTGGCGCAGATCGGTGCCAGCGAACCGACCAAACGCATCATCACCGGGGCGGTGATCGTCATCGCCGTGGTGCTCGACACTTACCGTAGCCGGCGTGCAGGCCGGCGGAACTGAAAACATGGCAACCATCAAAGACGTCGCGGCACTGGCGGGCATTTCCTACACCACCGTGTCCCATGTGCTGAACAAGACCCGGCCGGTCAGCGAGCAGGTGCGGCTGAAAGTCGAAGCCGCCATCGCCGAGCTCGACTACGTGCCCAGCGCCGTGGCCCGCTCGCTGAAGGCGCGCAGCACGGCCACCATCGGCTTGCTGGTGCCCAACAGCGTCAACCCGTACTTCGCCGAACTGGCGCGGGGCATCGAAGACGCCTGCGAACGCAACGGCTATTGCGTGATCCTGTGCAACTCCGACGACAACCCGCAGAAGCAGCGCAGCTACCTGCGTGTACTGCTGGAAAAGCGCATCGACGGCCTGGTGGTGGCTTCGGTAGGCCAGGACAGCGACCTGCTGCAAAGCCTGACTGGCGTGCGCACGCCCATGGTGATCGTCGACCGCGAACTGGATGGCGTCGATGCCGACCTGGTGCGCATCGACCACGAGCAAGGCGCCTATCTGGCCACCCGTCACCTGCTGGAGCTTGGCCACCGCGACATCGCCTACATCGGCGGCCCTGCCGAGACCGGGGTCACCCAGCTGCGCCTGAGCGGCTTCCGTCGCGCCATGGCCGAGGCCGGCGCAGCGGTGCAGGGCGACCGCGTGCTGCACTGCGACTTCACCAGCCCGGGGGGCCATGCGGTGGCAACCCGGTTGCTGGAGGGCAAGCGGCCCACGGCGATCTTCGCCGGCAACGACATGATCGGCTTCGGCGTGCTGCGTGCCGCGGCCGAACGCAATATCAACGTACCCGGCGAGCTGTCGGTGATCGGCTTCGACGACATCGAACTCAGCCGCTATGTGTACCCACCGTTGACCACGGTGGGCCAGTCGATCCGCGAGTTGGGCGAGAGCGCCGCGTCGCTGTTGCTGGCGCGTATCGGCACACCCCGGCAGGGCGCGGCGGAGCAACGCATCGTTGCCCCGCGCATCGTGCTGCGCGAGTCCACCGGGCCGCGCCCGGACCTGTTCAACGATTACCGCTAACGCTAAGGAAATGTCATGAGTGCCAAGGTCGTGGTAGTCGGTAGCCTCAACATGGACCTGGTGGCCCGCGCCCAGCGCCTGCCCCGGCCCGGCGAAACACTCCCCGGCGAAAGCTTTTTCACCGTGCCGGGCGGCAAGGGGGCCAACCAGGCGGTGGCCGTGGCGCGCCTGGGCGGCAGCGTGGCGATGATCGGCAACGTCGGCGACGATGATTATGGCCGGCAACTGCACCGGGCCTTGTATGTGGAAGGCATCGATTGCCAGGGCGTCAGCACCTGCCAGGGCGTGTCCAGCGGTGTGGCGCTGATCACCGTGGATGCCGCCAGCCAGAACTGCATCGTCATCATCCCCGGTGGCAACGGCCTGCTGACGCCGCAGTCAGTGCAGCGGTTCGATGCGCTGCTGCAGGCGGCCGAGGTGATCATCTGCCAGCTGGAAGTACCGGCCGACACCGTGGCCTGGACCCTGGCCAGGGGGCGTGAACTGGGCAAGCGGGTGATCCTGAACCCGGCGCCGGCGACCGGCCCCTTGCCGGCGGGCTGGTTCGCCCACATCGACTACCTGACGCCCAACGAAAGCGAGGCCGAAGCCCTGACCGGCGTGGCGGTGGCTGATCTGGACAGTGCCCGGCGCGCCGGCGAGCGCTTGCTGCAACTGGGCGCGGGCAAAGTGATCATCACCCTGGGCGCGCAAGGGGCCTTGCTGGTCACCCCTCAGGGCCACCAGCACTTCCCCGCGCCGGTGGTGCAGCCGCTGGACACCACGGCAGCCGGCGATACCTTCATCGGCGGCTTTGCCGCTGGCCTGGTGCGCGGCCTGGAGGAGGGCGAAGCCATCACCTTCGGCCAACGCGCCGCGGCCCTGTCGGTTACCCGCGCCGGTGCCCAGCCGTCGATTCCCTACCTGGCGGAGCTTGCGCCATGAAGAAAACCCCACTGCTGAACGTCGCCCTGTCGCGGACCATCGCCGGCATGGGGCATGGTGACATCCTGGTGATCGGCGATGCCGGGCTGCCGGTGCCGCCGGGTGTCGAACTGATCGACCTGGCCGTCACGCCCGGCCTGCCGGATTTCGCCAGCGTGTTGCGGGTTGTGCTGAGCGAATTGCAGGTAGAACGCCACGTGCTGGCCGAAGAGATGCAGAAAGTGGTGCCGCCGGCGCTGGTCGAGATCGAGCGGCTGAAGGGCAAGCTGGGCAAGCGCGAATGGCTGAGCCATGAAGATTTCAAGGAATTGTCACGCAGTGCCCGTGCGGTAGTGCGCACTGGCGAGTGCCAGCCCTACAGCAACATCGCGCTGATTTCCGGCGTGACCTTCTAGCTCGTCGTTTTGGTCAACGCAGAACCCCTGTGGGAGCGGGCATGCCCGCGAACACCGGCAACGCCGGTGCCATCCACCGAGTTGGATTCTTCGCGGGCACGCCCGCTCCCACAGGGGATTGCGGTTTGCCTGAATAATTATGCTCTGGCAACAGGAGTGCCACCCATGCTCAAACCCCTGCTACAAGGAATCGCCCTCATGGCCGCAGCCACCACCCTCCAGGCCGCCCCCATCGACCTGATCATCGACACCGACCCCGGCGCCGACGATGTGGTCGCGCTGTTCCTGGCCATGGCCTCGCCCGACGAGCTCAACATCCGCGCCATCACCACCGTGGCCGGCAACGTGCGCCTGGAAAAAACCTCGCGCAACGCCCGCCTGGCCCGCGAATGGGCCGGCCGCGAAGACATCCCCGTGTACGCCGGCGCCGCTCGCCCGCTGGTGCGCAAGCCGATCTACGCCGCCGACGTGCACGGCGAAGAAGGCCTCACCGGCATCCAGGTCCACGAACCGAAAGCGCCGCTGGCCCAAGGCAATGCCGTGCAATACCTGGTCGACACCCTGGGCGCCGCCAAGCCCCACAGCATCACCATCGCCATGCTCGGCCCACAAACCAACCTGGCCCTGGCGCTGATCCAGCGCCCGGACATCGCCAAAGGCATCAAGCAGGTGGTGGTCATGGGCGGTGCCCATTTCAACGGCGGCAACATCACCCCGGCGGCGGAATTCAACCTCTATGCCGACCCACATGCCGCCGAAGTGGTGCTGGCCAGCGGCGTGCAACTGACCTACCTGCCGCTGGACGTCACCCACAAGCTGCTGACCAGCGACGCCCGCCTCAAGCAACTGGCGGCGGTGAACAACCAGGCCAGCAAACGGGTGGTGGATATCCTCAACGCCTACATCACCCACGACATGGACCTGTACGGCATGCCCGGCGGCCCGGTGCACGACGCCAGTGTCATCGCCTACCTGCTCAAGCCCGAGCTGTTCAGCGGCCGGCGCATCCATATGAGCATCGACAGCCGCGAAGGCCCCAGCTTCGGCCAGACCCTTGCCGACTGGTACGGCGTGCTCAAGCAGCCCGCCAACGTGATGTGGGTGGAGGAGGGCAATGCCCAGGGCCTGTTCGACCTGCTCAGCGCCCGTTTGGCGCGATTGGAATAGCCGTGTGCGGTGCGTAGCGCTCGAACACCTGGTCGAAGAAGCTGCGTGCCGCCTCGGCGCCGCGATCGCGCACCAGCAGGTCGATGGCAATCAGCAGCAACTCCTCCGGCGTGCCAGGGCTGTACGCGCTCTGGCCTTCGGCCCATTTGACCTTGATATCGGCTTCGATGCTGTGGCTGCTCATGAAAGGCTCTCGCTTGGGGCCCGGGACGAAGGGGCGAACACCTGACCCTGGTGTTCGATGGAGGCGGGGTGCGCTCCACTTCTTGCACTAAATCATGACTTTGCGTCAGTGACCTTGCGGCTTAAGCATATGGCAAATGCAGCAGGTTGTGCAAAATCCGGTCACGATTGCGTTTTCGCCTCGGCTGCCGAGTTCAGGCAGACTTGACCGGTTTTGCAACAAAAGATGAGCGGAGCTGTCGGATCAGACAGTTCCCGGACCGATTTAGGAGGCTTCATGTTCCGTACCCGTGCTTACCTGGCAACCCTGGCGGTGGCTGCTGTCCTGGCTGGTTGCAGCACTGGTGGCAATTCTGCTGGTGGCGCTGCGCCAGCCACACCGGCAGGCAACGATGGCCGCTGCGAAGCCAGCGGCGCCGATTTCGCCATTGGCAAGCCCGCCAGCGCCGAGCTGCTGGAGCAGGCGCGCAAGGCCAGTGGCTCGCAGATGGCCCGCATTCTCAAGCCGCACGACGTGGTTACCCTCGAGTACCGCTCCGAGCGCTTGAACCTGAACGTGGACGAGCAGGGCAAGGTAGTTCGCGTCAACTGCGGCTGATACGCGGTCCTTGTGGGAGCGGCCTTGTGTCGCGAAAGGGCCGCAAAGCGGCCCCGGCCATTGATGCTGCGAAGCTGAAACCCTGGGGTCGCTACGCGCCCCGTCGCGACACAAGGCCGCTCCTACAAGAAAGCGAGGGTGCGGCCCTGGCAAGCTTTGACGCGGTCCCTGTAGGAGCGGCCTTGTGTCGCGATAGGGGCGCAAAGCGGCCCCGGCCATTGATGCTGCGAAGCTGAAACCCTGGGGCCGCTACGCGCCCCGTCGCGACACAAGGCCGCTCCTACAAAAAAACGAGCGCGTGCAGCCTGGCAAACGGCCATAAAAAAACCCGCCACAAGGGCGGGTTTTTTTACAGCTATCCGAATTACTCCGGACGAACCTGTGCAGCCTGCATGCCCTTCTGGCCGCGCTCGGCGACGAAGGAAACAGTCTGGCCTTCTTTCAGGCTCTTGAAGCCGTCAGATTCGATGGCCTTGAAGTGAACGAACAGGTCGTCGCCGCCGCCTGCTGGGGTGATGAAGCCGTAGCCTTTCTCATCATTGAACCATTTGACGGTGCCTTGTTGGCGATTGGACATGGGTGAATCTCCAGAACATTTAGTTTTTTCAGTGGTGCAATGCGGCCGAGGCTACGGAGCACGGAACACATCATAGTCTAATTCTGCGCATCTAGCGCCTTTTACCTTCGCAGGATATTGATCCAGCTCAAAGAATGGCTGGTCTGCTCTGGCTTTAAGGTTTCAGCTCTTCGGTGCGCAGGCCTGTTTCACGACCGTCTGGGCCTTCTGCATCAGCTTGGCGTCCACGCCATCGTTGCTGTCGAGGTCGGCAATCTCCGCGTCGGTGAAATTCTTTTTGATGGTTTGCGCGCCACAGTCGCAGTGTTTTTTCGCGGTCGCAGCGTCAACGCCTTGGCCTTGAGCCACTTGCGTGCACTGGCTCATGTAGGCGGCTTCCTTCCCGGCCGGGAAGTTGCCGGCGTTCGCAGCCATGGGCAGCAGCAGGGCCCCAGCAGCCGCCAGGGCCAGAAGAGACGGAACTCGCATAACCAGTTACTCCTTGGGTTAAGGTCTCATCAAGAGTAGGTTGCTTCCCAAGGTCTGATAGGAATTTTTCCGCGTTAGTTCACCGCTGCGGCGTAATTTCCAAATATTTCTGCCTGGCATGCAACCCGCGTGCTAGCATGCCCGGCTTGCAGCTGACAACTTGCAGCCTGCAGCTATCTTTTTTCTTTCCAGTCACTCTGGTTCGTCCCTGGCAAGCCGAAAGGCTTCTGCCACTGTGAGGCAGGCTTCCCGTTGCGGGAAGGCAGGTCGGATCTTGTACTGGCTCATCCCAACCCACGTGACCTTTGGTAGGGGTCACCACTAGGAGAGGAGGCGCCATGCCCGTTATTACTCTTCCCGATGGCAGTCAACGTTCGTTCGATCATGCCGTATCCGTAGCCGAAGTCGCCGCTTCCATCGGCGCCGGCCTGGCCAAGGCCACCGTGGCCGGCAAGGTCGACGGCAAACTGGTCGATGCCTGCGACCTGATCAGCAACGACGCCACCCTGCAGATCATCACCCCTAAAGATGAAGAGGGACTGGAGATCATCCGTCACTCGTGCGCCCACCTGGTCGGCCACGCGGTGAAGCAGCTGTACCCGACCGCCAAGATGGTGATCGGCCCGGTCATCGACGAAGGCTTCTACTACGACATCGCCTACGAGCGCCCCTTCACCCCTGAAGACATGGCCGCCATCGAAAAGCGAATGATGGAGCTGATCGACAAGGACTACGACGTCATCAAGAAGGTGACCCCGCGTGCTGAAGTCATCGACGTGTTCAAGGCCCGTGGCGAAGACTACAAGCTGCGCCTGGTCGAGGACATGCCGGACGAGCAGGCCATGGGCCTGTACTACCACGAAGAATACGTCGACATGTGCCGCGGCCCGCACGTGCCGAACACCCGCTTCCTCAAGGCATTCAAGCTGACCAAGCTGTCCGGCGCCTACTGGCGCGGTGATGCCAAGAACGAACAGCTGCAACGCGTGTACGGCACCGCCTGGGCCGACAAGAAGCAGCTGGCTGCGTACATCCAGCGCATCGAAGAAGCCGAAAAACGCGACCACCGCAAGATCGGCAAGCAGCTCGACCTGTTCCACCTGCAGGAAGAAGCCCCGGGCATGGTGTTCTGGCACGCCAACGGCTGGACCGTGTACCAGGTACTCGAGCAGTACATGCGCCAGGTCCAGCGCGTCAACGGCTACCAGGAAATCAAGACCCCGCAGGTTGTCGACCGCATTCTCTGGGAGCGTTCCGGCCACTGGTCCAACTACGCCGAGAACATGTTCACCACTTCGTCGGAAAGCCGTGACTACGCGGTCAAGCCGATGAACTGCCCGTGCCACGTGCAGGTGTTCAACCAGGGCCTGAAGAGCTACCGCGACCTGCCGCTGCGCCTGGCCGAGTTCGGTGCCTGCCACCGTAACGAGCCGTCCGGCGCCCTGCACGGCATCATGCGCGTGCGTGGCTTCGTGCAGGACGACGCGCACATCTTCTGCACCGAAGAACAGGTGAAGAAAGAAGCCGCCGACTTCATCAAGCTGACCCTGGACGTGTACAAGGACTTCGGCTTCACCGACATCGCCATGAAGCTGTCGACCCGCCCGGCCAAGCGCGTGGGTTCCGAAGAGCTGTGGGACCGTGCCGAAGGTGCACTGGCCGACGCCTTGAACGAATCGGGCCTGGAGTGGGAATACCAGCCGGGCGAGGGCGCCTTCTACGGCCCGAAAATCGAGTTCACCCTGCGCGACTGCCTCGGCCGTAACTGGCAGTGCGGTACCCTGCAGTACGACCCGAACCTGCCGGAACGCCTGGATGCCAGCTATATCGCCGAAGATAACAGCCGAGTTCGCCCGGTCATGCTGCACCGCGCCATCCTCGGTTCGTTCGAGCGCTTCATCGGCATGCTGATCGAGCACTACGCTGGCGTGTTCCCGGCCTGGCTGGCCCCAACCCAGGCCGTGATCATGAACATTACCGACAAGCAGGCCGATTTCGCCCTCGAGGTGGAAAATACCCTGAACGGTAGCGGTTTCCGTGCCAAGTCGGACTTGAGAAATGAGAAGATCGGCTTTAAAATCCGCGAGCATACTTTGCTCAAGGTCCCGTACCTTTTGGTTATAGGGGATCGCGAAGTCGAAACGCAGACCGTCGCCGTACGCACCCGTGAAGGCAAAGACCTCGGCTCCATGCCGGTGGCTGAATTCACGCAGCTGCTCAACAGCGCTGTTGCCCAGCGCGGTCGCCTAGAATCGGAGTAATGACTATTAAGCGTGAAATGAGAAACGATAAACGAACTGCACCGAAAGCCCCGATCAACGAGAATATCTCGGCACGCGAGGTTCGGTTAATTGGCGCTGACGGCGAGCAGATTGGCATCGTCTCGATTGATGAAGCGCTTCGTATCGCTGATGAAGCGAAGCTGGATCTGGTGGAAATCTCCGCCGACGCGCAACCGCCCGTCTGCAAGGTGATGGACTACGGCAAGCACCTCTTCGAGAAGAAGAAGCAGGCCAACGAAGCCAAGAAAAACCAGAAGCAGATCCAGATCAAAGAAATCAAGTTTCGTCCAGGGACGGAAGAAGGGGATTACCAGGTAAAACTACGCAACCTGGTACGTTTCCTTACCGATGGGGACAAGGCCAAGATCTCTCTGAGATTCCGCGGCCGTGAGATGGCCCACCAGGAGCTGGGCATGGAGCTGTTGAAGCGGGTCGAAGCCGACCTCGCCGAATACGGCTCCGTTGAGCAGCATCCGAAGATGGAAGGACGCCAGCTTATGATGGTCATCGCCCCCAAAAAGAAGAAGTAATCTCCCGGGCACGGCAGGCCTGATGATTATTGTGTAATTTTATCGAATGCGGAGTTCCAACATGCCAAAAATGAAAACCAAGAGCGGTGCTGCGAAGCGCTTCCTGAAGACCGCTTCCGGCTTCAAGCACAAGCACGCTTTCAAGAGCCACATCCTGACCAAAATGTCGACCAAGCGTAAGCGTCAACTGCGCGGTGCCAGCCTGCTGCACCCGTCTGACGTGGCAAAAGTCGAGCGCATGCTGCGCGTACGTTAATTCTGGTTTAGATAGAGGAAGTTACTCATGGCTCGTGTTAAGCGTGGCGTCATCGCTCGTAAGCGTCACAAGAAAATTCTGAAACTGGCTAAAGGCTACTACGGTGCACGCTCGCGCGTATTCCGCGTTGCCAAGCAGGCTGTCATCAAGGCAGGTCAATATGCCTACCGTGACCGTCGTCAGAAGAAGCGTCAGTTCCGCGCACTGTGGATCGCTCGTATCAACGCCGGTGCCCGCACCAACGGTCTGTCCTACAGCCGTCTGATTGCTGGCCTGAAAAAGGCTTCGATCGAAATCGACCGTAAGGTTCTGGCCGATCTGGCAGTGAACGAAAAAGCGGCGTTTGCTGCGATTGTCGAGAAAGCTAAAGCCGTTCTGGCTTAAGTACCCGCGACAATCACCCGGCGGCGCTAGCGCCGTCGGGCATTGAACGTCATCGATAGGGGAAGAGCCTTCAAAGCTCTTCCCCTATTTTCGTATCTGGAGTCTGTACATGGAAAACCTGGATGCGTTGGTCTCCCAAGCCCTAGAGGCCGTGGAGCGCGCTGAAGACATCAATACCCTGGAACAGATCCGGGTGAATTATCTCGGCAAGAAAGGCGAGCTGACCCAGGTGATGAAGACCCTGGGCAACCTGCCAGCCGAAGAGCGGCCGAAAGTCGGCGCGCTGATCAACGACGCCAAAGAGCGCGTCACCGTTGTGCTCAATGCCCGCAAGGCCGCCTTCGAAGAAGCCGAGCTCAGCGCTCGCCTGGCTGCCGAATGCATTGACGTCACCCTGCCAGGCCGCGGCCAGGCCACCGGTGGCCTGCACCCGATCACCCGTACACTCGAGCGCATCGAGCAGTTCTTCACCCACATCGGCTACGGCATCGCCGAAGGCCCAGAGGTGGAAGACGACTACCACAACTTCGAAGCGCTCAACATCCCAGGCCACCACCCGGCCCGGGCGATGCACGACACCTTCTACTTCAATGCAAACATGCTGCTGCGCACCCACACCTCGCCGGTGCAGGTGCGGACCATGGAGTCCACCCAGCCGCCAATCCGCATTGTCTGCCCGGGCCGCGTATACCGCTGCGACTCGGATATCACCCACTCGCCGATGTTCCACCAGGTCGAAGGCCTGCTGATCGATCGCGATATCAACTTCGCCGACCTCAAGGGCACCATCGAAGAATTCCTGCGCGTGTTCTTCGAAAAAGAACTGGCGGTACGTTTCCGCCCATCGTTCTTCCCCTTCACCGAGCCGTCCGCCGAAGTCGACATCCAGTGCGTGATGTGTTCCGGCAAAGGCTGCCGCGTGTGCAAGCAGACCGGCTGGCTGGAAGTGATGGGCTGCGGCATGGTGCACCCGAACGTGCTGCGCATGTCCGGCATCGACCCTGAAGAGTTCCAGGGCTTTGCCTTCGGCATGGGCGCCGAGCGCCTGGCCATGCTGCGCTACGGCGTCAACGATTTGCGTCTGTTCTTCGATAACGACCTGCGGTTCCTTGCCCAATTCCGCTAGGCCCAATCGACGCACATTCTAGGAGAACAGCATGAAATTCAGTGAACAGTGGCTGCGCGGTTGGGTAAACCCGCAAGTCTCCCGTGACGAACTGGTCGCCCGCCTGTCCATGGCCGGCCTCGAAGTCGACAGCGTTACCCCCGCTGCCGGCCAGTTCAGCGGCATCGTCGTGGGCGAAATCCTCGCCACCGAACAACATCCGGACGCCGACAAGCTGCGCGTGTGCCAGGTAAGCAACGGCCAGGAAACCTTCCAGGTCGTGTGCGGCGCCCCTAACGCCCGCCCAGGCATCAAGATTCCGTTCGCCATGATCGGTGCCGAACTGCCAGGCGACTTCAAGATCAAGAAGGCCAAGCTGCGCGGCGTCGAGTCCTTCGGCATGCTGTGCTCGGCTGCCGAGCTGCAGATCAGCGAAGAGAACGACGGCCTGCTGGAACTGGCTGCGGACGCCCCGGTTGGTGAAGACATTCGCCAGTACCTGAGCCTGGACGACGCCAGCATCGAAATCGGCCTCACCCCCAACCGCGGCGACTGCCTGTCCATCGCCGGCCTGGCCCGCGACGTCAGCGCCCTGTACGACACCCCGGTCACCCGCCCGGTAGTGCCAGCCGTACCGGCTGCCCACGACGAAGTGCGCCCGGTCGAAGTCAGCGCCCCGGCTGCCTGCCCACGCTACCTGGGCCGCGTCATCCGCAACGTCGACCTGAGCAAGCCGACCCCACTGTGGATGGTCGAACGCCTGCGCCGCAGCGACGTGCGCAGCATCGACGCCGCCGTCGACATCACCAACTACGTGATGCTCGAACTCGGCCAGCCGATGCACGCCTTCGACCTGGCAGAAATCAACGGCGGCATCTGCGTACGCATGGCCGAAGAGGGCGAGAAGCTCGTCCTGCTCGACGGCCAGGAAGTTGCCCTGCGCGCCGACACCCTGGTAATCGCCGACCACACCCGCGCCCTGGCCATTGCCGGCGTCATGGGTGGCGAGCACAGCGGTGTGAACACCGAAAAAACCCGCGACCTGTTCCTTGAAAGCGCCTTCTTCGAGCCGATCTCCGTCGCCGGTAAAGCCCGTTCCTACGGCCTGCACACCGACGCCTCGCACCGCTACGAGCGCGGCGTAGACTCGCAGCTGGCCCGCGAAGCCATGGAGCGCGCCACCCAGCTGCTGCTGGACATCGTCGGCGGCGAAGCCGGCCCGGTTGTCGAAGCCGTCAGCGAACAGCACCTGCCGCAAGTGGCCCCGGTCACCCTGCGCGCCGAACGCATCACCCAGATGCTCGGCATGGAAATGGACCCAGCCCAGGTCGAGCAACTGCTCAACGCCTTGGAGCTGACCACTACCAAGACTGAAGAAGGGCAGTGGACTGTCAATATCCCAAGCCACCGCTTCGACATCAGCCTGGAAGTGGACCTGATCGAAGAGCTGGCCCGCCTGTACGGCTACAACAACCTGCCGGTTCGCTACCCGCAAGCCCGCCTGGCCCCCCAGGGCAAGCCGGAAACCCGCGGTGACCTGCCGACCCTGCGCCGTCTGCTGGTTGCCCGCGGCTACCAGGAAGCCATCACCTACAGCTTCATCGACCCGAAACTGTTCGAACTGTTCAGCCCGGGCGTAGAGCCGCTGCTGCTGGCCAACCCCATCTCCAGCGACATGGCCGCCATGCGCGCGTCCCTGTGGCCGGGCCTGGTCAAGGCGCTGCAGCACAACCTGAACCGCCAGCAAGACCGCGTGCGCCTGTTCGAAAGCGGCCTGCGCTTCGTCGGCCAGCTCGGCGACCTGAAGCAGCAGCCGATGATCGCCGGCGTTGTCACCGGCAGCCGCCTGCCAGAAGGCTGGGCCAACGGCCGCGACGGCGTCGACTTCTTCGATGTGAAGGCCGACGTGGAAGCCCTGCTGGGCTACTCCGGTGCCCTGAGCGACTTCACCTTCAGCGCCGGCAAGCACCCAGCCCTGCACCCAGGCCAGACCGCCGCCATCGAGCGTGACGGCAAGCTGGTCGGCTACCTCGGCGCCATCCACCCAGAGCTGGCAAAAGCCCTGGACCTGGACCGCCCGGTGTTCCTGTTCGAGCTGGTGCTGGGCGACGTGGTCGAAGGCCGCCTGCCGAAATTCAGCGAGCTGTCCAAGTTCCCGGAAACCCGCCGCGACCTGGCTTTGATCGCAGGACGTGATGTAGCTTCTAGCTCGGTGCTTGAAGTAATTCGTGACAATGCAGGCGAATGGCTCACAGACCTCAGGCTGTTTGATGTCTACCAAGGTAAAGGCATTGATCCTGATAGAAAAAGCCTTGCCGTCGGCTTGACCTGGCAGCATCCATCGCGCACTCTTAACGACGATGAGGTGAACACTACCCTGCAAAACATCCTCACCTCGCTCGAACAAAGGTTGAACACCACGTTAAGGAAATAACGGCATGGGTGCTCTGACGAAAGCTGAGATGGCCGAAAGGCTGTACGAGGAGCTGGGGCTTAACAAGCGTGAGGCCAAGGAGCTGGTCGAGCTGTTTTTTGAAGAAATTCGGCACGCACTTGAAGAGAACGAGCAGGTCAAGCTGTCCGGTTTCGGCAACTTCGACCTTCGCGACAAACGCCAGCGGCCGGGCCGCAACCCCAAGACAGGGGAAGAAATCCCGATCACCGCACGGCGCGTCGTCACCTTTCGTCCAGGGCAGAAGTTGAAGGCCCGGGTTGAGGCCTATGCTGGAACCAAGCCATAACGACGAACTGCCCCCCATACCGGGCAAAAGGTACTTCACCATTGGTGAGGTGAGTGAGCTTTGTGCGGTAAAACCGCACGTGCTGCGGTATTGGGAGCAGGAGTTCGATCAGCTCAATCCCGTGAAGCGGCGGGGGAACCGGCGGTATTATCAGCGGCAGGATGTGCTGATGATTCGCCAGATTCGCGCGCTGCTTTATGACCAGGGGTTCACTATTGGTGGGGCTCGGTTGAGGCTCTCAAGTGATGAGGCCAAGGATGAGTCGAGCCAGTACAAGCAGCTGATTCGGCAGATGATTGTCGAGTTGGAGGATGTGTTGGTGGTGTTGAAGAAGTGACCTGGGTTTTTGATGAGTGAAATTTTTTTTGAGAAAAAGCTTTCATTTATCAGGAGGTTAGGGTAGATTCTTCATCGTTCTCAGAGGTTATGAGAATGTAGTCGGGGCGTAGCGCAGCCCGGTAGCGCACTTGCATGGGGTGCAAGGGGTCGAGTGTTCGAATCACTCCGTCCCGACCAAAAATCCCTAAAATCCAGTCATTTAGCGGTGACTGGATTTTTTTATGCCTAACCGCTTTTCACTCGTTAGTAATTTTGCCCCACTTTTTGTCCCACCGGATTTCAACAGCCCGCCACTCAGGAATTCAGAGTCGTCAGAACCTTGGGCACTGTACGATCAAATTTGAGTGGGCTGAGCAGTCGCTCAATGCAGAGGCAATCAACCGGTAGCACACTATTGGGGCAATGGTGGTTCGAATAGCTACGCTTTCGCTACATTTCTCCAGCTGCAGCCCGTCTTAGACGGGCTTTGGCGTTCCTGATGTACGCCAGTCTCACCACCTAGTCCCCATTTTTAGGTTGGCTTCATCTTGCACGTTGCTGATTGTGCTGGATGAGTTGCCTTACATGTGACTACTTGCTCAAGCAAGGACGGCAGAGTGTTGTTTTGCGGTAGGTCCCGTTTATAAGGCTCTAATTGCAGCTCTTCAATCCAAACTGCATCACTGACAGCTGCGCGGAAATCTGATCTGTAGGCTGGACCCAAACCTTATCGCCCACTGTTTCCATACGGTATCTGATGGAAATAGCGCTGTCATTCTGCCCGGAAATGTACAGAACTGCCGACCCCTTCATACCAAGCAGCCCATCAGATTCAATGGCGATTGAGTCAATCCTAGCCACGGACCTGCAAGTGGTGTTCATCTGTCCAAGATTTGTAACGATTTTTAAGCCCAGTTGGCGTACCAAGGATTCCCCGGTTTTTTCAAAGTTCGCGTGCCTATTCCATGCGATGGCGGCATATCCGCATCCGACAAGCAGAACGACAAAAGCACCAAGCTTTTTAATGAGCGACACTGGTGGCCCCGACAAGTGTAATTGGCAAATGCTGCTGGAGGATTGTAACTTCGAGTTACGAAAAAGTCAGACTATATGACATTCCAAACCAGAAGCATGCGAGCTTGAATGTGGTTTTCTTCGTTGCCGGATGATGCGCGCTTTAGGTTTCGGGTTGTCGGAGAACGACAAATCCCAACAGCAATCTCGGCGGTGTAGGGCATGGCCAGTTCTCTACAACCGCCGGAAATGTGGCTCACTTCTCATTATGCCGTAGGAAATTTCCTCTTTTTTGATAGGCTTTTGCCATCAGTCGAGAGGAAAAGGAAATGCCCGTCGTCATCGTTGAAAACGATACATCACAGTGGGAAGACGAGACAGGTGCTGTCTATCACTTCCCCAAGCGCTACCAAGCCTGGCTCGCGCAGGGAACAGAGGTGATCTACTACAAAGGGCGAATCAAGGACAAAGCCTTTGCTTCCGTCCGCCTCAGCGCCGATCCGCATTATTTTGGTAAGGCACGCATAGGTCAGGTCTACGCAGACCGGAGAAGCGATAAGGGTGATCTGTTTGCTCTGATCGAAAATTTCACGCCGTTTGAAGACGCTGTCCCCTCGAAAATTGACGGCGAGTACCTGGAGACTATCCCCGCCAGCCGTATGAGTAACTACTGGCGTGATGGCGTTCGGCCGATTTCTCAATCCGATTACGATGCCATCTTAAGCCATGCGACGCTCCTGCCTTCGCGTGCTGACGCGGCTGTACCGGATATGGAAGACGACCCACTTACCTTTGAATCGGCCAGTGAAGGCAGCAAAACAAGCTACTTTGGAACCCGTTACGAGCGTCGGAAAGATTTGAGAGTGAAGGCCATCGCCATCCACGGGCTTGACTGCAAGGCATGCGGGTTTGATTTCGAACAGGCATACGGCGAACACGCGAAGGGCTTCATTCACGTTCATCACGTAGTACCGATTTCGGACTTTGGTGGGGAGAAGGCCGTGAATCCTGAGACTGACCTCGTGACGTTGTGCGCCAACTGTCATGCGGTAGTTCATCGCAAGAGAGATATGACTCTGAGTGTTGACGAGTTGAAAGGAATGTTGCGCGGGCGATGGGTAATCGAGTCCCAGTAGATTGCTAAGCGCACGCTAACACTGCCTGCGTGTGAAGGTGGGGGGCAGCTGGAGCGCCTTCAAAACGGGGGATGGACTTAGGTTTTGAAGGCGTCCAGTGAGGGAGGGGTGATTCAGCGCATCATGCCTAGCTCGGCATCATCCATCAGCGCCTTAGCCAATGCGCAGAGGTAATGCGAAGCCCAGATCAGCTGGGGTTTGTCTTCCATCAAGCCGTCCAGGGTCATATCCCGTGCATAGCCCATCAGCTCCGAGGCCTGTTCGCGGGCGCTCTGGCAGGGGATGCCCGCTTCGATGCGGAACAGCGGATGGGTCTGGTTTTCACCTTGGTAGAAGGTGGTTTTGCCGACGGTGAATTTGGTTTCTTCTGTGGTCATTGTTCAATCTCCCCGAAATTTCTAGTGCCTGGTCTGGCCTCATCGCCGGCAAGCCAGCTCCCACAGATACTGCACAGGCCTCGAGATTTGTGGCGCAGCTTAGATCCATGTGGGAGCCTTGCTTGCTGGCGATAGGGGCAGCCCAGGCGACACATAAATGAAGCCTTAGTGCAAAGTCCTAGGCTCAGTGGGCATCTGCACCTGGACCAGTGCGGACTCAAGCAAAGCTCGCAGCGTCTCCAGCTCATGCATCGAGGCCATCATCAGAATCGACGCTGGTGACTTGGGCTGCAGCAGCATTGCCTGATGCACAACGGTCGCCGCGCATAGTGCGTAGTCCGTGGCTTGGATCAGGGTGTCTTCAAGGCAGAGAGTATTTTGGGGTGGATCTGGGACCATCTTCAGCATGCTTACGCTCCAACAATGGTTGAGCTGCTATCCACCTCGCTGTCAAACGGGAGGGTGGCAGCTGTACGCGGGTTGACAGACCGAGATTGTTGGCACTCGGCGCACACGAGGGTGCCCGCACGTACAGCCGCCATAAGCGTATGCACACGGACAACAATCGACGGCCTGTCAAAACCGGTCGCTGAATTGGCAGCGACGGAGCGAGACTAGGACTCACGATTTCCATGTGCAACGAAAAACAGGCGCAGGGAGTATCTTTGGGAAATGGCCTACAAGGAAGGGGTTAATTCTGACTTTTTTCGCCCATTCACCTTCACAGCATGCAACGTCGGCTGCTCTGTTAACGGTTTGTGGCTCTCAAAAAGCTTTCCACTCACGAATCCCTGTATCCAGTTATGTCGCGATGCCAACAAACGGTCCAGCATGGACTTTCGCCACTCAAGCCTTGAAACTGACCCGCTCGCATCCGGACCAAGGCAGGTCACGGGCCTACCCCCCTGCAACGGACGCCAAGTAACAGCCCATGGAATGCACCGAAGATGACTATCGAAGCTTTTGCCCCTTTCCAGCGCCTCGCCACTGACCTGTTGAAGTACCTACCGGCTGACCAGCCAGATGGCTCCCACGACCTGTCCCACATCCATCGCGTATGGGTCAACGCGCAACGGATCCAGCGCGCAGAAGGCGGCGACCTGGAAGTGCTGCTTGCAGCGACTGTGCTGCATGATTGTATCGCAGTAGAAAAGAACTCGCCCTTGCGTGGGCAGGCGTCAACGCTGTCCGCACAAAGGGCGGCGTCAATCCTGGCTGATATGGGCTGGCCCTTGCAGCGCATCGAGCAGGTGGCGCATGCAGTCAAAACCCACAGCTACTCGGCTGGCTTCGAACCGCTCACCCTTGAGGCCAGGATACTTCAGGACAGCGATCGCCTGGACGCCCTAGGTGCAGTGGGTATCGCCCGGTGTTTTTACGTTTCCGGGCGAATGGGGTCGGCGCTGTACGATTTCGAGAACCCCACTGCGTGGGGGAGGGAGTATCAGGACAAGGCGTATACAGTCGAGCACTTTCATACCAAGCTGCTCAAGCTTGCGTCAGGTTTTAAAACTGCTGAAGGGGCTCGACTGGCTGCTGAACGTCATGCTCGGCTTGAAGTGTTTCTTGCGGATTTCATGGATGAGATCGGGGCTGGCGGGGCAGGGGGGCAGTGACGGGGTTTGGGACGATTGGCAGGTTTTTTGGCGTGAGCCAGCTGTATTGGAACTGCCCACGACTGGATTGATTTTGTGGGTGGCTTTGGGGAAGTAGCCAGGCCCTGGGGCGGGTAGCTGTGGTGTCATGGGCCTGAGTGTTCTGTTTGGGCGGGGAAGAATTTAGCGCGGGCATGGCACCGGCTGCGCCGGTGTTCGCGGCTGAAGCCGCTCCCACAGGGGGGGCTGCTAATTCAGGGAGATATTTGCAGTATTTGAGGGCGGGTTTGTTCGTGAAGACCTTGTCGGCGATGCCATTCGCTGTGTTGGAGTCTTCGTGGGTATGTTGGACCGCGGCGGCGCCGGTCCCTTGGAGGCTGGGTCCGTGCTTGCCGGTTGAGCTATCCGTGCGGCAACGCACCTCTGGGCTGGGCCTTCTTGTACAAGGTTCTGCTGATCGATGAGTTGTGTGCAGTTTTTTTGAGCGGGTTTACAGTGGATGGCACGGGCTGCGCCCGTGTTCGCGGGCGCGCCCGCTCCCACAAGAATCGCGCCATCTTTTAGATTTTGAGCAAGGCATTTGCTGCCACAGGGATCGCGGCAACATCTAGAGTTTTTGCAAGGCAGTTGCTTTCACAGGGGGCGCGCAGGGTTTGAGTGCTGGGTTTGCGGCTTTTAGCTGATCCAGCTTTGGCGGCAAGGGCATGCCGAGCGGGACGGGCTCTGGGATTTGAACAGCCGAGCTGACGTGCGAGAAGAGATGCCGTACAGCCCGGATCGTGCTCGTCTCAGAGAGGCGGCGCTACATAGATAACCCGATCACGCCCATTCTGTTTGGCGGTATAGAGCCCCTTGTCAGCGCGTTCCAGTGCGTCATCCAGCGTTTCACCCTTGGCAAACAGGGTGCACCCTATGCTCAGGGTTACCTTCAACTGACCACAGGGCAACTGCATCGGGCTGGCACCCACCTGTTCGCGAATCCGCTCAGCAATCCGCGTCAGTTCTTCGCTGTCTTTAACATGCAAAATAGCGACGAACTCCTCACCCCCATGGCGCACCAGCAGGTCATCGGGGCGAAGTGCCGCACGCAGGCGACGGGCAGATTCGCAAAGCACTTTGTCACCGCCGCCATGGCCGTACTTGTCGTTGATGGATTTGAAGTGATCCAGGTCGGCATAAACCGCACCCAGTTGTAAGCCGTTCACCTCTGCCAATCGCCGTTCATGGTCTTCAAACGCCGACAATGCGCCGCGGTTCCATAGTTGCGTCAAAGGGTCGAGCAGGGCTTTGCGCTGCTCGCGATCCATTTCAAGCCGCAGATCGCGGTTCACCTGCGCCAAGGTGCGCAGCTGCAGATACCCCTCGGCGAGCGTGGCCAGATCCCTGAAGTTCGCTTGTTGAGCCTCGCTGAGCACGCGCGGGTGGGGATCGAACATGCACAGCGTGCCGATGGCTTTGCCGTTACCTGCACGCAAGGGGTGGCCGGCGTAAAAGCGGATGTAGGGCGGGTTGAGCACCAGCGGGTTGTCGATGAATCGCCCGTCGCACTTGGCGTCGGGCACCATCAGGGTACCCTCGCCGAGAATGGCGTAGCCGCAAAAGGAAATGCTGCGCGTCGTCTCGCTTGCCTCAAGCCCTATGCGGGCCTTGAACCACTGTCGGTCCTGGTCGATCAGGCTGATAAGCACGGTATCCACATGGGCTAGGTCCTGGGTAAGCCGCACCAGGGTATCGAGGTAGTGCTCGGCTGGTGTATCGACCAGGTTCATGTCATCGAGCGTGCGCTGGCGAAGCGCTTCGTCTGCGGGTAAAGGGCAAGCTGGCATCGTTGGTCCTCCATTCCCTGGTTGGCTGCTTTTGCACTTGGCGGGGCGCGTTCTCTATACCGTCGAAACAAGCACAGCATAGGTTATAGCGTGGAACCTCGGGCTGCAGGTGCGGCTGACCATTTCTTGCCGAGAGTGTGATTTCTTTCGCTCGATAATCGTCAAGATTGCTACCCCTTCGCCGTCGTCTGGGGACTGATACAGGGCCTTTCATGCAAACGCTGTTGAACGAGATTCTCGAAGAAGTACGTCCCTTGATCGGCAAGGGCAAAGTGGCTGACTACATTCCTGCGCTGGCCGATGTGCCGGCGAACCAGCTGGGCATCGCGGTCTATGGCAACGATGGCAGCTATTACTGCGCAGGCGACGCCCTGGTGCCGTTCTCGGTACAGAGTATTTCCAAGGTGTTCAGCCTGGTGCAGGCGATCGGGCACTCGGGGGAGGCCATTTGGGAGCGGCTTGGCCATGAGCCTTCCGGCCAGCCGTTCAACTCGCTGGTGCAGCTGGAGTTCGAGCGTGGTCGGCCGCGTAATCCATTTATCAATGCGGGTGCGTTGGTGATCTGCGATATCAACCAGTCGCGCTTTGCTGCACCCACTTTGTCGATGCGCGATTTTGTGCGGCGGCTATCGGGCAATCCGCACATCTCGATCGATGCTCGCGTTGCCGATTCGGAGTATCAATTCCGCGCGCGTAACGCGGCCATGGCTTACCTGATGCAGTCGTTCGGCAACTTCCATAACGAGGTGGAGACGGTGCTGCGCAGTTATTTCAGTTACTGCGCGCTGCAGATGAATTGCCTGGACCTGGCCCGGGCGTTCTGTTTCTTGGCCAATGATGGGTTCTGCAAGCACAGCGGTGAGCAGATTCTGACCCGGCGCCAGACCCAGCAGGTGAACTCGATCATGGCCACTAGTGGGTTGTATGACGAAGCAGGGAATTTCGCCTATCGGGTGGGGTTGCCGGGCAAGAGTGGCGTGGGGGGCGGGATTGTGGCGATCGTGCCGGGGCAATTCACCGTGTGCGTGTGGTCGCCGGAGTTGAATGCGGCGGGTAACTCCCTGGCCGGGATGGCGGCGCTTGAGTTGCTGAGCTCGCGGATTGGGTGGTCGGTGTTCTGATCGGCGGGCTCGCTTGTTGTGCGACGCGGCGGTGTGGCGGTTTACTTACCTGTGAAGAATACAACTCGGTGTATGGCACCGGCTTCGCCGGTGTTCGCGGGTGAACCCGCTCCCACAGGTACTGCGGCTGCCTTGAAGGCTGTGGTGATCTTGTGGGAGCGGGCGAGCCCGCGAAGAATGCGACGCGGTGTATGGCACCGGCTGCGCCGGTGTTCGCGGGCATGCCCGCTCCCACAGGTACTGTGGCTGCGTTGAAGGCTGTGGTGATCTTGTGGGAGCGGGCGAGCCCGCGAAGAATGCGACGCGGTGCAACCTCTCAATTCTCGCCCAAGCGTGTAGTAGCGAATATCCGGCTGCTCGCACGCATCTTTCCTTCCGTTTGATGGTGAGCGCCGATATTTTCTTGACTGGGCTCACAAAATCTTGAGATCTAGCGATTATGCCGATTTTTCTTTCAGTTTCCAGCTGATGGCTTATGGGTGGCTACTATATTGCCATCTTTGTGCTTGCAATCTTCCCTTTCAATCAATCGCCGGCGCAGCAATTTTCTTCACTGGGAAACGAAAATCTTCAAATTTTCCAGTAGCACAGATTTTTTCTTGAGTCGCGCCATGCCTCAGCACTCCGCGTAGCGCGCTTCCATAGGGTTCTTCGAACTGATCCTTAATTGTCCCTCGAGAAATTTTGCAAACTGCAACGAGGTACCTGGTTCGTCACCCAACATACCTATGGCTACCTCAATCGAACTCATGCCCCCCACCAGCTATCTCTCGAGCAACCCAGCCCTTGAACGCCTCCGCCACCGGCGATGGGTGCATCGCGCCTGATTGGGCCAGCACCACTTTTTGCGGTGATACCTCTTCCAATAATGGCCGGCATAGCAGCGGTGTACCGTCATAGCAGTGGTCCCCCGCGGGCCGGGTGCATGACAGGGCAACCCCGTAGCCATGCGCGACGAGGCCCCGTTGCATCTCGAAGGTCTGGGTGTATTGCTGAGTGCGTGGTTGCAGGTTGTGCGCCCAAAACAGTGAAAGAAAATACTCACGCGTTTGTGCGATGTCCTCAAGAATCAAACACTCTTGCGCCAGCTCATGCAGCGGTATCTCGGCCAGGTGGGCCAGGCGGTGATCAGTGGCGATGAGTGCGTAGGGCTTCAACTCAGCCAGTACCTGGCGCGGCAGCAAGGGATCAAGGCCAATGTCATAAGTTAGCGCGAGCTCGGCTTTACCGGCGCTCAAGTGGCGGTGTACGCCTGCCAGGTCAGTCTCGAAAAGCGTTACCTCGACATCGGGATACTGCTTGCGAAAACTCGACAGCAGCCGCGGCGCGTAATAGGGGCCCAAGTCTTGAAAGCAGATGAGCGACAGGTTGCCGCGAAGCGAGCCGCGCGTGGTATCCGCGTTCTGATTCATGGCAATGGCCATGCCGATGATATCGCGTGCCTGGGCCAGTAAACGCGTGCCCGCTGACGTCAGCTCCAGCCCGCGGCTCACCTGGCGCCGGAACAGCCGCTCGTTCAGCGCCTCTTCCAGCTGGGCGATCGCTACCGAAACCGATGGCTGTGAAACGTGCCGGGCTCTGGCCGCAGCGCTGATGCTGCCGTGCTCGGCCACGGCGACGAAGTACTCGAGCTGCCTGAACGAGAACCCTATCATCTTTTCCTATACTCGGGATTAGGAAATATATTCTTTTCCTATTGTGGCTGAAAAGCAATACTCGCGGTGCACCTTGCTTATTCCGCTTGAAAAATGGCAGTGGTGCTGTTGCCCAATAAAAAGACCAAAGGGTGCTTATGAAACTGTCCGCCAAATTTCAACTGAGTGACGAAACCATCGAGGCTTTTCAGCGTGATGGTGCCGTCTGCGTACGTAATTTGTTCACGCCGGAAGAAGTTGCACTGCTCGAAACCGGCATCGAACAGAACCTGAAAGCCCCAAGCGAGCGCGCTAAAGTGGCAAGCCGCCCTGATGACCCGGGTTGGTTCTTCGAAGACTTCTGTAATTGGGGGGATATTTCGGCCTATCGCCAGTTCATCTTCGAAAGCAGGGTAGGTAGTGTTGCAGCGCAACTCATGAACAGTGAGACAGCCCGGCTTTATCACGATCACCTGCTGGTCAAGGAGCCAAACACGCGCCAGCGAACACCCTGGCATCAGGACCAGCCGTATTACAACATCGACGGGCGCCAGAACTGCAGCATGTGGATGCCAGTCGACCCGGTCTCGAGAGAATCCACCCTTGAATTCGTAGGGGGCTCGCACCTTGGGCCATGGCTGATGCCGCGCAGCTTCCTCGACAGCCAGGCGCAATGGTTCCCGGAAGGCAGCCTTGCGGACTTGCCGGATATCGAGGCCGATCGCAGCGCCTGGAACATCCTCGGCTGGGAGCTCTCCCCAGGCGATGCCGTGTTCTTCCACATGCTCACCTTGCACGCCTCGGGCGGTGTCGGGGGCAACCGTCGGCGTCGTGCCTTCTCGGTACGTTTCCTGGGCGATGACATTACTCACGCACCGCGCCAGTGGAAAACCTCGCCACAGTTTCCCGGCCTCGAAACGCAACTCGCCAGCGGTGCCCAAATGAACCACGAACTGTTTCCGGTGCTGTGGCCTAGGGCTTGATGATTGGAATGCTGCGTGCCTGATAAAACCGCACGGCATTAGCGCTGTGCGGACCTGATAATAAAATCAAGAAGGTATCTATGAGCGCTCAATCTTCACACCAGTTGAAGCGGGGTCTCTCTACCCGGCATATTCGTTTCATGGCATTAGGTTCTGCTATCGGTACGGGGCTGTTCTATGGCTCGGCATCGGCAATAAAGTTGGCAGGGCCTTCGGTTTTGCTGGCCTATCTGATAGGTGGCGCCGCCATTTACATGATGATGCGCGCCCTTGGCGAAATGGCGGTTCATAACCCGGTGTCAGGCTCGTTCGGGCACTATGCCAGCCAGTATCTGGGGCGCTACTTTGGCTTTCTGACAGGTTGGAGCTACGCGTTCTCGATGCTGGTGGTTTGCCTGGCAGACGTGACGGCCTTTGGCGTTTACATGGGGCTGTGGTTCCCTGAAACACCTGCCTGGATCTGGGTGCTTGGGATAGTGTTCTTTATCGGGGCGCTGAACCTGTGCAGCGTGAAAGTGTTCGGGGAGATGGAGTTCTGGCTGTCGTTGCTGAAGGTGACCGCGATCGTTGCCATGATTGTGGCAGGCGCGGCTGTGCTGCTGTTGGGTATCCAGTTGAATGACGAGGCAGGCACGGTTGCCGGAGTCTCGAATCTGTGGAGCCACGGCGGGTTCTTCCCTAATGGCGTCAGTGGGATGATCGCTTCGTTCACTGTCGTGATGTTCGCCTTTGGCGGGGTCGAAATGATCGGCATCACCGCAGGCGAGGCAAGGGACCCGAAGCGCGTGCTGCCCAAGGCTATCAACTCGGTGCCTCTGCGCATCCTGCTGTTCTACATTCTTACCCTGTTCGTACTCATGGCCATTTACCCTTGGACCAGCATTGGCAGCCACGGTAGCCCGTTCGTGCAGATTTTCAGTGGTCTTGGCATCAGTTCAGCGGCCACCGTGTTGAACATCGTGGTGATTTCAGCTGCTGTTTCGGCGATCAATAGCGATATCTTCAGTGCTGGGCGGATGATGTACGGAATGGCTCAGGACGGCCAGGCGCCAGCCGGTTTTGCATCGTTGTCGCGTTTCGGTGTGCCGTGGATGACGGTTGCGGTGATGGGCGTCGCGCTGCTTCTGGGCGTGGTATTGAACTACCTGGTGCCGGAAGACTTGTTCCTGGTTCTTGCGGCGGTGGTCACGTTTTCCATTGTCTGGGTCTGGTTGATGATCCTGCTTTCTCAAGTGGCCATGCGGCGCGGCATGAGCAAGGAGGAGGTGGCAGCACTGGATTATCGTGTGCCGCTGTGGCCGGTAGGGCCAGCTTGCGCGATTGCTTTCATGGTGTTCATTTTTGGTGTGCTCGGTTGGTTCCCGGCGAGCCGCACAGCCATGTATGTCGGGGTTGGCTGGTTGGTGCTGCTATCCCTGGGTTACTGGTTGTGGGGTGTGCGTGCGCCACGTCACGTGTCGGCCAGCGCTTGAGGCGTTGAACCAAACTGTGGGAGCGGGCTTGCCCGCGAAGAATCAAACGCGGTGGCTGGCACCGGCTACGCCGGTGTTCGCGGGCGTGCCCGCTCCCACATGTACTGCAGCTGTCTTGAAGGCTGTGGTGATCCTTACCTTCTAGGCCCGGGGGGCATCGGCCCTCTCAGTCAGATGGGGCAGTACGGGACTCACGGTCAATATCCTCCGGCCAATGAACCTTGGGCGCCAGGCAATGCATATGGCTCAGGCCATCGTCGTCGTTCCAGTCACGGGGTGGGTGCACGAACTTCGGCAGGGCTTCGGGGCCTTGCTGCATGAATAGCCGGGCAATGGCCCAGTAGGCTTCGCCTTGGTACAGGTCATAGGTGAAGAACAAGCGGTCGATGACTTCGTTGGTTTCCGGGTTGCGGACCGACAGCATGACGTTTTCGATCAGCCCACCGTGGCCTGGGGCGTAGACTCGGTAGACTTCGGCGGTTACGTCGTCCCAGTTGTAGGCGACCGGTTTGACGCCCCAGCGTTTGCGGCTGAAAATGAAAATGCGGTCATATCGAAACTCATAAACATATATTTTTTGGCGAAGTCGATTGAAACGAATAGGCTCGTCTCTAGGGGCAATCAGATCAAGCTTGATGTAAGGAATTAAGGTCCACAGTATTGCTGAGGCGGTAATTGCCAATGATAGATTCATCAGCCAGTCGTGCCGCCAGTCGTCATATAATAAATCCCAGTACAAGTAAAGCGTCATTCCAAAAAGAAAAAGCAGCCCCCCAACACCGACTAGGAATACAGCGCCTCGAAGGATGGTGCTGCTCCGTGGCAACTCGAGATAAACATCATCGAAATAGTTAGGCGACGGTTTGACACTCGCCCACACTGTCCGCCACTTTGGAACTTCATCCACCTTGGGAAGATCATGGCTCCAGCCTAAAGCACGCTCCCACAAAACTTTACCATCAGGCTTCACTCGTTAATCTCCCTGACACAAATCTCAAAGTACCCACTTGGCATCTAGGCAGAGCGTGTAGCAGCTTGCCGTAGGGCCTGGCTGTGCAGGGGCCTTGCGGGAACAGTGAGGCTGCCGCAACCTATGGCAGCCTATACCTTCTAGGCCCGGGGGCATCGGCCTTCTCATTCAGATGGGGCTGTACGGGATTCGTGGTCAATATCTTCCGGCCAATGAACCTTGGGTGCCAGGCAATGCATGTGGCTCAGGCCATCGTCGTCGTTCCAGTCACGGGGTGGGTGCACGAACTCCGGCAGGGCTTCGGGGCCTTGCTGCATGAATAGCCGGGCGATGGCCCAGTAGGCTTCGCCGTGGTAGAGGTCGTGAGTGAAGAACACGCGGTCGATGACTTCGTTGGTTTCTGGGTTGCGGATCGACAGCATGACGTTCTCGATCAGGCCGCCGTGACCGGGGGCGTAGACTCGGTAGACTTCGGCGGTTACGTCGTCCCAGTTGTAGGCGACCGGTTTGACGCCCCAGTGTTTGCGGCTGAACAGATAGATGTAGTGGAATCTGAATTGGTAGAGATAAATCTTGCGTCGCAGACGATTAAAGCGGATTGGTTCGTCCCGTGGGAGCAGCAGGTCCATCTTTACATATGTCGCAGTAGCCCACATGCCGACCAGAAGCATTAGTGAGGCGAGGAGGTCAACATGCCAGTCACTCGACCAATTAATACCAAATAATTTCCCAGGCATGTAGATAAAAGCACCAGCAGTAAAAGCTAGTATCGGTCCTCCTATTAATACAGCGATGCCACGCAAACTGACAGTGGATCGAGGGAGTTCTAGGTACACCGAATCATAATAATTTGGCGAGGGATCTATATCCTCAAAACTTAATCGCGGGACTGCATCCGATCTGACGTCCGGCAGATCATGACTCCAGTGCAAAGCCCGCTCGCAAAGAACTCTGGACTTGGCTTTCATTCGTTAGCTTCCCTAATACAAGTTTCGACATATGCATCTGGTAGTCGTCTATCTGGCCAATACCTTACCAGCAGTGTCGCGGCTCTTATTGTATGCTGCCCAGTTGTCGCCATAAGCTCCGCCGTTCCAGTGAACTCTAGCCAAGACTGATACGGCTTATCCGAGTCAGGCGACCGTCGCTTCTTTTCCATTAAAATATCAATTTTATAATCAGGCAGATTTGGCTGAGAAAAGTCGTGAAATATAGCCGTCTTGGTAAGAGCCTCAACTTGAACAGGTTGGTGCTCATCAAGAGCGAGAGTCTCTCCACCAATAAAGTCGGGGAAAGTACCGTCACCATGGCGATGTACTGATAGGGTCCATCGATAGGCTGAATACTCATCATTGTATTTGGGTAATATGATGTAAAATTTTAGTTTGTGCTCTAGCTCCAAACTGATCAAGCCACCCATTTTGGAAGTGGTCGGGTCGCTTATGCGTTTGGATTCGAAATGAACCGCCGCGTGCACGCCAAGCGTGGCGGCATTAAGTTCTGCAAACGCTATATCTGCATATTCGGGTGTGCCCCAAGACACGACCGGACTTTCGTCGCCTCTGCCAAAGCAGCAACGTCGCGCCCAACGCTCTAATGAATCAGATTCGCTTTGTTCAGCTGAGCGGGTAAGTGCATAGGCGGCGAGTGCCAGTATTATAGCCAGGCCTAAAGGTCCGAACAGGAGGGGCTTAAATACTGCGTAGACAAACGCTCCAGTTGAAAAGGCGTACAAAAAACCTGCACGAAAATAATGCGTTTCTGCTGTATTGTCCCCGGATGCCATTGCACGTTTAGCAGCAGAAAATGCTTGCACTGAGTCAATCACTCCGGTTATTGCACCTATCATCGCACCGATTTTTATCAGCGATACTCCAGTTTCTGAGGCGCCCCTAGCCCACGATTTTCCAGTATGCTTAGTACTTGAGCTCAACAAGAGCCCAATTAGCTCGATACTCCCTCCCAACACTCCCAAGTACGATCCTTGCAACGCCAACTTGGCCTCATGCGCCTTCGGCCCAATCTCTGTCTCCGCCTTTTCCTGATTCCTGCCCAGACTGTCCTGCTGCAAATACAACCCGCCTATCGCCAGCAGAACCTCCCAGCTGCCAGCAATCCCGCGCAACCCGGAAAAACCGGTTCTAACCAATCGGGCTGCCTGCTGCGTCGTGATCTTCATCCCGTGCAACAACCTGCGCGCATCGGTTTCCAGCGTCCCCGCTGCCACCGAGATATCCACCAAGGCAAGCTGCGCCGCACTGCTCGCCTGGGTCACCCCCATGCTGGCCTCCTTGAACAACCGCCCATGCACTTCCTCGGCCTTGCCCTCGACCCACACCGTCACGCTGATCATCGTATTGGTGAACCGCGGGTCGAGCACGGCCAGGCTCATTAGCCCGTGCTGGATGATCGGCCGCACCTTGCGCATGGCCTTCATCGAGCCAAACTCGAAGTCATCGATATTGCGGCGCATCCGGTCCCGCGCCTCGGCGATCGACGCGTTGGCCTTGTGCTGCAACTCCCGGAGGTGGGCGCTCTGCAAGGCGTAGTACTCGCCCAGCTTCATCTTCACTTCCAGCTCGATCAGGTGGACGCCGTTGTAGAGAAACTGCGTGGCGCTGTTCAGATGCCGCACGGCTTTGTGAATGCCAGGCGACAGACATGGCGCCAGCCGCTGACTGGCCGCATTGAGCGCGCCCTGCGTTTCCGCAATGGCCTGCTTGAGGGTATTGCGCATGCGTAGGCCGGCGTCATCGCTGGCGATGATCTTGCTCAGCATGCCGTAGAGCTTGTCGCTGTCGTTCCAGTTGATCGCTTCTGTGGCGGAGAAACTGGGCAGCAGCCCGGCCAGCAGAGAGCGATCCCGCATCAACAAGGCGCGGTAGGGCGGGCTGTCCGGGTCCTGCAGCCATTTCAACCAGAGCAGTTCGCTGGTGCCGGAAGCGGGAACATGCGGTTCAAGGCGAGGGACGACAGCTTCCGTTACCCCACCGCCCAGGCACAGTGCCATGGTCTTGGCGTAGGCCACCCCGGACTCGCGATCGTTACCGTCGTAGTCGTACGCCTCGGCCACCTTGAACATGGGCGTATCGAACAAGGCAACGTACGCCTTTGCGTCCTTGTCGATGTAACGCTGAAACTCGCGTTCCTGCTGCTCGTATTCAGCCTGGAACGCGGCCCGCTGCGGTTCGTGGTAGCGCTCTTCAAGCCGCTCGTCACTCTCCTGCTGCGCACGCTCGACCAATAGCTGCCGCTCGACTGCCGGGTCGGTGAACACCGGCGGCCCATCGCCCGTCATCGGCTCCAGCGACGGCACCTTCTGCGCCGCCCATTCCCTGTGCGTGGCACGAATGATCTGCAGGATCTGCGAGGTCTGCAGCTGATAAGCCCGCATCGGTTCTTCACGCCAGGCCTGACGCTTCAGTACCCAGTTCAGCCGCTGATGGTTGTACTCCTGAATCAGCCCGACGGTGTCGTCGAGCACCACTGCCAGCACGCCGTTTTCCAGCTGGTGCCGGTTGATCGCATTAACCAGATAGCCGCGCAGGGCGAACCGGCGCAACCAGCGGCTGTGGAAGCCATGCGCACTGTCGAAGGGGGCGCAGCCATGCTGGGCATACTCGAATACCTGCTGGTCGACCCCAAGCTTATCGGGCGTCATGGCGATGCCCAGCAGCTCGGGATTGCTGCGGGCCTGGATCAGGTCCAGGCCCTCGAAGCGATGCGCAGGCGACGCGCCGCTCTTGTAGGCGTTCAGCACGCTCACCGGCCAGGGATCGCTGGAGAAGGCCAGCCAGGCGCTGGCGTACCTGGTGGTATCGAGGTTGAGAAAGGCCGAAGGAATGTCGTGATCTGCGTTCACGCATTTTTCGGGCAGCGACGAAGGCGGGCCGTCTGGCGGCTCGTAAGGGTTGAAGCGGCGCAGATGACCTTGCTCGCTGACGGCATAGGCGTGCCAGACCTGCTGGTCGAGCAGGACATACAGGTAACCCATGCGCAAGGTGCGCAAGCCGATCTTCGCCGTGATATGCCGGTTATCCGCCACGGTGGAGACACACTCGGGGCGGGTATCCGGCACCAGGGCGCGACGCAGCGGCAGGATTGGCAGACCCTGACGTTCGCAGGACATGCACTGGTCGTGTGGCAGCCCGGCTTCGGCGATCGCGAGGGCAATACGTTGGCTGATGGTCATGAGCGATCCTCGTGTTGGACAGGTCCTTGTCGACCTCTGAACACTAACGGGGAATCGCTTTCCAGAGAGGCATTGGGCTTCCTAAAAGCTTGTAGGAAACGTCTCTGAATAATGGTTTAGCTCTATATGGGGCCATGATCGGTACCCCGGCCTTTTGCGCCACCTGTCGAACCCAAGGCACTGCTGGTGGCCGTTTTCCGTCCGACCTGTATGCGCGATCAATGCGCAAACTCAGGAGAACGTCCATGGCAAACGATCAGAATGACCCCGGCCTCAAGCAAACCGAATCCCAGCCCGGCAGCGGTGACGGAGAGGTCCCGCTACCTTCGGATGACGAAGGCCCGATCGAGGAGGAGATGGAGGACGTGCAGGCAAACAATTCGGTTTCTGCCGAGCACCCGCAGCCTCGCTGACGGAGTTGCCCGGAACGAATGCGGTTCACACCTTTTCTTGCGAGGTATGCAGCGATGAGCCCCGATCCGAATGCCCAAGGCGCCACGAACCAGGACATGCCCACTTCACCCGACCCGGCTGTTGACCCCGACCGCCCGACCATACCCGACCCTGACGACGACCCGCTCATGAACGAAGAAGAGGGTGGTGATTGGCAGGAGGAAGACAGCTTGGCTGATGACGGCAGGCAGAGCGTGGAGCAGCCTGCGGTAGACCTGGATCAGCGCAGGGAGTGACCATTGATAGGGCAGGGCCCTGTGGGAGCGGGTTTACCCGCGAAGAATCCGACACGGTGTATGGCACCGGCTGCGCCGGTGTTCGCGGGCATGCCCGCTCCCACAGGTACTGTGGCTGCCTTGAAGGTTGTGGTAATCCTGTGGGAGCGGGCGTGCCCGCGAAGAATCCAGCGCGGTGGCTGGCACCGGCTGCGCCGGTGTTCGCGGGTGAACCCGCTCCCACAGGTACGGTGGCTGCCTTGAAGGCTGTGGTGATCCTGTGGGAGCGGGTTTACCCGCGAAGAATCCAACGCGGTGCATGGCACCGGCTGCGCCGGTGTTCGCGGGTGAACCCGCTCCCACAGGTACTGCGGCTGCCTTGAAGGTTGTGGTAACCCTGTGGGAGCGGGCATGCCCGCGAAGAATCCAGCGCGGTGGCTGGCACCGGCTGCGCCGGTGTTCGCGGGTGAACCCGCTCCCACAGGTACTGTGGCTGCCTTGAAGGTTGTGGTAATCCTGTGGGAGCGGGCGTGCCCGCGAAGAATCCAACGCGGTGCATGGCACCGGCTTCGCCGGTGTTTTCGGGTAAACCCGCTCCAGCGCATCAGGCCATAAGCGATACCTCATGCTCAAACGGCAGGTCCGGGCCCACTCGGGAGCAGGTGATCGCCGCAGCACGGATCGCATAGGCAAGCATCGCATCGATTGTGTCACGCTCAAGCATCGCCAAACCTGCTGGGCTGTCGGCTCCGAGCCTGGCGAGGTAGGCGAGCACTGCCGCCTGGAACGTATCGCCAGCACCCACGGTATCGCGCACCGGTAAAGACGTATCCGCCGGACGCAGCCATGACCCGTACGCGCAATGCACGCTTGCCCCGTCACCGCCATGCGTGACAAACACCAGCCTGCACCGTTCGCCAAGCCAGCCTCGAGCCACTTCTGCGGGGGCGCGCCCCGGGTACAGCAGGGCCAGGTCTTCCTCGCTGGCCTTGATCAGATGTGCGCGGCCGGCAAAGGCTTCAACCTGGCGCCGCCACAGTGCCACATCCGGCTGCGGGTTCAGCCGCACGTTCGGGTCGAGGCTGATCAGGCGTTGATCACTTTCGCGTTGCACCAGCGCCATCAGCGTATCGGCCACGGGCGTCACCACCAGGGTGTACGACCCCACATGCAGCCCGCGCACGCGCTCATCCAGCGCAGGCAGATGTTCCAGCCGCACCTGTCGGTCCGCGCAGCCTTCACCGCGAAACTGGTACTGCGCCGAGCCGTTGGCATCCAGGCCGACCATGGCCAGTGTGGTTGGCGCATCACTGCTCACCAGGTAGCCGCACTCCACGTTTTCCTCTTCAAGCACCCTGCGCAGTCGCACACCCAGGTAGTCGCTGGACAGGCCGCCGAACAACGCGGCGTCCGCGCCCAGCCGGCGCAGGCCGACCGCGACATTGAACGGCGAGCCGCCGGCAATCGCGGTAAAGCCCAGCTCGCTACTGCGGGGGCTGTTTTCCACGCTGAACACATCGAACAAGGCTTCGCCACACACCAGATACATGGAGTTCTCCAATACGAAAGGTAAGGCCGGCGATCAGCGTGCCGGCAGATGATCCCGGTAGCGTTGATAGGCAACCTGGTACTCGGCCTGCTGTGCCGGGCGGGGCAGGGTGCGTGTGCTTTCGTCCAGGGCCACGCAGCGTTGGCAAAGGGTTGCAAGGCTGTCGCCATGGCCCGACTGCCGGCCGAGGCTCCAGGCGGCCTGGATTGCAGCACCCAGGGCGGCGGCTTCGGTCTGTTGCGGGCACACCACTGGCAGGCCGAGCAGGTCTGCCAGCACCTGGCGCCACAACGGGCTTTTCGCCGCGCCGCCGACCAGGCGGATTTCGCTGCCTTGCAAGCCACTGGTACGCAGCAGGTCGAGGCCGTGGCGCAGGCTGAAGCAGGTGCCTTCCAGCACTGCCCGGCACAGGTTGGCGCGGGTCAGGTTGGCACTGGTCATGCCGTGCAGGCTGGCACTGGCGTTGGGCAACGCGGGCACGCGCTCGCCGTCGAAGAAGGGCAGCATCAGCAGACCGTCGGCGCCAATGGGCGCTTGGCCGGCAAGCTCGGTGAAGCGCTCGAGGTCCAGCTCCAGCAGATCGCGCACCAGGGCGCAGGCGCTGGTCAGGTTCATGGTGCAGATCAGTGGCAGCCAGCCGCCGCTGGAGGAGCAGAAGGTCGCCACTTCGCCCTGTGCGCTGACTCGGGGCTGGTCGTCATGGGCCGCCAGGGTGCCGGAGGTGCCGAGGCTCAAGGTGATCATGCCGGGGGCGATGTTGCCGGTGCCGATGGCGCCGAGCATGTTGTCGCCACCCCCACTGGCCACCCACGTCTGCGGGCTCAGGCCCAGCGCCTTGGCGGCGTGCTCCCGCAGGGTGCCGATGCACTCGCCGGACTCGACCAGCTCGGGCAAGGCTGCCAGCAGCCGCTCGCCCGGCTCGATGCGTTGCAGCACGTCGGCGGCCCAGGTTCGACGGCGCACGTCGAAATACCCGGTACCGGAGGCATCGCCGGGCTCGCTGCAGGCGCGGCCGGTCAGCCAGTGGTTGAGGTAGTCATGGGGCAGCAGGATATGAGCCAGGCGGGCGAACAGGTCGGGGTGTTGGCGCTTGGTCCAAAGCAGCTTGGACGCGGTATAGCCTGGCGCGATCACCAGCCCCAGGCGTTCGAGCGAGCCTTCGGCGCCACCGAGTGCATCGAGCAGTTGCTGGTTCTCGGGCGCGGTTTCGGTATCGCACCAGAGCTTGGCCGGGCGCAATACCTGGCCCTCGGTATCGAGCAGCACCAGGCCATGTTGCTGGCCGGACACCGCCAGTGCGCGGACCGCCCGACCGTCGACACCGGCCGCACGCAGTGCGCCGGCCACCGCGCTGCGCAGGGCGGCCAGCCAGTCGGCCGCGTCCTGCTCGCGGCGCCCATCGCGGCCTTGGGGTGGGGCGTGGGCGGCGCTGCCCAGGCCGAGCACCTGGCCGCTGCCGGCGTCCAGCACCAGGGCCTTGGTGCCTTGGGTGCCGCAGTCGATGCCGAGGAACAGTTCATCCATGTCGATACGCTCCGGGTCAGTCGCCGAGGACCTGGCGCAAGGTTGCACTCACGCCGTGTTCGCGCAAGCTGTCGTACAGGCGCTCGAACGCGCTTACGAAGGCCCTGGATGCCGGTATCGCCGTGCCGAAGATCGCCTCGTCACCGAGCACCCGGGCGGCCAGGCCGTCACGCTGCACCACCCGCGCCTGGCAGTCGGCGGCGCGTGGGTCGGGGATGCTGTAGCGGGTGCCGTGTTCGTCTTCGCCACGCAGGTACACCGCCCAGGCCGCGACCACCAGGGCGACGCGTTCCAGTGGCTTGCCATCGGTGATCAGGCGGTTGGCGGTGGGCACGATGAACTTGGGAAACTTCGACGAGCCGTCCGAGCACACGCGCTCCAGCTGGTCGGCGATGGCGCGGTTGGCGAAGCGTTCGCTGAGGCTGGCCTTGTAGCGCTCCAGGTCGATACCCGGCACGGGGGCCAGTTGCGGGGTCACGTCCTGGTCCATGAAGGTGCGCATGTAGCGATGCAGCAGCGGGTCGGCGAGGGTTTCGTGGACGAAGCGGTAGCCCTGCAGGAAGCCCAGGTAGGTGAGCGCCAGGTGGCTGCCGTTGAGCAGTTTGATCTTCATCGCTTCATAGGGCGTGACGTCGTTGGTGAACTGCACGCCGACCTTTTCCCAGGCCGGGCGCCCGGCGACGAACTTGTCTTCCACCACCCATTGCAGGAACGGCTCGCACACTACTGGCCAGGCATCCTCGACGCCATGGCGCTCGAGCAGTTGCTGGCGGTGGGCGGGGCTGGTCATCGGCGTGATGCGGTCAACCATGGCGTTGGGGAAGCTGACATTGCCGCCGATCCACTCGGCCAGCTCAGGGTCGAGCAGCCGGGCGAAGGCCAGCAGCGCCTTGCGCGCCACATCGCCGTTGTGCGGGAGGTTGTCGCAGGACATCACGGTGAACGGCCCGCTGCCGGCCGCGCGGCGGCGGCGCAAGGCTTCGCAGAGAAAGCCGAACACACTGTGCGGAGACTGTGGGTTGGCCAGGTCGTGCTGCACCTGTGGCAGGTCGGCGCGGAATTCTCCGGTGCTGTCATCGATGCAGTAGCCGCCTTCGGTGATGGTCAGCGAGACGATGCGGATGGCGGGCTCGGCCAGCTTGGCCAGCAGCGCGCCGGCACCGTCCTCGGCCAGCAGCATGCCGTTGAGGGCGGCGATCACCTGCACTTCGGTGTCGGGCTGGTCACCCAGTTCGAACAGGGTGTAGAGGTGGTCCTGCGCGGCCAGGGCATCGCGCATGGTGCGGTCTTCGCTGCGCAGACCGGCGCCGCAGATGGCCCAGTCGAGGCCTTCGCCGAGGTTCATCAGGGCGTCGGTGTAGGCGGCCTGGTGGGCGCGGTGGAAGCCGCCGACGCCGATGTGCACGATGCCCTGGCGCAGTTGCCCGGGGTCGTAGGCGGGGCGGGTGACCGTGGCCGGGAGCTGGCCGAGGTTGGCTTGGTTCAGTTTCATCATGGAGTCCTCAGGCCGCTTGTTGCAGGCGTTTGTCCAAGGCCTGGCCGTTGCTGTCGAACAGGTGGCAGTGGGCTGGGTCGAAGGTCAGCTCCAGTTGTTCACCAAAGGCCGGCGCGAAGTCGCCGCGCACGCGTACGGTGAGCATCTCCCCGGAGGCGGCACGCACATGGCAGTAGCTGTCGCTGCCCAGCCGCTCGCTGACGTCGGCGGTCACCTGCAGCGAAGCTGGGGCGCCTTGGCTGGCGAGGGTGATGTTCAGGTGCTCGGGGCGTATGCCCAGGGTCACCTGGCTGCCGGTGTGCAGGTCGCCTGCGCACAGGGGCAGGGCGATGCGGCTGCCGCATTCGAGGGCGACCTCGCACTGGTTGCCCTGGTTGCGGCTCAGGTGGCCACGCAGGAAGCCCATCTTCGGGGTGCCGAGAAAGCCCGCCACGAACAGGTTGGCCGGGTGATGGTACAGCTCCAGCGGCGAGCCGACCTGTTCGACGCGCCCACCGTTGAGCACCACCACCTTGTCGGCCAGGGTCATCGCCTCGACCTGGTCGTGGGTCACGTAGATCATGGTCGCGGCCAGCTCTTGGTGCAGGCGTGCCAGCTCCAGGCGCATCTGTACGCGCAGGGCGGCGTCGAGGTTGGACAGTGGTTCGTCGAACAGGAAGATTTTCGGGTTGCGCACGATCGCCCGGCCGATCGCCACCCGCTGGCGCTGGCCGCCGGAAAGCTGGCGAGGCTTGCGCTCGAGCAGCGGTTGCAGTTCGAGGATGCGCGCGGCGTTGTCGACCTTGGCGGCCACTTCCTGCTTGCTGACGCCGGCCAGGTCCAGGGCGAAGGAGAGGTTCTTGCGCACGGTCATGTGCGGGTACAGGGCGTAGGTCTGGAACACCATCGCCAGGTTGCGCTTGGCCGGGGCGGTGTCGGTGATGTCGGCACCGTCCAGGGTGATGCTGCCGCCGCTGACCTCTTCGAGGCCGGCGATCACCCGCAGCAGGGTGGACTTGCCGCAGCCGGACGGGCCGACGAACACCACGAACTCGCGGTCGCGCACGTCCAGGTCGATGCCCTTGATGATGGCGTGGCCATCGAAGCCTTTGTACAGGTTGCGGATCTTCAGGTCAGCCATGTCGGGTTACCTCTGCGGTGGCCAGGAATTGATAGGAGTTAGCTGGACCCTGTGGGAGCGGGTTCACCCGCGAACACCGGCGCAGCCGGTGCCTGACACTGAGTCGCCTGCTTCGCGGGTGAACCCGCTCCCACAGGGGCTGTGTTACAGGGGCATGAATGCGGTTCATTTCACGGCTCCGAACGAGAGGCCACGCACCAGCTGCTTCTGGCTGACCCAGCCAAAGATCAGGATCGGCGCGCAGGCCAGGGTCGAGACGGCCGAGAGCTTGGCCCAGAACAGCCCTTCGGGGCTTGAATAGGACGCCACCAGCGCCGTCAGCGGCGCGGCGGCGGATGAGGTCAGGTTCAGTGACCAGAATGCCTCGTTCCAGCACAGGATCAGCGACAGCAGCAGGGTCGAGGCCAACCCGCCGCGGGCGATCGGCAGCAGCACGCGGACAATCTCATGCCAGGTGCCTGAGCCGTCCAGCCGCGCGGCTTCGAGGATGTCCACGGGGATATCCTTGAAGTAGGTGTAAACCATCCACACCACGATCGGCAGGTTGATCAGGGTGTAGACGATGATCAGCGCCAGGCGCGAGTCCAGCAGGCCGAACTGCTTGGCCAGCAGGTAGATCGGCATCAGCACGCCCACCGGTGGCAGCATCTTGGTCGATAGCATCCACAGCAGCGTGCGCTTGGTATGGCGGGTTTCGAAGAAGGCCATCGAGTACGCTGCCGGCACGGCAATCAGCATGCACAGCAGGGTTGCCGAGACCGAGATCAACACCGAGTTCCAGGCGTAGGCAAAGTAGTCGCTGCGTTCGTTGATGTGCAGGTAGTTCTCCAGTGTCGGCGTGAACAAAAACTGCGGCGGCGTGGCGAACGCATCCAGTTCGGTCTTGAAGCTGGTCAGCACCATCCACAGGATCGGGAAGAAGATCACCAGGGCGATGCCCCAGCACAGCAGGCCGAGCAGTGCATTGTGCAGGCGGCGGTTTTGCTTGAGTGTCAGCATGGCGGGCTCCTCAGCTGCGTTCGGTGAGGTTCTTGCCAATCATGCGTACCAGCACGATGGCGGCGATGTTGGCGATCAGCACGGCGATCAGCCCGCCCGCCGAGGCCATGCCCACGTCGAACTGCAGCAGCGCCTGGTTGTAGATCAGGTAGGCGAGGTTGGTGGACTCGAAACCCGGGCCGCCACTGGTGGTGGTGAAGATCTCGGCGAACACCGACAGCAGGAAGATGGTCTCGATCATCACCACCACGGCGATGGGGCGAGCCAGGTGCGGCAGGGTCAGGTGCCAGAAGATCGCCAGCGGGCCGGCACCATCCAGGCGTGCGGCTTCCTTCTGTTCCTGGTCCAGCGACTGCATGGCGGTCATCAGGATCAGGATGGCGAACGGTAGCCACTGCCACGAGACGATCAGGATGATCGACAGCAGCGGGTAGTGCGCCAGCCAGTCCACCGGCTGCGCGCCAAACAGCCGCCACAGCGCGGCAAGGATGCCCGACACCGGGTGGAAGATCAGGTTCTTCCACAACAGCGCGCTGACCGTGGGCATGATGAAGAATGGCGAGATCAGCAGCACCCGCACCACCCCACGCCCCCAGAACTCGCCGGCTTCCAGCAGCGCGGCGATGAGCACGCCGAGGACGATGCTGATGGCCAGCACGCTGCCGACCAGGGTCAGGGTGTTGAGGGCGCCGGGCAGGAAGCCGGCATCGGTGACAAAGAAGGTGAAGTTTTCCAGGCCGACGAATGCGTTTTCGCCGGGATACAGCAGGTTGTAGCGGATCAGCGAGAAGTACAGGGTCATGCCCAGGGGCACGATCATCCACAACAGCAGCAGCGCTACCGAGGGGCTGACCAGGAACCAGCCGGGGCCGACACGGCGTTTGCCGGGGCGCGCGGTGGCTAGGCTCGGGCTGTCTAGGGCCGAAGTGTTCATGGCGACTCCGTGTGCGTCGAAAAGGGCGAGCGGCCGGCCGCCACCGCGCGGGTGTGCGGCGCGGCAACGGTCAGGTCATGGCTGCTCGGGGTGGCTGTTACTTGGGATAACCGGCGCGTTTCATCTCGCGTTCGGTCGACTGCTGGGCCGCAGCCAGCACCTGGTCCACCTTCATCTGCCCGGTGAGGGCGGCAGAGAACAGCTTGCCGACCTGAGTGCCGATGGCCTGGAACTCGGGGATGGTCACCAGCTGGATGCCCACATAGGGCACAGGCTTCAGGGTGGGGTGGTCGGGGTCGACGCGTTTGAGCGATTCCAGTGTCACCTTGGCGAAGGGGGCCGCGGCCAGGTAGGCGTCGCTGTAGGTCGAGGCGCGGGTGCCAGGCGGTACGTTGGCCACGCCTTCCTGCTCGGCCACCAGCTTGCCGTAGGCCTCGGAGGTGGCCCAGGTGCTGAAGGTTCTGGCGGCGTCCTTGGCCCTGGAGCTGGTGGGGATCGCCAGTGCCCATGAGTACAGCCACGTGGCGCCCTTGTCGGTGACCTCCTTCGGTGCGAAGGCGAAGCCGACCTGGTCGGCGACCTTGCTCTGGGCCTTGTCGGTGACGAACGAGCCGGCGACGCTGGCATCGACCCACATCGCGCACTTGCCGCTGTTGAACAGCGCGAGGTTTTCGTTGAAGCCGTTGCTGGAGGCGCCGGGTGGGCCGTACTGCTTGAGGGTGTTCACGTAGAAGTTCAGCGCGTTTTTCCACTCGCTGCCGCTGAACTCCGGCTGCCACTGCTCATTGAACCAGCGCGCGCCGAAGGCGTTGGCCACGGTGCCGATCAGCGCCATGTTCTCGCCCCAGCCGGCCTTGCCACGCAGGCAGATGCCGTACTGGTCCTGGTCGGGGTGGTTGAGTTTGGCGGCGAACTCGCCGATTTGGGTCCAGGTCGGTTGCTCGGGCATGCTGAGCCCGGCCTTTTCGAACAGGTCCTTGCGGTAATAGGTGATCGAGGCTTCGGCGTAGAACGGCAGGGCGTATAGCGTGCCGCCCGCCGACAGGCCATTGCGCACCGAGGGGAACACATCGTCCAGCCTGTAGTCGGCGGGCAGGTCGTTCATCGGGGCCAGCCAGCCTTTGGCGCCCCACAGCGCGGCCTCGTACATGCCAATGGTCAGCACGTCGAACTGCCCGCCCTGGGTGGCAATGTCGGTGGTCAGGCGCTGGCGCAGCACGTTTTCTTCCAGCACTACCCACTTCAGCTTGATGTCCGGGTGCTGCTGCTCGAACACCTTGGCCAGGCGCTGCATGCGGATCATGTCGTTGTTATTGACCGTGGCGATGGTCAGGGTTTCGGCGGCCTGGGTGAACAGCGGCAGGCTGAGGCAGGCGGCGGCCAGGCAGGTCTTGATCGAGTTGTTCATCGGTGAACCCCCTTACCGGGCCGGGTGACGGCGCGGAAGACATTATTGTTTTTGTGTCGCTCGCCGCCGATTACACCGCCCCACGGCGATGCCGACAAAGCCTCGCCTGCACTCGCACTGATACTTTTTTGCAGCGCTTGGGCTCAGGGGCGGTTCTGTTCGGTCAGCCGCTGGGTCACCAGGCTGCGGTAGCTGGAGGGGGTCATGCCCTTGAGTTGCTGGAAGCGCCGGTTGAAGTTGGACAGGTTGCTGAAGCCCGATTCGAAGCACACTTCGGTCACCGGCAGCTCGCTTTTGGCCAGCAGTTCGCACGACTTGCTGACCCGCAGGCGGTTCACGAACTCGACAAAACCGCGCCCCGCGGCCTGCTTGAAGAAGCGCGAGAAGTAGGTGGGGGTCATCCCCAGGTGCTCGGCCACCTCGTTCTGGGTGAGGTCCTGGGCATAGTGCTGGAAGATATAGTCCACCGCCCGGTTGATGCGTTCCACATGGTGCTCGTCGGCCAGTTGCGAGGAGGTGACGGTGGACAGCAGGTGGTAGTCCTCGCAGGCGGCGAGCTGTTCCATGAGGATAAAAAAGTATCCCAGGCGGGTCATGCCGCGGCTGTCGGCGATGCGTTGCAGCAGCATGCGGCTTTCGGCGATCAGCGCCGGGTCGCGGAACTCGATGCCATAGCGCGCCCTGGCCAGCAGCGGGGCCAGTTGGCCAAGCTCGGAGAACACCTGGCTACCGTCCTCCAGCACTTCGTCGGTGAAGTTGACCAGCATGTCGCGCTTGTCCACCACCTCGTCGGGGGCCATCTGGCTGATCCAGTTGTGCGGCAGGTTGGGGCCGGTGAGGAATAGCGTGTCGGGGGCGAAGTTGCCGATGTAGTCACCAATGAATACCTTGCCGGCACTGGCGACGATCAGGTGCAGCTCGTATTCCTTGTGAAAGTGCCAGCGCACCAGCGGGCTGGGGAAGCCGTGCTGGCGGTAGATCAGCGAGTGGCCTTCGTGGTCGTCCATCAACTCGTAGGACGGGTCGGTGACTTTGCTCGTTCTGGGCATGGCGCTGTCCGGGCCTTGGGAGGACGAGGCGTTATCGTAGCTCGAAGTGGTGGAGCAGGGCAGAGCCAGCTTCACCTGATCGTTTAACGCGGTCAGTTGCAGGAGCGGCCTGGCCGGGGCGACTGGCCGTTCGATCGAACGCTTACGCTTTCTTGTATGGCGCTTTACCTTTAAAGTGCAACCAGGCATTTTGCAAGCAACAGTAGGGGTTGCATCAGGGATGTCATCAGTTCCCCAGCCCAAGAGCTTGGTTCTCGATCTGGAAGTCGCTCCCGGAAAGGAGGGGGGCCCAGATCGTATCTTCAAGGTTGGGGCGGCTCGGCCTGACCTGGGTGTCGAGCTTGATCGCAAGGTCTCGAAAAACCTCCCTGAAATTCTTGCTGAAGTTGATGCGTTGTCCGAAGGTGCTGGTTTTCTCCTGGGGCATAACGTCATCGAGCATGACTTGCCGATCCTCAAACAGCAGGCACCTGACTTAGCGCTGCACGTACTGCCAGTCATCGATACCTTGCGTTTGTCTCCGCTGGCCTTTCCGCAGAACCCGTATCACCGGCTGGTCAAGGATTACAAACTCATCCGAGACAGCCTCAACTCGCCGCTTGCGGACTGTCGTTCGACTCTGGTTCTGTTCAGCGATCAGCGAGATGCATTCGCGCAGCTGAATGAGACCAACCGTGCTGAGCTGCTCTGCTACCACGCACTGCTTGCCCCGAGCCTGAAGAGTGATCTGGGATCATTCTTCGCTTCGCTAACGGGAGAGACTGCAGTTCCAATCTCGGAGCTGCAGCGGCTCATTCCGAGTCTGCTGGTGGAAACCGATCCCTCATTGGATCGTGATCTGAAGGTATGTAGAGCTCGACTGGACGCTCTTCTGAGCACGGATCTTGAGCAGAAGGTTTTGCATCTGCCCTTGGCCTATGCCCTGGCGTGGTTGAGGGTGTCTGGCGGCAATTCTGTGCTTGCACCATGGGTACGGCATCAGTTCCCCGCTGTCGGGCGACTGATTACTGAGCTCCGGGACGTTCCCTGTGACCGTTCAGACTGCCGGTACTGCCGTACCACCCATGATCCACGCCATGAGCTCAAGCGATACTTCGGCTTTGCTGATTTCCGCTACGAGCGACCCGGTGAGAGTCTGCAACACAATGTGGTTCTTGCAGGCATGCAGGGCCGGCATGTGCTTGCGATCCTGGCAACCGGTGGTGGTAAATCGCTGTGCTACCAGTTGCCGGCGCTGAATCGCTTTCATCGCAACGGCAGCCTGACCATCATCATTTCGCCTCTGCAGTCGCTGATGAAGGATCAGGTTGACGGGCTTCTGGAACGCAATGTGCAGTGCGCTGCGACGCTCAATGGCCTGCTGACCATGCCTGAGCGCGCGGACGTGCTGGAGAAGGTCCAGATGGGCGATGTCGGTATCCTGCTGGTGTCTCCTGAACAGTTCCGCAACAAGGCTTTCCGGCGTGCGATACGCCAACGCCAGATCGGTGCCTGGATTTTCGATGAGGCCCACTGCTTGTCGAAGTGGGGGAATGATTTCCGCCCGGATTACCTGTATGCCTCGCGCTTCATTCGTGAGCACACCGGCGATCGATCCCTGGCTCCCATTGGCTGCTTCACAGCAACGGCCAAACCGGATGTATTGGCTGACATCCGCGCGCATTTCAAGGAAAGCCTCGGGATTGAGTTCGATCAGTTCCTGGGGACCCATGAGCGGACGAATCTTGGCTTTGAAGTGTTGCCCTGCAGTCGAGGTGAGAAATGGCCTAGAACCCATCAGCTGCTAGAGGATCAACTCGGTAGCCAGGACGGTGGGGCGGTCGTTTTCGTTGCAAGCCGTAAGGGCGCTGAAGAGCTTTCAGCGTTTCTGGTCGAGCAGGGATGGTTGTGCCGTCATTTCCACGCGGGGCTCGAGCCCAACGAAAAGAAAGACATCCAGGACGATTTCAAAGCAGGGCGGCTCCGCATCATTGTCGCCACCAATGCGTTTGGCATGGGCGTCGACAAGTCTGATATCCGGCTGGTAGTTCACGCGGATATCCCAGGCTCGCTGGAGAACTATCTGCAAGAGGCTGGAAGGGCGGGGCGTGATCAGGATGCAGCACGCTGTGTGCTGCTTTATGACTCTCAGGATATCGAGACCCAATTTGGGTTGTGTGAGCGTTCCAGGCTCAGTTTACGTGACATCCAACAAATTCTGCGCAAGCTGCGTTTCGAGTACGCCAGGCGCAAGGGTGGCGAATTGGTCATCACCGCTGGCGAGATTCTCATGGATGAAACCGTCGAGACCTCGTTCGACGCGGATGACAGCGATGCTGAAACCAAAGTGGTCACCGCGGTCGCCTGGTTGGAACGAGGACATTACCTCAAGCGAGAGGAAAACAGCACACAGATTTTTCCGGCGCGCCTGAGCCTCGGCGAAGTGGATGCGAAACAGCGTTTGCTTAAGGCCGATCTGTCGGAGCGCCGCCGTGAAGAGTTCGGCGCGATTTTGAAGTACCTCTATCAGGCCGACGCTGATGAGCGGGTGAACACGGACAACTTGATGTCGCTCACCAGCCTGACGTCTGAGGAAGTCGTTAGCACCCTGAAGCAGATGGAAGAGCTGGGGTTACTGGTCAATGACACCCAGTTGACTGTATTACTGCGTCACGGCGTGGCGGGGGCTTCCACTCAACGCTTGGCACAGACCTTGGCATTGGAGGCGGCGCTGTTCGAGGTACTTGGCGAACTAGCGCCAGATGCCGAGGATGGAAGTTGGCAGGATCTCAATCTCGCGGCTCTGACGGCGGGGCTCAAAGCCAGGCTGGAGAACGAGGATGTCATTCCGTTGCAAGTGCTTCGTCTGCTGCGCAGCCTCTCTCAAGATCGTGAAAGTAACAGTCAGCCGCGTACGAGTTTTGAACTGAAGACGGTCAATCACGACTTCATCAAACTGAAAATTCAAGGTAAGTACAGCTGGTCACAGATTGAACGCTTGGGTGAAAAGCGCCGAGTCATTGCCAGCAAGCTGCTTCAGTTCTTGATCAGAAAGCTGGCTCCGGCTTCCAAGGGCAAGGATCTGATGGTGCAGTCTACCTTCGGTGAATTGGTCGGCTTGATCGAGTCGGACCTGGAGCTCTCTCAGGTCATTCCCCCGAGTCAACGCCACAGAGCAATTGAGCATGTGCTGTTGTATCTGCACAAGCAGGAGGTGCTGACGCTCAACCACGGTATGACCGTAATGCGTCGGGCAATGACCATTGAGGTCAATACCGACAAGAAGGGCAGCTATCTCAAGGACGATTACCTACGGCTCGATGAGCATTACAGCGAGAAGCGTATCCAGGTCCACGTGATGCGCGAGTATGCCGAGGTTGCACTGAAGGAGATGGCGAACGCGCTCAAGCTGGTACTGCATTACTTCACGGACTCCAAAGATACTTTTCTACAACGCTACTTTGCCGGCCGCGAGGAGGTGCTCAAGCATGCCACCAGTGAAGCGTCCTGGAGTTCCATTGTTGAGGATCTGAGCACTCAGCAACGACTCATCGTCGCCGATGACGATGACGTTAATCGATTGGTACTGGCGGGGCCAGGGTCTGGCAAAACTCGTGTAATCGTTCACCGTATCGCTTACCTGCTGCGTGTTCGACGAATTCCAGCCTATGCCATTGTGGCGTTGACCTTCAATCGGCATGCGGCCAATGACATTCGTAAGCGTCTTTTAAGCCTGGTTGGGGCTGATGCCTACGGTGTCAGCGTCATGACCTACCACAGCATGGCCATGCGCCTGACAGGCACTCGCTTTGAGCGCAGGGATGTTGTCGACGAGGGCGCTCTGAAGCAGGTTTTGGTGAATGCTGTCGAGCTTCTGGAGGGGAAAGGAACTGCCGATGGCGATGACGACCTGCGTGAACAGTTGTTGCGTGGCTACCGCTACATCCTGGTTGATGAATACCAGGACATCGATGCCCTACAATACCGTTTGGTGAGCGCACTTGCCGGTAGACAGACCGGTGAGGAAGGGCATTTGTGCATTTTGGCGGTGGGGGACGATGATCAGAACATCTACGCTTGGCGCGACACCAATAATCGCTACATCGAACGCTTTCGGGAGGACTATTCTGCTGCGACCAGCTACCTCGTCGAGAACTATCGATCCACTCAACGCATCATTGCCGCAGCAAATCAGCTGGTCGGCAATAACCCGGGGCGCCTGAAAGCCTCTTATCCCATCCGAATTAACCGAGAACGTCAGTCAGATCCTCTCGGTGGGCAGTGGCAGACGCTTGATTCAGATCGATCGGGGCGTGTTTTGCGACTGGCCGTTGAATCCAGCGACAAAGCTGTCGGTAATCTTCAGGCACAGGCTGCTGTCGGTGAACTCAAGCGGCTGCTGGCGCTGGAGGACGGTGATTGGAGTGGATGCGCCATTCTTGCCCGTACCCATCAGTATTTATGGCCAGTCCAGGCGCTTTGCGAGCTTGCTGGGGTTCCGTACTTCCTGGCCTCGGATAAAGACAGTGCGCTGCCCATCACTCGACAACGTGATTTTGTGTCGGTTGTTGATCAGCTTCGCGAAATCAACGAGGCGCTTTCCGCTGCGCTGGCGTGGCAGCAGGTATCGGCGGGGGTGAGTGAGAGCTGGCGCAGTTTTTTTCAGGAGGCTTTCACCCAATTGCAGGTCGAGTTGGGCGAGTGCCAGCTCAACAGTGCTGCAATCGTGGACTGGCTCTACGACTATGCTCGGGAGATGCGGCAGCAGCCCAGGAGTGGCCTGTATCTAGGTACGGTGCATTCAGCGAAAGGCCTCGAGTTCAGGCATGTCGTTCTGCTTGATGGTGGCTGGAGTGTGCAGCCCGAGGGGCTCAACGATGAGCGCCGATTGTATTACGTGGGGATGACACGTGCAGAGCAGACGCTGACGCTGTGTGAGTTCAGTGCATCGAATCCTTTTAGTGGGAGTTTGTCGGCTGACATCGGGCAGCAATTTTTTACCGGCAATTACAGTGCAGCCCTGGAGCGGCGTTACCTGCAGCTCAGTCTGAAGGACATTGATATTGGCTATGCCGGACGTAGCCCTGTAACAGATCTCATCCATGAGGCGCTGAGCTGCTTGGAGCCTGGGGCAGAGCTGAAGCTTGAAAAGCAGGGTGAGCGCTACCTTGTGCTGGATAGTCAGGGGCGAAGGGTTGGGCGGACTTCGCAGTCCTTCAAGCTTGATCTTGAGGTTGAGCGATGCGAGGTTGCGGGTGTGGTGATTCGGTTTTTGGAGGATAGCGAGGAGCAGTATCGGCCGCGCCAGAAATGCGACCGTTGGGAGGTGGTTGTTCCGCGAGTCTGTGGTGTTCCTGGTTGCATTTGAATCGGCTTGATCAAGAAACCGGAAAGTAACGGTACGGCGATCACTCCTTCCCGACTCCTCCACAGAAGGCCATCGTGGCCACCTGATTTTTATGCTTGGCGTCGACAGCGCCGGGCGATCACGCCCGTCGCAATACAGTGGCCAGCGCGACGGTCAGCACTACCGCGCAGAGCATGGCCAGGCTGATGGTAACGGCCACGCCCCACCTTTCGAGCAGCCCTGCCAATACCAGATAAAACGCAATCACCCCCACCGCCCCGATCGCATTGCCCCGCACCATCGCTGCCATTCCGGCACGGCCATTCCGCACATGGGCGAACACCACCAGCGGCCAGGCAATCACCGGGATCGGCGCCAGCATGCCGCTGGCCGCCGGGCCCAGCCAGTTGGCCAGGCTTGTGATGACCATCAGCAACGAAGTGGCAGACGCCATGCGCAGAGGGATCTCCCAAAACCGCTGCCGTGGCCGGGCCAGGGCATCCGGCCTGGGCTCGCGGCCGCTGGCGCGTATCAGCACGCCAATCAGCACCAGCGCCACGGCAATCGACAGGTACAGGTTGCCCCCGTGGGTAAACGCATAGGCCGCTACACCATAGAACAGCATCGCCAGCAATACGGCCGGGCCGATGCCGAGCCTGCGTGTAGCGAACAGGTAGAAAGTGTAAGTGGCCTGCACCGCCGCCAGGCCGCCCAGCGCGCCGGGCACCGCACCCAGGGCGAAGGCCGTGCCCTGTTCCAGGCACAGGAAGGTCATTACCAGTGCCGAGGTGATCGGCAGGCCGGACAGCAACCCGCCGAGCAGGCCGCCCCAGCGACGCGAGGCGAGGGAGATGGCCCACATCAGGAGAGGTGTGACGATCAGCTTGAGGTAGAACAGGGTCATCGCAGGGCTATCCATATGTGCGAAAGGTGCGCCCGCCGTAGGCATTGGGTAGGGCGCAGATGAATCAACCGCGGCTGGCCTCCAGCGCCTGGGCCAGGTCGGCGATGATGTCGTCGCTGTGCTCGATGCCGATCGACAGGCGCACCATGTCCCGTGGCACGCCGGCCTTCTCCAGCTCCTCGTCGTTGAGCTGGCGGTGGGTGGTGGAGGCGGGGTGGCAGGCCAGCGACTTGGCGTCGCCGATGTTCACCAGGCGCACCACCAGCTGCAGTGCATCGATGAAGCGCGCGCCGGCCGCCTGGCCGCCCTTGATGCCGAACGACAGGATCGACGCTGGTTTGCCGCCGGTATAGCGCCGGGCCAGTTCATGCTCGGGGTGGTCGGGCAGCCCTGCATATTTCACCCACGCCACCTGCTCGTGGGCTTGCAGGTAGCGGGCGACCTTCAGCGCGTTCTCGGTGTGGCGCTCCATGCGCAGGGCCAAGGTTTCCAGGCCTTGCAGGATCAGGAAGGCGTTGAACGGCGACAGCGCTGCGCCTGTGTTGCGCAACGGCACCACGCGGCAGCGGCCGATGAAGGCGGCGGGGCCGAAGGCTTCGGTGTAGGTGACGCCGTGATAGGACGGGTCGGGGGTGTTGAGCAGGGCGAAGCGTTCCTTGTTGTCGGCCCAAGGGAACTTGCCGGAGTCGATGACGATGCCGCCGATGCTGGTGCCATGGCCGCCGATGTACTTGGTCAGCGAGTGCACGACGATATCGGCACCGTGCTCGAACGGCCGGCACAGCACCGGGGTGGCCACGGTGTTGTCGACGATCAGCGGCACACCATGGCGGTGGGCGGCCTCGGCCAGCGCGGCGATGTCGACGATATTGCCGGCAGGGTTGCCGATGGACTCGCAGAACACCGCCTTGGTGCGCGAATCGATCAATGCTTCGAGGGCGGCAATGTCGTCGTGGGCGGCGAAGCGGGTGTGGATGCCCATGCGCGGCAGGGTGTGGGCCAGCAGGTTGTAGGTGCCGCCGTACAGCTTGGCCACCGAGACAATGTTGTCGCCGGCCTCGGCGACGGTCTGGATGGCGTAGGTGATGGCCGCCATGCCCGAGGCCACCGCCAGCGCGCCAACCCCGCCCTCCAGGGCGGCCATGCGCTGCTCGAGCACGTCGTTGGTGGGGTTCATGATGCGCGAGTAGATGTTGCCGGCCACCTTCAGGTCGAACAGGTCGGCGCCGTGCTGGGTGTCGTCGAAGGCGAAGGAAGTAGTCTGGTAGATCGGTACGGCCACTGCCCGGGTGGTCGGGTCGGGGCTGAAGCCTGCGTGGATGGCGAGGGTTTCCAGCTTCATGCAATCGTTCCTTGAGCGTGGGTGGAGCGATCGAGCATGTGGCGGGGGGAGGGTGTGGGTCAAGCGTGAACGCGCGATGGGCTGCCCAGGCAGCATGGCCGCGCCATGCCAGCCGCTACAGCATCCGCACCATCTCCCAGAACGATGCCGCCACCCCGGAAATGCTTTCCCCGGCAATCAACCCCGCTGCGGCCGTGATCGCAAACCGCGCTGTAACGCTCGGCCAACGGCAGCCGACCAGCCAGGTAACCACCGCGCCAAGCCCCATCATCATGCTGATCGATGCCGGCAGTATGAACGCCAGCCCCAGCGCGCCGGTACTCGGCAGCCAGCGCGCCACCCATTGCGGCAGCAGGCTGTCCAGCGCGCCCAGCAGTACGCCTGCCGCGCTGCCGGCCACGATCGCCCAGCGCAGCTCCGGCGACAGCGCCCCCAGCCCCTGCATCAGGGTCTGGGCCACGGCTTTCCAGGTCGCCACGGCCGGTGCGGGCCATTGCTCGGTAAGCAGCAGGGTCTGCGGATCGGGAATCAGCACCAGGTACACCAGCACGCCGGCCACGCTGCCGATTAGGATGCCCAGGCACTGTGCAATCAGTTGCTTGTGTGGCGTCGCGCCGATCGCCTGGCCAACCTTGAAGTCGTTCATCAGGTCGGTGGCTTGCCCGGCCGCGCCACCGGCAGTGTTGGCGCTCATCAGGTTGATGGCCACCTGGCCTGGGGCGACCAGGCCAAAGCTGAGCTGCGACAGCTTGCCGATGGCGCCGATCGGCGCAATACCGGTGGCGCCGACCACGCGCGCGGCGACCACCGCAAGGCATATCGCCAAGGGAATGCTCAGCAGCGCCATCCACCAGTCGATGCCGAACAGCAACGCCTGTAACGCCACCACCAGCGCGATGGACAATAACAGCCCGCACGCAGGTGCCAGGGAAAATCGCCCACGGGGGTGCGCTGACCGACTAGCCAGCGGGGCGGTAGGCTTTTGCCGGGGCATTTGCAACAGGCGGACCGACAATGAAGTCAGGGTCGCGCATACCATCAGGCTGACGCCCGGCCACAACAACCATTCCACCAGGGCAGCGAACTGTGGGCCGCTGGCGTTCGGGGCCAGAACCACCAGGGCATGGTCGATCAGCCACGGTGCCAGCCCGCCCCAGGCCAGCGCGGCGCCGAACAGCAGCGTCAGGCCCACGCGGATACCGATGATGCCGCCGAAGCCGACCAGCATCAGCGAAGGATCAAGCGTGAAGGTCAGGCGCTCGAGCACAGGCGAGGGTGCCCAGCGCGGGATCGCCCAGACGAACCCGTCAATCCACTTCACCAGCCCCGACAGCAACGCGGCGCTGCACAGCACCTTTATCCGCATCATGGCTTCGTGGCCGTGGCGGTAGATCTGCTGCAATGTCTCCAGGGTCGCCATGCCCTCAGGGAACTTCAGGCCATGGTCATCGAGCAGGGCGGGGCGCAGATACCAGGCGATCCAGATGCCCAGAAAGCTCACGGAGAACACCCAGGCCATCATCGGCAGCGGGTCCAGCTGGTGACCGGTGAGCAGGGTATAGGCGGGGATCGGCGCGACCAGCCCGCCAGAAACGATGGACGCGGCGGCCGAGGCCACGGTCTGGTTGATGTTGCTTTCGTGCAACGTCCAGGCGGACCGGCCCTTGCTGCGCCCCGCCAGGCCCTGCCAAAGGGCGAAGCCGACCAGCAAGGCGATGATCGACATGTTGAACGACCAGCCGATCCGAAGGCCCGCGTACACATTCGAGGGTGTCAGCAGAATGCCCAGCACTACGCCGGTGAGCACCGCCCGCAGGCTCAGTTCACGTTCGATGCGAGCCTGGGGAAGGGCGGTGGACGGGGCATCTCTCATGGCAATCCCTTGTCGGAGTGGTAAGCGCGCTTTGCACAACTGAGCCACTGCTGCCACAAAGGTTCACTGTCGCTTCTGGTTGTGAAAGGTGCCCAGCAACAGCCCGGAAGTGCTAGCGGCAACACCGTCGGGTCTCAAGAAAAGTGCTGTGCCCAGGGGCTCGCTTTTGCTGACATTGCCGAATCAAGTGAAATTAGTTAAGTTATCTAAACTCGATAACTTTCCTAAACTCGGTATAAGTCATGGACCCGATCGCTAATCCCTATTCCCCGGGAGCAGGCGCGCCGCCGCCGGCATTGGCTGGTCGCGACGCATTGCTCAAGCAGGTAAGCATCGCAATCGCCCGCATTCGCCGAGGCCGAGCGGCGAAGAGCGTGCTGATGGTCGGCTTGCGCGGCGTGGGCAAGACTGTACTGCTCGAAAAAATGCGCATTGAAGCCGAGGCCGAGGGCGTTCATGCCATACGCATGGAGGCGCCGGAAAACCGTTCGCTACCCGCATTGTTGGCGCCTCAATTGCGCCTGGCGCTGCTTCGCCTGAGCCGGGTGGAAGCGGCTCGGGACCTGGCTCAACGGGGGTTGCGAGCCCTTGCCGGTTTTGCAAAGTCGTTGAAGGTTGCCTACGCGGACATAGAAGTAGGCCTGGACCTGGAGCCAGAACCTGGCTTGGCTGATAACGGTGACCTGGAAGGCGACCTGGCGACCTTGCTGGAGGAGGCCGGCAAGGCCGCACAGCGCGCCGACACGGCGCTGGTGATGTTCATCGACGAGTTGCAGTACGTTGCCGAAGATCAGTTGGCCGCGTTGATTACAGCCTTGCATCGCTGTGCCCAGGGCCAGTTACCTGTCACGCTGGTTGGGGCTGGCCTGCCCCAATTGCGTGGGCGTTGTGGTAACGCGAAATCCTATGCGGAGCGACTGTTCGACTTCCCTGAGATCGGCCCGCTTGCTCCTGAGGCCGCAAGGTTTGCGGTAGTACGGCCTGCAGAAGATGAAGGTGTGGCATTCGAAGAGGCGGCGCTGGGAAGTGTGCTGGCACATTCACAGGGCTATCCCTACTTCCTGCAGGAGTGGGGCAAGCATTCATGGGATGTAGCCACGCAGAGCCCCATCACCAGCGCTGATGTCGAAACTGCTTCAGAGCAGGCGATTGCCACACTGGATGAGAGCTTCTTCCGGGTGCGCTTTGACCGCCTTACGCTAGCGGAAAAGAAGTACCTGCGTGGCATGGCGGATCTGGGTGCCGGTCCGCATCGCTCTGGGGATATTGCGGCGCGCCTGGAGCGGAAGGTTTCCACGCTCGCGCCGTTGCGTAGTGCATTGATCGATAAAGGGATGATCTATAGCCCGAGCCACGGTGATACGGCGTTCACGGTACCGCTCTTCGATGAGTTCATGCGACGCATCATGCCGGGCGATGATTGGCGGATTGCGTAGGCAGCAGATCTAGCCTTGTGGCGACTGCTCTTGCAGCACCTCACATACCTGAACATTAAGCTTCACAAACTCGTCCCAGCCATACCGGTTGGCGTAGTGCAGCTCATATTGCCGATCCACCCGGCATATATCGGGCCTGTCGTTGTAGATCGTGCAGCGTTTGCTGGGCACGTCATGATGTCGACAGGTGCCGTCCCCCCGGTCGAGGAAGCGCGTTTCCTCGGCCAGGTGAACGTTCCGGCAGCACAGGCCGCACTGGTTGCATGGAAACGGCTGCATCCTTACACCAGCGAGGCCAGCCAGTCGCGAGTGCTCGCACTGTTGCCCATTTCAAACGGCAGCTCGATGTTGCGCTTGGCTACTTCAGCTTTCAGCACCATGCCGCGCTGCAGTTCATCGTTGCAGGCCATCAGTGTCAGCGAGAACGCTTCAAGTTCATAAGCATCCAGGTTGAACTCAAGCTTGCTCAGCTCGGTCAGGTAACGGTCCAGCTCTGCGTTTACCGACTCGAAGTGCTTGACCACTCCGGCGTGGGGCATGATCGACTCGATGAAGGCCCAAAGCTTGTGGGCCACTGGGCTGTGCAGCAGGAAGTAGTTCAGGCCCAGTGTGACCACCCCGGTGACCAATGCGCTGGCAAACGCCACCAGTTCACCGCCGAACGGGAAGCTGCACAGTGGCAGCAGTTGGGCATGCACCATGGTGCCCACGACAGTGGCGGCACCGAGGGACATCAAGCTGGTAACGGCCTTGCAGAGGTCGACGAAGCCCAGTTGTTCGGGGTTGAAGATCATCAGTTTGATGGCCTTGACCAACTGGCCCCAGACCTCGCGAATGATCTTGACCGCCATGACCTTGGTCGTGGCGAACACATTGAACAGCGTGGTGGTCGCGCTGGCCATGACACCCGCGAAAACGCCGTCCTTGAAGCCGATGAGAAAGTCCGTGAAGCGTTTTTGCACACGCGTCCAGATGCCTTTCAAGGTGCTGTTGACGCTGTCGATGAAGGTTTCGAAGTCGAACTTGTGCTTGAGTTTTTCAAGCAGCGCCGGCACCTGCCCGCGCAATTCGAACCAGACTTCGGCCAGCACCAGGCCAAGCATCTGGCGGGCACCCATTTTCAGGCCGGCATCCAGCGACGCGGAAGCGCTTTGCTTCCAGAACTTGCTGCTGGTGTAGTAGGCGCGGTTGATCTGTTCGTTGTAGGGCGCCCGGGCAGCCTCGTCCCGTTTGCGCATTTCATCGGGGTCGATGGCCTTCAACGTTTCGATCTTGTTTTCGTCTTTGCGAATCTGATCTTCCAGCACGCGTGCATTGTGCTGTTGCTCGGGGGTGTCACGTGGCAAGGTAGCCAGGCGTGCTCGGTCCTTTGCCAGTTTGGTTTCGCTTCTGCCGATCAGCTCGGGCAAATCGCGGAGGTAGTCGTTGATAGGCGTCTGGCCTTTCGACTTGTTGATGCTCTCGTGGGTCGTTTGCAGGTTGCTGCTCTGGTTCGCCAGCTCGACACCGTCCAGCCCGGCCAGCACGCGGCCGGCATCGTCATGAATTTCCTTGGCACTGATAACGTGATCAAGGTTGCGTTTCTGGGCTGCAGTCAACGTGGTGTTGCGGTAAGGGTCGTGAAGTTCGCCAGCCAGGTGAGTGGCTTTGTCCCGGCGCCCTGTCTCGATGTAGTTTTCGTGCTGATGGTATGGATCCGGATTGTAGTCGCCGCGCTTTTCAAAGCGTTGCTTCTCCTGCTCCGTTGCCCAAACGCCATTGCGTGCATTGTGGATGGTGTCCACCTCGCCGCCGTGTTTGTCCTGGAACAAAAGAAAGTCCAGGCCAAAACTGGTGGCCAGGCTGGTGACTACGGTTTTCTCGAGCTCTTCAGCCCAGGGATAGTCTCGCGCTGCGGCGTGCATGTTCGGGTCCATGAAAATCGAAAAGGGGGAGGTGGGGAAGGCGAGCCTTCCCCGGGAGGGCATCAGGCTGCTTCGACCTTTTCTGCTTCAGCGCTGGCGCTGACCATCACTTTGTCGAGTTCGCTCTCGTTCAGGACCATCGAACCGTCGTTGTCCAGTTCCATGGTCGGAACGCCATCTTTGTCCTTGGCGACCTGACCGTTGACCTTCTTGAGCTTGAAGATCGGGGTGGTGATGACGTTCACCAGAATGGCCGCCAGGGCGTAGCCGTTTTCGATGGTGCGCACGATCGACTCGTTGTGCTTGGCCAGTTCCGCCTTGGCATCGACGTTGCGGCCTTTGAGGTCCTGCAGGAAGCTGTCGATGTCCTTCAGGCTGTCGAAATACTGATTGAACTGGGCGTAGATGGACATCAGCGAACGACGGATCTTGCGGGTGTAGTGTTCTGTTTCACCGAGCATTTCGGTGGCGCGGGCAAGCTTGCCGACTGCCGCTGTCACTTCCTGGTCGGCTTTGCGGGCGTTTTTCAGCGCCTCCTCGCCGTGGCTGTTGTAAGCCCAGCCAGCAATCGCCAATACCGGGGCGGCCACTGCTGCGCCCAGAATTGCGGTACCGCCTGCCATGCCCAGGCCACCGGTAGCCAAAGAGCCCCCACCGATTGCCGCCAGGGTCGCGTTGGTAGCGGCAACACCAGCCAGCGACGAAATGGCGGTGCCGGTCGAAGCCGCGCCCAGGGCCATTACACCGCCATAGACGGCGAAGCCCGCCGCAGCGCCCGCAGTACCTGCGCCCGCTACGGTACCCAGCACGCCAACAGCAGTGAAGCTGTAGCTGTCGACCTTTTGCAGGTTGTGCTTGGGAATGTTGACTTCCAGTTTGTGCTGGCGGCCGGCGTTCATCTGGTCCAGCAGTTTGTCGGCCAGTACCTTGAATTCAGCAAAACTCTGGCCGATCTCCAGTTCCTTTTTCCCCAAGGCTTCGAGAGCGGAAGTGGTTTTGGTTTCCTGCTCGTCAAAGATTTCCTTCTTCGCCTCATAGCGTTCCTGGGCGCCTTTGACAATTTCGTCGGCTTCCGAATGACGTTGGTATCCGTCGTAGCCTTTCTTGGCTCCGTAAGCAGCTGTAACCAGGGCGGCGGCACCGAGGATTAGAGGAAGCGGCATGGCAATGTCCTTTTGGTGGATATCGATATCTGTCTAGGTTTGCTTTCGCGCTCACATTGAGCAGCGGTAGCGGAAAATCGGCACAACGTACTGCAGGGTTGAGGTCAGGCGGGGCAAGCCTCCAGGTAGAACGCTTGCATCGAGCGCAAACGCTGGCGGATCTCGTCGACCCAGACCTGTGGGGCATGTAGGCGGATGTTGTCGTTGAGCGCGAATATCCACCACAGCGTTTCCCGGTCCAGGGGCACCTTGGCGCGTAATCGCTTCCAGTCCTCTGAAGGCAGGTCAGTCAATTCCTGTTGCTGGCTGAGAGGCGTCTCGTGCAACAAGGTGGCGATCTGTGGATGAACATCGGCGATCAGTTCTACATGGGCGTCGGACTGGCGCAGGTTGAATACGCCGCTGGCGATGTAGTCGTCGACATCGAAGCTGCTGTGCAGCTCGGCAGCTTCGCCGAGCACTTCGATTTGCTGGATGCGATGCAATGCAAACTGGCGCAGGTCACTGTAGTCATCAACCGTCGCAACCAGGTAGCTGATGGCATGACGCGATACCAGCCCGGCCGGATGCAGGCGAAATTGCTTGATGGCATCTTTGCTGCGGCTTCGATAGCTCACCTGCAGTTGCCGACGCTCCAGCAACGCGCTGGATACCTGTGCCCATACCTCTGGCAACACCGCAGCCGGGATCAAGGTTTTACCGTTGGGCAGTGCACGAACGCGCCGGGCCCAATCGGCCAGGCCATTGGCCCCTACGCCATGCAGGTAGTTACGGGCGCGGCGGAACTGCGGGCCCAGTTGGTCCAGGACTGTTTGCGGCAATAAGGCGTGCAGATGGTTTTCGGACAGGTAAAGCGCCAATGCCGTAGGCGCATCCATGTCTTGCAGCTGCAAGGGGGCGTTACGAGTGAAGCTCCAGCGGAAAGGCATCTCGCTGTCGTCGCACACGAGGGAGAAGGGGATGGACAACCGATTCAGGTCGCGTTGAATGGAACGCAGCGTGACCGAAAACCCGCGATCGCGAAGCTTCTCCAGCAACGTGGGGGTGGCAATGCGCTGTGGCTCTGTCGGGATAAGACGGAGCAAGGCAAACAGTCTGAGCAGCGTGTCCTTCGCTTGTGACATGAAAACGACCTTGTTCTGGATCACCGGCTGCCCGGCACGACTTCTAGCTGTGCGGATCGTACCGGTGAATGGTGGCCATATGCTAGTGGTAATGGCGGTTTAATGGCGCATTTGCGCGTCAATTTTTATCGCCTTTGGTATTACGCGGGCTTTGCGGGCTCACTGCCGTTGCGCTTTTTCGCGTTTGAGCTCGCTGTACTCGCGATACCACTCGTATCCCTTCTTCACCACCACGGCAAAGCCGATGACTGCAAACAGGTCTCTCATCTCGTTTTCCTCCTGGCTTGGTGTGGGTAGTTTTTGCCAGGAGGGCGACAACCTGTGTCGCTGGGGGGGCTGATTGGCGTTGCACATTGCGTGAACGCCACGCTTATCAAGGTCTCCTCACCCCGACCGCCCAAACCGCTTGCGATACTCCGCCGGCGTCACCCCCACATGCTTCACGAACGCCCGCCGCAACGTATCCGCATTGGCAAACCCGCACAGCGCCGCCACCTGCTTCGGTGCCTCTCGCCCAGCCTCCAGCCGCGCCCGCGCAGCATTCACCCGCGCCAGCTCCACCCACGCGGCCGGGGTCATGCCCACATCACCCTGAAACACCCGTGCAAAATGCCTCGGGCTCAGCCCAACCCGCGCAGCCAGGCTGGCAACCCCGTGGTCCAGTGCAGGGTTGGCGGCCACGTAACGCTGCAACCCCTGCAATGCCGAACGCCCAACCGGTGATGTCCCACCTTGCCGGCTGAACTGCAGCTGCCCGCCAGGCCGCTTGAAGTACATCACCAGGTGCCCGGCAACCTGCTTGGCAATATCCCGCCCCAGGTCTTCTTCCACCAGGGCCAGTGCCAGGTCCAGCCCGGCCGTTACCCCCGCAGCGGTACGCAGGTTGCCGTCATGCACCTGAATGGCGTCGGCATCCACCTGCACCCGCGGATAACGCTCGGCCAACGGCTGCGCCACGGCCCAATGGGTGGTCACACGCCGGTCATCCAGCAACCCGGCAGCCGCCAGGGCAAACGCCCCCGTGCACACCGAGCCGTAACGCCGGCAAGCGCCCGCGCGTTGCCGCAGCCAGTCGAGAATGCCGGGGCGCAGGTACTGCTCGGCAGCCTGCGGCGTGCCGGCGACCAGCAAGGTGTCGATGGCTTCCAGGTCTTCGCCGATCCAGCCGTCGGCGACCAGGCGCGTACCGGAAGAGCTCACCAGCGGCCCCGGTTCGCAAGCCAGCAACAGCAGGCGATAGGCGTCACGGCCGGCCTGGCGGTTGGCTTCGGCGAACACATCGAGCGGGCCGCAGGCATCCAGCAGTTGTACGCCGGGCATGGCCAGGATGGCGACCGTGATGGGGGCAGAGGGCATGGTGGCTCCGGGCGTTGCGCCGCAAGTCCGTAATCCGCCGACAATGGCAGTATCTGGCGCTACAAGTCAATTGAGGACATTGGCTCACAGCAGCAGACTGGGCTCGTCATCAACCCACCCAGGAGCGACCATGTCCTCATCCATCGCCGGTATCCAGGTGCCCGACAGCGCCATGGCTCGGGAAATCACCGAGCTCGTCCGTGACACGGCTTCCCCTTTGCTGTTCCACCACTCCAGCCGGGTGTTCTACTTCGCGGCCCTTGCCGGGCAGCGGCTGGGGCTGCGTTACGACAGTGAACTGCTGTACGCAGGCTGCATGTTCCATGACATGGGCCTGACCCATCAGCACAGCAGCGATTGCTGCCGCTTCGAGGTGGACGGTGCCAATGCGGCGCGCGATTTCCTCCAGCGCCACGGCGTGGACGAGCGCGATGTCGAGCGAGTGTGGACGGCGATCGCGCTGCATACCACGCCGGGCATTCCAGAGCACATGCACCCGCTGATCGCCCTGGTCACGGCGGGGGTGGAGACTGATGTGCTGGGGCTGCACCACGAAGGGCTGGGGATTGCCGCGCGGGACGCCGTGGTCCAGGCGCACCCGCGTGGGGAGCGGTTCAAGGAGGCGATCATCCAGGCGTTTTACGACGGGATCCGGCACAAGCCGCAGACCACGTTTGGCAACGTGAAGGCGGATGTGATCGCGGACAAGGAGCCTGCATTCCGGCCTGGGAATTTCTGCAGCGTCATTCGGCAGTCCTGCTGGGCCAGCTGAGTAAAGCGGGCGGGGGCTGCAGAGCGGCCCCAGCAATTTCAACTGTTGCGCATCAATCCTGGGGCCGCTTTGCGGCCCTTTCGCGACACAAGGCCGCTCCCACAGGTTCAGCGACAACCTCGGGAGCAACGCTGTACCTGTGGGGCACGTCGAGCGCAGAGTCCGCTACCGAACGCTCGCGATTCGCCACCCCGAACGGCACATGCACCATCGGCAAATCCCCCGCCGGCGATTGCAAATGGCTGCGCTGGTCATCAAAGAACACATGCGGCTTCAGTATCGACAGCACCCTGGGTTTTTCCATCCCGCCCAGAAAGAAGCACTCGTCCGGCGATACGCCCCAATCCTTCAACGTCGTCACCACCCGCTCGTGCGAGGGGGCATTGCGCGCCGTCACGATGGCAATCCGCAAGATGCGCTTGTACGCCGGGTCCTCGGCCAACTTGCGGTCTTCGAGCATGCGAATCAGCGAAAGCTTGCGGTACAGGTCCGCCAGCGGCCCCGGCGAATGCGGGATGCCCTTGCGCACGCGTTCATGCTCCTGAAACTCGTCCAGGTTGTCGTCGCGCTTGTACACGCGCTCGGCCTCGTCATCGGCAATCACCCCGTCAAAGTCGAAGGCCACCCGCAATTCGGTGTCGATCTCGTCATCGTAGATGCGTGTCGGCAGCACCCGCCCGGCGGGGTAGTTGGCGTCGATGGCTTTCTGTACATCCTCCTCGTTGGCGCTGAGGAACAGCGAGGCATTGAACGCCGGGATGTACTCGTAGGGCGAGCGGCCCGACATGAACGCCGCGCGGGTGATGTCCAGCTGGTAGTGGCTGATCGAGCGAAACACCCGCAGGCCGGTTTCCGGCGAGTTGCGCGACAGCAGCACCACCTCCACCGGCAACTGCTCGGGGAAGGCCTGGTTGATGCTCAGGAAGCGGCGAATGAACGGGAATGCCACACCCTTGGGGAAGGGTTCGTCCAGGTTCTGCTGCTGGTGCTGGCGGTATGCCTCGACGCCCTGGGTCTGGTAGATGTCGTCCGAGACGGTGAGGTCGAACAGCGCACTCGAAGCAACGCCGATGACCAGTTTCTGTTCGATGGGGTAGGGCATGAAGTAACTCCTGAACATGAGCCGAGGGCAAGGGATCCTGTACAGCAGGATTTTGTAGGAGCAGCCTTGTGCTGCGAAGAGGCCGGTACAGGCAACAGATATGCATTGTCAGTACGGGCCTCTTCGCAGCACAAGGCTGCTCCTACAAGGCTGCGGGCTGGCCTGACAGTTGCTCCACCAGAAAATCCACGAACACCCGCACCCGCGCCGGCATCGCCGGGCCGCCGACGAACACCGCATGGATCGGCTCGCAATCACCTGGGTTGTACGCCTCCAGCAACGGCACCAGTTGCCCGTTGGCCAGGTCATCGGCCACGGTAAAGGTACCGATGCGCGCCACGCCGGCGCCGAGCCTGGCTAACTGCGCCAAGGCCTCGCCGCTGCTGCATTCGATATTGCCCGTCACTTTCAATGAAAAAACCTGCCCGTCGCGGCGGAACGGCCAGTCGGGTGCGGCGCGGCGGAAGTTGAAGCGCAGGCAGTTGTGTCGGGCCAGGTCCTCCGGCAGAAGCGGCGTACCGCAGCGCGCCAGGTACTCGGGCGAGGCGACGATCACCTGGCCGGTTTCGCCAATGGCGCGGGCGCTCAACGAACTGTCCGGCAGGTGGCCGAAGCGCAGCGCCACGTCGGCCTGACCGCCGAGAATGTCGGCCACTTCGTCGCTGAGGGTAAGGTCGACCAGCACCTGCGGGTAGCGCGCGCTGAACGCCGCCAGCAACGGCACCACGGTCAAGCGGCCATGGCCCAGCGCTGCGCTGACTCGCAAGCGCCCGCGTGGCACGCCCTGGTCGGTGATGGCCTCCTCCACTTCGAGCATGTCGGCCAGCACCCGCCGTGCACCACGCAGGTACGCTTCGCCCTCGGGCGTGAGGGTGATCGCCCGGGTGGTGCGCAGCAGCAGGCGGGTGCCCAGGCGCTGTTCGGTGCGCGCGAGGATCCGGCTCACCGCCGAAGGCGTCAGGCCCAGCGCCCGGGCGGCGGCGGACAGGCTGCCCTCCTGGGCCACCTTGGCAAATATTTCCATCTCTCCGGATCTTCCACTGAAGTCCATTTGTGCCTCTTCAGCAAAGGTGGTTCGCAAAAATGCAGTCTAGTGTGGCTCAGACTTGGATCGTAGCATTTGCAGCACAGATAAGGAGCTTGCCATGCGTATCAATCCACCTCTTGTCGCACTCGCCATCGGTGCCTTCGGCATCGGGGTCACCGAGTTCGCCCCCATGGGCATGTTGCCCAGCATCGCCACCGACCTTGGCGTCTCCATCCCCGCTGCCGGGCTGTTGGTCAGTGCCTATGCGATCGGTGTGCTGATCGGCGCACCGCTGATGACCCTGGCCACGGTGAAGATCCCGCGGCGTTACCTGCTGATCGGGCTGATGGCCATCTTCACCCTCGGCAACCTGATGTCGGCCCTGGCCAGCGACTACGCCAGCCTGCTGGTCGCCCGCGTGGTCACCTCGCTGAACCACGGTGCGTTCTTCGGCATCGGTTCGATCGTCGCGGCCAGCGTGGTGCCGCCCGAGAAGCGCGCCGGGGCCGTGGCCGCCATGTTCATGGGGTTGACCCTGGCCACCATCGGCGGAGTGCCGCTGGCGACCTGGTTCGGTGAAATGCTGGGCTGGCGCACGGCATTCTGGGGCATCGCCGGGCTCGGCCTGGTGGCAATGACCACCCTCTGGTACGCACTGCCCAATGTGCCGTCGCCCAAGGGTGGCGGGGCCATGGCCGAAATCCGCGTACTGGGCCGCGGGCCGGTGCTGGCGGCATTGCTGCTGACCGTGGTGGGCTCCAGTGCGATGTTCACGGTATTCACCTACATCGCGCCGATCCTGCAGAGCGAAGCGGCAGCGTCCACCACCTTCGTCACGGCCATGCTGGTGTTGTTCGGTGTCGGCCTGACCTTGGGCAACGTGTGGGGTGGCAAGGCGGCGGACCGCTCGATCGACCGTACCCTGATGCTGTCGCTGGCCGTGCTGATTGCGGTGCTGCTGGTGTTCCCGCTGGTGATGGACTGGCCGCTGCCGACTGCGCTGGCGATCCTGGTGTGGGGCGCTGCCAGCTTTGCCCTGGTGCCGCCGCTGCAGATGCGGGTGATGGAGGCGGCCAAGGATGCGCCCAACCTGGCGTCGGCGGTGAACATCGGGGCGTTCAACCTGGGGAATGCGATTGGTGCGGCGCTGGGTGGGGCGGTGATCAATGCCGGGCTGGGGTATTCGGCGGTTTCCCTGGCGGGGGCGGCGATGGCGGTTTTGGGCCTGGTGATGGTGCTGCTGTTCGCTTGGCGGGGGCGGGCGGGGGCTGCGGCGAGTCAGGTTGCTGTGTAACAGGTGGAGATCTTCGGGGGGCGCTTTGCGCCCCATCGCGACACAAGGCCGCTCCTACAGGAAGACGCGATTCCTTGTAGGAGCGGCCTTGTGTCGCGATGGGCTGCAAAGCAGCCCCACAGTTTTGCCCATCACGGCGTACCGTTACGGCCATGCAGGTGATAGGCCGGGCGCTCGCTCAGCCGCTCGTAATAATCGCGCACGGCCGGCAGGTGCGGGTGCTCGAACGGCGTTTCGAACCAGCGGTTGACCGACAGGCCAATGGGGATGTCGGCCAAGGTGAACTGGCTGCCGGCCACATAGGCACCGGTGTTTGCCAGCTGGCGGTCGAGAATGTGCATGTAGCGCGCCCAGTCCGCGCAGCCGGCGGCCAGGGCCTGTGGGTCCTGGTGGGCGGGCGAGTGCCTGACCAGCGACATGAACGCGTAGCTCCAGGAACGGTTGAGGTCCGAGGCCTGCCAGTCGATCCACTGGTCGATCCTGGCCCGCGCCTGCGCTTCGCCCGGGTAGAACCCGGTGGCGCCATAGCGCGTGGCCAGGTAGCGGATGATGCTGTTGGATTCCCACAGGGTGAAGTCGCCATCCTGGATCACCGGGATCATGGCGTTGGGGTTTAACGCAAGGAACTCGGCGCTGTTCGTGGGCTTGAAACCCGTCCCCCAGTCTTCGCGCTCGAACGCGACCTCGAACTCGGCGCACGCCCACAGGACTTTTCGTACATTGATGGAGGAGGCTCTGCCCAGTATCCGTAGCATGGTGTTCATCCTTGTGGGGGGAGATTGATCGTCCGTCACTGCCGGGCGCCGGTCAAGCGCCTGAGTGGTGGCGGAGCATCCCCTTTGTAGGGTTCTTGTAGTCCATTTCCGAAAGTAAGCCTTTCCACCCTCAAGGTTATTGTGGCGGGGCAGGCAGCGCCCTAGTCTCGGCACGCTCGTAACCCCGAGGAATGGACATGGACAAAGACACTCCGAAAGAAAGCAGCAACCTCAATGTCGTGCGTGCAGCGGGCCGTTTTGGCAACGGCGGCGCCGAACTGGTTCAGATGAACGCGCAGCTGCCAATGCGTACGGCGCTGATGGAGGCCTCGAGCATCATGGGCTGCATTACCGAACTCACCCGCAAGGCCATCGACCGGCCTGGTGACCGCAAGGCGATGATGCAGGCCACGTATTACCTGGCAGGCATGGCCAAGGCGCTGATCGACGGCCAGTTGCAGCAGTTGCGCCAGGCTCGGGGAGGCGAGCAGGAGCCTTAGTCAGGCTTGCCTGGGGACCATGAACTTGGCACCCTTGGTCAGTTTGAATCTCTGTATCACGACAGAAGGAAGTTCGCATTGAGCTGGGACAAGGTGGGGAAACTCCTCGTAGCCGTGCTGCTTGGCCTGATGGTCCTGCTGGCCGCCTATGGGTTGCTCAGGGGCAACCCGCGCCTGGAGGCATCGCTGACCTATGCCTACCTCACCTATCCCAGCCAGTTCAGCGAACGCATCACCAAAGCCAGCGAGCAGCTCAAGTACGAGCAGTTGCAGGGGCGTATCAATTCAATCAGCGAGGGCGGGCTGAGCCACGATCAGGTCGAGCGGCTGATCGAAATGGCCCAGGCGCCGTATGCCCAGCTGTTCGCCAAGCCCTTCGAGGCCGGGCTGGTCGACCACCGTACCGGTCTGCTCATCGAGCTGCGCAACAGCGGTGATGCGCAGGTGCGCCAGGTGAAAATCCGCCTGCCGGCGAAAGGCCTTGTGCAGGTGCGCGATGCAGCTGGCAATGACACCATCCTGGAAACCTCCACCATGCAAGCGGACATCCCCGTCATCGAGCCGGGTGGCGCGTGCAAGGTATGGGTGTATTTCGATGCGGACTACTCACAGATCCGCCAGGGCGGGGTCAGCATCAGTCACGCCGATGGCAAGGCTGACATACAGGTTTACCGCGAGGTCATCGGTTTCCCGGCCTGGGTGGCCCGTTACAGCCGCGAGCTGATGGTGCTGCTGGGCGTATTGGCGGCCAGCGTGCTGGGCCTGGGGTATGCCTGCCTGTCGCGTCGTAACCCGCACTGAACGCCTCACCTGTAGGAGCAGCCTTGTGCTGCGAAGAGGCCGGTACTGACTGAACATGTGTATCGCCTGTACCGGCCTCTTCGCAGCACAAGGCTGCTCCTACAAGGAGTTGTGCAGGCTGTCAGTGAGCCATACTGCGTCCCAGTGTGGATAATCGCCAATCTCTGCTACCAGGCCAGCCCGCAGAGGGTTGGCAATGATGTATCGGGCTACCTTGCGCACATCATCGTCCTGGCGCAGCGCTCGGTCATGAAACCCGCGTTGCCAGACTTGGCCCGGGCTCACGCCCGCCTTGCACAATGCCGTACCAGATCGCGATTTGAACTGCCGCATCAGGCTGCTCAATGTGACAGCACGCAGCTCTACCAGCCAATGCAAGTGGTCAGGCATCAGCACCCAGGCAAGTGAGCGGCAAGCACCAAGTCGTTCCGACTGCCTCAGCTCCCTGATGACCAGGCGAGCGGTACGAAGATCCTGAAACAGCGGCTTGCGTGCATGGGTGACAGTGGTCAGCAGGTACAGCCTGCCCCGCTCTGAAAAACGCCCCCGGCGTAGCAGGTTGGCCTCAGCACGATCCATGTAGTGTTCCTCGCATCCGTTTCGTGTGGGATACCTACAATAGAGACTCCAGACGCTACCGACGTTGGCAGATCGTTACCCTGTTTTACAGCCATACACCTTTGTAGGAGCAGCCTTGTGCTGCGAAGAGGCCGGTACGAGCGATACACATGTTTGGTCAGTACCGGCCTCTTCGCAGCACAAGGCTGCTCCTACAGAAAAGGCGAAAATGCGTGTTTCTGGGGCAAAGGACATTTGCCGCAAACTCAACAATCGCCCGTTGACAACCCTCTATAGTGCTCGGCATTACAAGACCCATGCCGAGCCTGCCCGATGATCCCCTCCCTGGACTCCATTTTTTCCCGCCTGCGCCTGCGCCAGTTACGCCTGCTCATCGAACTGGACCGTTGCGGCTCCCTGCACAAGGCGGCGGAGGCCATGGCGATTTCCCAGCCTGGGGCCACCAAGGCCTTGCGCGAGGTGGAAGAGGTGCTGGGTGTTCCGTTGTTCCAGCGCCTGCCCAGCGGCCTGGTGGCCAATGACGTAGGCCGTTGCGTGGTGCGATATGCGCGCTTGATTCACAGTGACCTGGGGCATTTGCGCGAAGAGGTTCTGGGCATCGTCCAGGGCCAGGGTGGGCGGCTGGCGGTGGGTAGCATCATGGGTGCCATGCCGACCCTGGTCGGTGCCCTCGGGCGGTTGCGCCGCAAGCAGCCGCAACTGGCGGTGGAGATCGCCGAGAACACCAGTGCCAACCTGCTGACCCAGCTTGATGAAGGGCGCCTGGACCTGGCCATCTGCCGGCCAGGGCTGGGCCGCAACGCGGCGGACTACGCCTTTGTCGAACTGGCCCAGGAGCCGCTGGCGGTGGTCGCGCACCCGCAGCACCCGCTGGCCGGTGCGGCGGCGCTGGAAGTTGGCGACCTGAGCCAGTACCGCTGGATTGTCTACCCGGCCAACATGCCCATGCGCCAGGCGCTGGAGCGTGAGTTGAGCGAGGCGGGGGTGGAGGTGCCACGCTACCCGCTGGAAACCTTCTCCACCTTTGCCACCTTCATGCTGCTGGAAGACGACCCGACGCTGGTGGCGGTGATCCCCAGCGCCGTGGCGGCCTTTGCCGAGCAGCGCGGGTTGCTGGTGTCGCTGGCAGTGAAGCTGCGGGCACTGAGCGAGCCGTTCGGGATCGTGCACCGGGTAGCCGCGCCGCTGTCGCCGGCGGCGCGGTTGCTGGTGGAGGAGCTTACGGCCGGTTGAGCCCTGTTGCGGCCCCCTATGGGAGCGGGTCTGCCCGCGAAGAATACGACGCGGTGGATGGCACCGGCTGCGCCGGTGTTCGCGGCCACGGCCGCTCCCACAGGTACAGCGTGTACCCGAAGCCCGCTTAGTACCTGTGGGAGCGGGCATGCCCGCGAAGCAGGCGACGCGGTGGATGGCACCGGCTCTGCCGGTGTTCGCGGCTAAAGCCGCTCCAACAGGTACAGCGTGATCCCGAAAGCCTGCGCCGTACCTGTGGGAGCGGGTTCACCCGCGAAGCAGGCGACGCGGTGTATGGCACCGGCTGCTCCGGTGTTCGCGGTCACGGCCGCTCCCACAGGTACAGCGTGAGCCCGAAAGCCTGCGCCGTACCTGTGGGAGCGGGTTCACCCGCGAAGCAGGCGACGCGGTGTATGGCACCGGCTGCGCCGGTGTTCGCGGCTAAAGCCGCTCCCACAGGTACAGCGTGATCCCGAAGCCTGCGCCGTACCTGTGGGAGCGGGCATGCCCGCGAAGCAGGCGACGCGGTGGATGGCACCGGCTCTGCCGGTGTTCGCGGCTAAAGCCCACACAGATACAGCGTGAGCCCGAAAGCCTTCGCCGTACCTGTGGGAGCGGGTTCACCCGCGAAGAATACGACGCGGTGGATGGTACCGGCTGCGCCGGTGTTCGCGGCTAAAGCCGCTCCCACAGGTAAAGCGTGAACCCGAAGCCCGCATAGTACTTGTGGGAGCGGGCATGCCCGCGAAGCAGGCGATGCGGTGGATGGCACCGGCTGCGCCGGTGTTCGCGGCTGAAGCCGCTCCCACAGGTACAGCGTGAGCCCGAAGCCTGCGCCGTACCTGTGGGAGCGGGTTCACCCGCGAAGCAGGCGACGCGGTGGATGGCACCGGCTGCGCCGGTATTCGCGGCTGAAGCCATACAGGGATCTCGCAATCTCGATCTCAGAACTGCCGCTCGCGGTAATCGATCAAGCTGGAAAACACCGCAATCAACACCGCAGCCACCACAAAGAAGATCAGCGCAAAGAAGTAATCCCCGGTGAACTGCACGATCAGCCCGATCACGATCGGCACCAGTACCCCGGCCATGTTGCCGCAGAAGTTCATGGTGCCACCCAGCACGCCGGTGCGCGACGGCCCGCCGATGATCGCCGGCAGGCACCAGTACATCCCGCACCAACGGATGAAGAACATCGCCACGCACAGCAGGCTGATCACCGCGACGGTCTCGCCCACATAGGCTGCCGCCAGGATGCACAGCGCCGCCACCAGCGCCGAACCGCTGAACATGGTGCGCATCACCAGGTTCGGCGAGGCACCGCTGGCCCGCCAGCGGTCACCGATCCAGCCGCCGATCAGTTCGCCGACAAACCCGCACATGAAGATCAGGAAGGTCGCCCCGCCCATGGCCGAGATGTTCAGGCCGTGGGCCTTGTGCAGGTAGCTCGGCATCCAGGTCAGCAGGCCGTAGAACACTGCCAGGATGCAGCTGTAGCCGGCGAACATGGCAAAGATCGAACGGTCCTTGAGCAGCTCGCGCAGCGGCAGGCTGGCCTTGGCTGCCGCGGCATGGGCGCTGGCGTTGCCTTCGGTGATGTGGCGCAGTTCGGCCTCGTTCACCCCCGGGTGCTCGCTGGGATGGTTGCGGATGTACTTCCACGCCAGGATGCCGGCCAATACGGTGCCGACCCCGGCCACCACGAAGGCCAACCGCCACGAACCCAGCCAGGCAATCAGCCCGGAAATCAGGATCGCCCCCAGGGCGCTGCCCAGCGGCGCGCCGCCATCCACCAGCACCGCGCCACGGCCACGTTCGTTAGGCGTCAGCCAGGCGCCATTGAGCTTGGCCCCAGCGGGCATGATCGGCGACTCGGCCACGCCCAGGCCAATGCGCGTCAGCAGCAGTACCAGCCAGTTGTGCGAGGCCGCGCCCAGTGCCTGGAACAGGCCCCAGGCCACGGTTGCCGCGCCAATGATGCCGCGGGTGTGGAAGCGGTCCAGCAGCATGCCGCCAGGGATCTGCATCAAGGCATAGGACCAGAAGAACGCACTGAGCATCAGCCCTTCCATGGCCGGCGTCAGGTTGAATTCGGGGGCGATCAGCGGCAGCGCCACCGACAGCGAGGCGCGGTCGATGTAGTTGATTGCGGTCAGCAGCAACAGGATCAGGAAGATGCGCCAGCGCACTGTGGTCATCGGGGCCGCAGCGGGCAGCGCCAGGTCGGCCGGGGAGGGGATGGTCTTCATCGCAGGAGCTCGTTGTTGTGATTATCGGGAGGCGTAGCAACTACGCAGGCCGATTGTTGGAGCGCTGCCGGCAGTGCAGGTAATGAAAAGAGCTGATCCGCCAATAACGCCTGCTTATTACCCAGGCAGGGGATAAGCAGTGGTTATTGGCGGATCAGCTCTTTTCATTATCGGCGGCCCTGGCCCGCGCTCTAGATTGCCCCGGCACGGCCCGCCAGCGTCACGGCGGGCACAACAAGAACAACGCAGTTGCCTGAGGACCCCTCATGAGCCAATTCCAGTTCCATTTCCCCACCATTGCCAAATGTGGCGCGGGCCTGGCCGACCAGGCCGGTGCGCTGCTCAAGCCGTACGTGGACGGCACCCTGCTGGTGGTCACCGACCAGGGCCTGATCGACGCTGGCATCCTGGCCGGCTTCTTCGCCTCGCTGGAGCAGGCGGGCATCGACTACCAGCTGTTCTCCGCCGTTGAAGCCAACCCCAGCACCGACGTGCTCGACGCTGCCGTGGCGCTGCTGAAAGAGCGCAACTGCACCGCCGTGATCGGCGTGGGTGGCGGCAGCAGCATCGACACCGCCAAGGGTGTGGCGGCGATGGCCACCAACCCTGGCAACATCCTCGACTACGAGGGCTACGACAAACTGACCCAGCCGCCGCTGCCGATCTTCGCCATCCCGACCACCTCCGGTACCGGCAGCGAATGCACGGCGTCGACCGTGTTCACCAACAAGCGCACGCTGTTCAAGACGGTGATCGTCAGCCCGCGGCTGTTCCCGCGCCTGGCCATCCTCGACCCGGCACTGACCCTGAAGCTGCCTGCGGCCATCACCGCCGCCACCGGCATGGATGCCCTGACCCATGCCATCGAGTCGTATGTGTCGCGCCAGGCCAACCCGATCAGCCAGGCCATGGCCCTGCAGGCCATTCGCATGATTGCCGGCAGCCTGGAAAAAACCTACTTCGTCGGCACCGACATGGCGGCCCGCGAGCAGATGCTGCTGGGCTCGTTCCTGGCCGGGGTGGCGTTCTCGCAATCCAAGCTGGGCAACGTGCATGCCATTTCCCACACCTTCGGCGGGGTGTTCAACATCCCCCATGGCATCGCCAACGCCGCCCTGCTGCCTTACGTGATCAAGTTCAACCTGCCGGCCTGCCCGGAGCGCTTCCGCGACATCGCCATTGCCCTGGGCGCCGATGTGACCGGGCTCAGCGTGGAGCAGGCCGCGGCACGCACGGTGGATGCGGTGGTGGCCCTGAACCAGGCCATCGGCATTCCCGCGACCATCCGTGAACTGGGCGTGGATCTGGAGTTCCTGCCGCAGATGGTCAGCGACTCGATGCGCAGCGGCAACGTGCTGGTCAACCCACGCCTGACCACCGCGCGTGATGTCGAGCGCCTGATCACCGACGCCTACCACGGCAACCTCTGAACCTTTAGCGGAACCACGACCATGTTCTATGAAATGCGTACCTACACCCTGCACATCGGCAAGATGAAGCAATACCTGGAGCACTTCGAAAAGGAAGGCTTGCCGGTGATCTCGCGCTACGCCAAGCTGGTGGGCTGGTGGTACACCGAGATTGGCGAACTGAACCAGGTGGTGCACATCTGGGCCTACGAGAGCCTTGATGACCGCATCGAGCGCCGGGCCGCCCTGTACCGCGATGCGGACTGGCTGGAGCGCTTCATCCCCGTGGCCTTCCCGATGCTGGTGCGGATGGAATCGAAGCTGTTGATGCCTGCCGCGTTTTCGCCGATCCAGTGACCCTGTAACTGCATTGCATCAAGGAGCAACCCAATGGATCTAGGCATTACCGGCCGCTGGGCCATCGTCTGCGCGGCCAGCCAGGGCCTGGGCAAAGGCTGCGCCGAGGCGCTGGGCAAAGAAGGCGTCAACCTGGTCATCAATGCCCGCACCCAGGCCACCCTGGAGCAGACCGCAGCCGAGTTGCGCGCGGCCTGCCCGGGCATCGAGGTGCGCACCGTGGCCGGTGATGTCGCCGACGCCGAGGTGCGCCAGGCGCTGCTGGCAGCCTGCCCGCAGGTGGATATCCTGGTCAACAATGCCGGTGGCCCGCCCCCGGGCGACTTCCGCGACTGGGGCCGCGAGGACTGGCTGAAGGCACTGGACGCCAACATGCTTACCCCCATCGAGCTGATCAAGGCGGTGGTCGATGGCATGGCCGAGCGCGGGTTTGGCCGGGTGGTGAACATCACCTCCGGCGCGGTGAAGGCGCCGATCGATATTCTTGGCTTGTCCAATGGTGCGCGCAGTGGCCTGACCGGCTTCATCGCCGGCCTGGCCCGTCAGCAGCGCCTGGCGGGCAGCAACGTGACGCTGAATAACTTGCTGCCTGGGGCGTTCGACACGGCGCGCCTGCAGAAGACCTTGAAGGCGGCAGGTGGCGATGTGGATGCCACCGCCCAGTCGCGACGCAAGGCCATCCCGGCGGCGCGCTTTGGCAGTGCCGGCGAGTTCGGCGCTTACTGCGCGTTCCTGTGCAGTGCGCATGCCGGGTACATCACTGGGCAGAACCTGTTGATCGATGGCGGGGCGTTCCCCGGTACGTTCTAACGGCCCGAACGCTCCCCCTTGTAGGAGCAGCCTTGTGCTGCGAAGGGGCCGGTATGTCTGACAGATTTCTGTAAGTCATACCGGCCCCTTCGCAGCACAAGGCTGCTCCTACAGGTCAGTGCCCAATGGCACTGATAGTCAATGAATCGCCACGGGGTTGATGTTCACCTGGGTCGAACCCTTGTACAGCGGCTGGCCCAGCACGAACAGGAACTCGAACGCCTTGTCCTTCACCAGCGCGCGGGTGTCGATCAGCTCCAGGTTGTAGATGCCGCGCTTGGCCAGCATGAACTGGTTGACCGGGAATTCTTCACCGGTCGGGTTCGGGTACACCTCCGAAGCCCAGGTATCGCCACCAAAGGCGACAATGCCCTGGTCAGCCAGCCACTCGGCCGCCGGCAGGTCGATGCCCGGTTCGGTGGCGAGGAACTGCTGGTTGTCCTTGCCGATCAGTTCCAGCCAACCGGTGTTGAACAGCACCACGTCACCCTTGCGCAGGGTAATGCCTTCTTTCTTGAGCACGGCCTTGATGTCGTCGACGGTGAACGAGGTGCCGCCTGGCACGATGGCCTTGCCGTAGTGAGCGGTCATGTCCAGCACCACGCCGCGGGTGACCATTGGCGGTACTTTTTCCACGCCCAGCTTGGTCACGCCTTCGACGGTGACGAAGTCGGCAGCCTTGTTGCCGTTGTAGTAGACGTTGTCGATACCGATGTGGCCGATGCCGTTGAGCTGGGTGCCGACGCCGGTCCAGCCGTTGACCAGTTCATCGTTGAAGCTGAACTTGTTGCGGCCCAGGGTCTGGCCGGCCTGCTCGCCAGGCTGGATGTTGTACAGGTGGAAGCTGCGGTGGCGGAAGGCCGGCAGGTCTTTGCTCACCGGTACGGCCAGCGGGTAGGTCTTGCCGGTCTTGACCAGGCCGACCGCCTGCTTGACCACTTCGGGGGTGAGCAGGTTGGCGGCGCCGATTTCATCCTGTTTGCCGTAGGGCGAGGTCTGCCAGTCGGCGGCCAGGGTGGCCTGGGCAGTGGTCGCCAGGGCGACGGCGAGCAGCAGGGGCTTGAAGCGTTTCATCGGGTACTCCTGATAGTGAGGCGTTGTCAGGAGCAGATTCTGCGCAGGGCCAGCTATGGGAAAAAGCGGCCCGGGGGACAATGACTTTTGCTTGCCGGTCAACAACAACCCTCGTGCAGCGCCAGGCTCTGGCGCAACTGCTCGAGCATGGCCTGGCGCAGTGCCTGCGGCGCCTGCACGCGGATCGAGCCGGCCTGGGACAGCAGCCAGCCCATCAGCGCACGGTTGTCGTCGACGGTGGCGACCAGGGTGGCGCCACCGTCCGCTTGCAGCGTCAGTTGCATATCTGCCGACAGGGGCGACGCTTCCAGGCGCCGGGCCAGCGCATCATCGACCCAGGCGTGCAACTCCACCTGTTCCGGGGGTGTGAGCGCATCAGGCTGCAGCTGCTGCGCTTCACCCAGGTTCAGGCCCGGTTGCCAGTACCAGCCGTAGGGCATGCCTTTGCTGTTGCACTGCAGCGGGAACAGCGCCGCGAGTTCGACCAGGTCGCGTTCGACGGTGCGTTTGCTGGTGATATGGCCCACGGTTGTCAGGGCGGCCTGCAACTGGGTGGAACTCATCCCCGGGTGGCGGCCGGGCAGCAGCTTGAGCAGCTGCCACTGGCGGGCGATGGTGTGACGGGTAGGGTGGCTGGGCAAAGGGCTCGTCCTTGAAGGCAGGCACGAGGCCTGCCTGAGCAGTGGCGTTTAGCTATTGCCCAGCATACCTTGTCGCAGAATGGGATCCAAGTTCTCGCGTACGGCGTTCAGTCGAGGCGCGTCACCCATTTGCCTGCGCCTTGGCCCTCTTTCAGCTGCCGCAGAGTCTGTGGCAGTGCCGAGAAGGCGAACTCGCGGCGTTGTGGCGCGATCAGGCTGCCATCGGCGACGGCCTGCAGCAGGCGTTCACCGGCCACGCGCAGGGCTTGGCGATCTGCCAACCGGCCATGGGCATGAATGCTGTTGAGTGCCACTTCATGCAGCGAGATCGCCGTGCCGAAGGCGGGCGTTGGCGCGGTTTCCTGGCGGTCCTGGATGCACACCAGGTGGCCGTTGTAGCCGAGCAGGTGGGCAAGGCTGCCGGCATGGGCGCCGCTGACGGTGTCGAACAGGGCATGCAGCGGGCGCTCGCCCAGGGCGGTCTGCAGTTGGTTCTGCCAGTCGGCGTCGTGGTAGTCGAACACCCCGCTCACACCAAGGGCCTTGAGCGTGGCGTGGTGGCGTTGGCCGGCACTGGCCCACACGCGCAGGCCTCGTTGCGCGGCCAGTTGCGCGAGGTAGAAGCCCACCGCGCCACCGGCGCCGATCACCAGCACGTCGCGGCTGGCACCTTCGGGCACCTTGGCCAGGGCCTGCCAGGCGGTCAGGGCGGGGCAGGGCACGGCGGCCGCGGCGGTGTCGCCGAGCGCACTGGGGATATGCATCACCAGGCTGGCATCCAGCAGGCAGTGCTCGGCAAAGCTGCCATCACGCGCCAGCGATTGGTGGTAGGCAACGCGGTTGCCCAAAGGCATGTCGACGCCTGCGCCAACGGCAACTACCACACCGGCGCCATCCACGCCCGGGACCGTGCCTTGCTGCCAGGCAGGGTGGCCCCACTCGCAGATTTTCCAGTCCACCGGGTTGAGGGCAATGGCGCGGTTTGCCACCAGCACCTCACCGGGGCCGGGTTGTGGCAGGGGTTTACGAAGCAGTTGCAGGCGTCGAGGCCGGCGTTCGGGGTCCAGGCCCAGGCTTGATGATCGGTTGGCATGGTGCGGGTCCTTTCGAGACGGGTGTGGGCGGCAGGCTAGCGGGGATCGGGCGGGGGAAACAGCTGCAGTGAGGGCAAGGTGTTTTGATTTCAGGGCAAAAGTCTGGGGCCGCTTTGCGGCTCATCGCGACACAAGGCCGCTCCTGCAGGAGAACGCGTTTCCTTGTAGGAGCGGCCTTGTGTCGCGATGGGCTGCAGAGCAGCCCCCAGGTTGAACTCAGATAGCCAGGCTGTCGACTACACCACCATCGACCCGCAGCGCTGCACCGGTGGTGGCGGACGAGTAAGGGGAGGCGAGGTACACCGCCAGGTGAGCGACTTCGTCGACATCGGCGGCGCGTTGGATGATCGAGCTCGGCCGAGCAGTACGCACGAAGTTGTCGGCTTCTTCACGAATGCTGCGCCCGGACGCCTGGGCTGCATCAGCCACCAGCGCGGCCACGCCGTCGGTCAGGGTCGGGCCGGGCAGCACTGCGTTCACGGTTACCCCGGTGCCGGCCAGGCGCTTGGCCAGGCCATGCGATACCGCCAGGTTGGCAGCCTTGGTGACGCCGTAGTTGATCATGTCGGCAGGGATGGCGATGCCCGATTCCGAGGAGATGAACAGGATCCGCCCCCAACCTTTCTCGACCATGCCCGGGGCATAGTGGCGGGCCAGGCGCACGCCGCTCAGCACGTTGGTGTCGTAGAAGCGCGTCCACTCGCTGTCGGCCACGTCGAAGAAGTCGACGTCGTCGTAGATGCCCAGGTTGTTGACCAGGATGTCGGCCCGTGGGTGGGCGGCGAACAGGGTTTCGGCACCGGCGGCGGTGCCCAGGTCGGCAACCACGCCGTGGATCTGGCCACGGCCGCCTTGCTCGCGCAGTTCGGCCAGGGCGGCATCCAGCGACTTCTGGCTGCGGCCGGCAATGACTACGTCAGCGTTGGCGCGGGCCAGGCCGCGGGCGGTAGCCAGACCAATACCGCCGGTCGAGCCGCTGATGATGGCGGTGCGTCCGCCGAGGTCGATGTTCATGGAATGGCTCCTGTGGGTGAGTTGCATCGATAGGAGCCATCCTAGTGAAGCGCGGTCAGACTGTAAAAGACGTAATTCGACTTAGTTCAGACATGGTGGGACTTATCAAGCCCTTGCTCGGCCAATGCCAGCACCCGCTCGCGGAAAATGCCCACGATCGGCCGCAAGTCGACCTGGTGCCAGACCGCCCACAACTGCTCGCTGGGCTGGAACCAGTCCAGCTGGCGCAGCACCACGGTAGGCCCGGCGCTGGCCGACAGGCTGCTTTGCACCATGGCCAGGCCCAGGCCGGCGGACACCAGGCCGAGCACGCTCAGCGGGTCGTTGGCCTCCAGCGACAGGCGCGGGGTGAAGCCGGCATCGCCACAGCGGGCGATGAAATCGTCACGCTTGTGGCCCTGGTCGGGCTGGCCACCGGTGATGATCCAGTCCTGTTCGTGCAGGTCGGCGGGGGTCAGTTCGGCCTTGCTGGCCAGCGGGTGCGCGGCCGGGATGGCCAGCAGCAATGGGTCGTCCAGCACCGGCTGGCCGCGCAGGTCGGGGTCGTTCTTTGGCGGCGGCTCGCAAACCAGGGCAATGTCCAGGCTGCGCTGACGCAGGCCTTCGAACTGTTCGTTGGGGGTCATGTTGTACAGCGCAATATGAATGTTCGGGCGCTCGCCACGAATGGCCCGCACCGCGCCAGGCAGCACGCCGGCGTGGATGGCGTGGTTGACGTAACCGATGCACAGCCCGCCTTCCTCGCCACGGCCCAGGCGCTTGCCCAGCGATTCCAGGCGCTCGGCATGCTTGAGCAGGCCGCGCGCTTCGGCCAGGAAGGTGCGCCCGTCCCTGGTCAGGTACAGGCGCTGGTTGCGCCGTTCGAATAGCGCCAGGCCAAGGTTGTCCTCCAGCTGGGCGATCTGCCGGCTGAGGGGGGATTGGGAAATATGCAGCTGCTCGGCGGCCCGGCCGACGTTCTCGCATTCGGCGACGGCGACGAAGTAGCGCAACTGACGTAGATCTTGCATGAGACCTCCTGGGACTTAACTATTAACAATTATGACTTGGGCGGTCTAGATCTTGCCAGCGTGCCATGCGTTCACTTCGTCGGGTTGATGGACGCGGTCAATTGTGGGAGCGGCCTTGTGTCGCGAAAGGGCTGCAAAGCAGCCCCAGCAATATGTGTATTTGTGCTGAACCCCTGGGGCTGCCTTGCAGCCCTTTCGCGACACAAGGCCGCTCCCACAACTGACCGCGCAGGCTGGAACATTAAAGTTGACCAGCTCGCAATATCTTCAGGATGACCTTTGCCTTCAAATCAAAACTCATTGTCCCGTCCCCACCTTTTTCCCATCCCCACGTCCCCCGAGAATTCACCCATCCCAACCTTCCACAGGTGATTCTCAAATGCCTCTCGCCTTGTTAGCCCTGACCCTGGCAGCCTTCGCCATCGGCACCACGGAGTTCGTGATCGTCGGCCTCATCCCGACCATCGCCAATGACCTGGCGGTCACTCTGCCTTCGGCCGGCCTGCTGGTCAGCCTTTACGCCCTCAGCGTCGCCATCGGCGCGCCACTGCTCACCGCCATGACCGGCCGCGTCCCGCGCAAGCTGTTGCTGGTCGGCCTGATGGCGCTGTTCACCGCCGGTAACCTGGTGGCCTGGCAGGCGCCCAGCTACGAATCGCTGATCATGGCGCGCATCCTCACCGGCCTGGCCCACGGTGTGTTCTTCTCGGTCGGCTCGATCATCGCCACCAGCCTGGTGCCGAAAGAAAAAGCCGCCAGCGCCATCGCCACCATGTTCAGTGGCATGACCGTGGCCTTCGTCACCGGTATCCCGCTGGGTACCTTCATCGGCCAGCACTTCGGCTGGCGCGTGACCTTCCTGGTGGTGGCTGCCTTCGGCCTGGTGGCGCTGCTTGGCGCACTGCTGTTCGTGCCCAAGCGCATCCAGCACAGCCAGCCGGCACCGCTGCTGCGCCAACTGCGGGTGATGCTGCAACCGCGCCTGCTGCTGGTGTATGCCATGACTGCCGTGGGTTACGGCGGCTCGCTGATCGCCTTCACCTTCCTTGCCCCGATCCTGCAGGACATCGCCGGCTTCGGCGCCAACAGCGTCGCCCTGGTGCTGCTCGCCTACGGCGTTTCGGTTGCCCTGGGCAACATCTGGGGCGGCCGCCTGGCCGACCGCAAAGGCCCGGTCAAGGCACTGTCGATCATCTTCCTGCTGCTGGCCGTGGTGCTGCTGGCGCTGACCTTCACCGCACCGCATCCGGTGCTGGTGGTTATCACCGTACTGGCCTGGGGCGCGGTGGCCTTCGGCAATGTGCCGGGCCTGCAGGTGTACGTGGTGCAGCAGGCGGAAAAGGTCGCCCCCGACGCAGTCGACGTGGCTGCCGGTTTCAACATCGCCGCCTTCAACCTGGGTGTGGCCGGTGGCTCCTGGGGCGGTGCCCAGGTGGTGCAACAGCTCGGCCTTGGCCATACCCCATGGATTGCCGCGCTGGTCACCCTTGGAGCCCTGGCCCTGACCCTGTACAGCGGCCGCCTCGACCGCCGTGTACCTGCCCAGCCACAACCTGTCGTCAGCCGCGCCTGACCCCTGATTTGCCTTACGGAGATGCACGTAATGACTCAAGATCCGCTGTTCCAACCCCTGCAATTCGGCGCCCTCAACCTGCCCAACCGCGTGCTGATGCCGCCGATGACCCGCTCCCGCGCCGCCCAGCCTGGCGATGTACCGACCGCGCTGATGGCCGAGTACTACGCACAACGCGCCAGTGCCGGGCTGATCGTCAGTGAAGGCACCTGGATCTCGCCACTGGGCAAGGGTTACGCCCGTACCCCGGGTATCCACACCCAGGCGCAGATCGACGGCTGGCGCCTGGTCACCGAGGCGGTACATGCCGCAGGCGGGCGCATCTTCGCCCAGCTCTGGCACGTCGGCCGTCTCAGCCACAGCAGCCTGCTCGGCGGCCAGGCACCGGTGTCGTCCTCGGCGATGCAGGCCGAAGGCGTGAACGTGTTCATCGACAATGCCGACGGCACGCCAGGCTTTGTCCAGGCCTCGAAACCACGCGCGTTGAGCGAAGCGGAAATTGCCGAGATCATCGAGCAGTACCGCCAGGCTGCGCGCAACGCCATGGCGGCCGGTTTTGACGGTGTCGAGTTGCACGCGGCAAACGGTTACCTGGTCAACCAGTTCCTCGATTCCGGCGCCAACGACCGCACCGACCGCTACGGCGGTTCGCTGGAAAACCGCCTGCGTTTCCTCGACCAGGTCACCCGTGCGCTGGTCGAAGGCACCGGCGACGCCCAGCGCGTAGGTGTACGGCTGGCGCCGCTGACCACCCTCAATGGCTGTGTCGATGCCGACCCGGTCACCACCTATACTGCAGCGGCCAAACGCCTGGGCGAAATCGGCATCGGCTACCTGCACATTGCCGAAGCCGACTGGGATGACGCGCCGGACATGCCGGTGGACTTCAAGCAACAGCTGCGGGCGGTGTTCCCCGGGGTGATGGTGTATGCCGGCAAATACACCGGCGAACGTGCACGGCGCGCGCTGGAGGAGGGCTGGGCTGACCTGATCGGCTTCGGCCGGCCATTCGTGGCCAACCCGGACCTGCCGGCACGGCTGAAGCTGAATGCGCCCCTGGCCGAGCACGAACGGGCCACGCTGTTTGGCGGTGATGCCCATGGCCTGACCGACTACCCGGCACTGGCAACAGCCTGACTTCGGGTTCTACCTCTGTAGGAGCGGGCTCACGCTGTACCTGTGGGAGCGGCTTTAGCCGCGAACACCGGCAACGCCGGTGCCATCCACCGTGTCGCCTGCTTCGCGGGTGAACCCGCTCCCACAGTGACCGTGCAATTTCGGGGTAGGGTGTAAAGGTACTTAGTGAAAAAGCGTGCTTCACCGAAGTTCCTGCAAGGCCGCCATTCTCTGTTCTATTCCATCAGCATCAAAGCGTTGGCGTATTTTTCCTGGTCCGGTGTGAACGTTGTCAGCATGCCGGTGTGATTACAGGTCAGGGTGAGCTCTGTTCGCGTATCGATGAACAGATCCTCGCCGCGAAGGCCCTGCCATTGCGCCAGGTACTTGAACGAACCGTACTTCATCGGTTTCTTCAAAGCGCGATCATGGCCACCTTTCCAACCTAGCACCGGGAGTGCGCCATCGGCGCAGTGCCGGGCAAGTTCTGGCTGGGCCAGAGCCCGCTCACGGCCAATCTCCCAGCAGCGGATCAAGCCCTCGTCGGGCCCCTTCCATGCTTCTTCCCAGGTGATCAAAGGGCGGATGGGGTGATGAATGGGGCGTCGAATGACCACGGTAGCTCGATCCATGACTGAGATTGTCCGTAATGTTCAGTTGGCCTGGATGCTACTAATTGGCCACTATCGTGTCCAGTGCTCGCCGACCCCAGCTCTGCGTTCAGTCAAGGCTCTGCTGCAACGCCTCGATAAACACTTCTTCTGCCCGGCTGAAGCGTTGCTCCCTGTTCCACAACAGGTGGATATCCACATCGGCAATCCCTTCCTGCGGCGACAGCTTCCACAGCAACCCGGCGTCTACATCCGGCGCCACCACATGCTCGGGCAGGCAACCTATGCCAAACCCGGCAATCACCAGCCGGCGTACTTCTTCAAGGCTTGGTGACGATGCCACGATCCGCCCGGCAAACCCTTGCTGGTCGCGGAAAATGGTCAGTGGCGACAGCATGCCGCCAATCTGGTCACTGGTGAAACTGACGAAGTTCTCCCGCTGCAGGTCGCCCTCGTCCTGGCCAAACAGGGCATGGTGCTTGCCACAGAAGAACGCATAGCGCTGGCGCAGGAACAACCGTTGCTCCAGCCGTGGCTGCGCACGCCGGTTCAGGCTGAGGCCCGCCGTGGCGGTTTTTTCCTGCAGGGCGGCGACGATGTCGGAGCTGCGCATCACGTCGATCTCCAGCTCCACCCGCGGGTGCTGGCGGTGGAAGTCGGCGAGGAAGTCGTCGAAGCGTTCGTTGACGATACGGCTGATCATCAGCAGGCGTACCTTGCCCACCAGTTCGTCCGCCGGCTGCTCCAGCAAGCCGCCGATCTGCGACATCTGCCCATAGACCTCGCCGGCCAGCTGGAACAGCTGCTCGCCCATTTCCGTCAGCACGAAGCGCGGCCCGCGGCGGGCGATGAGCTGGCGGCCAAGCTGTTCTTCAAGGCGCTTGAGCGCCTGGCTCACTGCCGGCTGGGTGAGGTGCAGGCGGGCGGCCGCGCGGCTGATGGACAGCTCCTGGCCGATGACCCGGAAGGTGCGCAGCAGGTTCCAGTCGAGGCGGTCGTTGAGCAGACGGTCGGGCATGGCAGGGCTCGATAATAAGCAAGGCTAATATTTCGAATAATAAATAGAAAATTGACTAATCATAGCCCCGAGCCGATAAATCGCAGGTATCGAGGCCTGCCGAGTCGGTGCTGGCTTCTTCGCGGGCTTGCCCGCTCCCACAGGGTCACCACAGGTTTCGAATGCTGCGCAGTACCTGTGGGAGCGGGCGAGCCCGCGAAGAAGCCAACACCGATTCAACAAGCCAAGCGCCACAAGAGCGCCCCCGTGCCCCCAACAACTCCTGCCAGAACAACAAGCAAAGGAGCCCCCATGAAGCCCACCGCTTCCCCCCAGCCACGCCGTGCCGCCGCCGCCGCGTTCATCGGTACCATGATCGAGTGGTACGACTTCTACATCTACGCCACCGCCGCCGCCCTGGTGTTCGGCGCGCTGTTCTTCCCCTCCGACAACAGCCTGTTCAGCACCATGGCCGCGTTCGGCACCTTCGCCGTCGGCTTCTTTGCCCGGCCGCTGGGTGGCATCGTCTTCGGCCACGTGGGCGACCGTATCGGCCGCAAGAAGTCGCTGGTCATCACCTTGCTGATGATGGGCATCGTCACCGTGGGCATCGGCCTGCTGCCGACCTACGCACAAATCGGCGCCAGCGCGCCGGTACTGCTGATCCTGCTGCGCATCGTCCAGGGCATCGCCGTGGGCGGCGAGTGGGGCGGGGCGGTGCTGATGGCCGGTGAGCATGCCCCCAAGGGCCGGCGCAACTTCTTCGCTTCGTTCGCCCAGCTGGGCAGCCCGGCGGGCCTGATCCTGTCGCTGCTGGCCTTCGGCGCGGTCACCCGCCTGCCGGAAGAAGACCTGATGAACTGGGGCTGGCGCGTGCCGTTCCTGGCCAGCGCGCTGTTGCTGCTGGTGGGCCTGGCGATTCGCCTGGGGGTGAATGAGTCGCCCGAGTTCATCGCCAGCCGCGAGCAGGCGGAAAAGGCCCGGCGCAAGGAGCAGGCCCCGGTATTCGAAGTGCTGCGCACGGCCTGGCGCCCGCTGTTGCTGTGCATCGGTGCCAATACCCTGGGTATTGCCGGTGTCTACTTCACCAACACCTTCATGATCAGCTACACCACCCAGCAGTTGCACCTGGAGCGTTCGTTGATCCTGGAGTGCCTGTTCTTCGTGGCGATCATCCAGTTCTGCGTGCAGCCGTTGGCCGCCTGGCTATCGGAAAAGATCGGCGCCACCCGCTTCCTGGCCCTGGTCGCGCTGCTGGCGATGGCCTCGCCTTACCCGATGTTCGTGCTGGTCAGCTCGGGCCAGGGCCCGTTGATCGTACTCGGCATTGCCCTGGCCGCCGCGTGCATGGCGTCGTTCTACGCGGTGATCGCCGGCTATGTCAGCGGCATGTTCGACACCCGTGTGCGCTACACCGCCATTTCCCTGGCCTACCAGATCTGCGGCGCCATCGCGGGCGGCCTGACGCCGCTGATCGGTACCTGGCTGGCCCACACCTTCACCGGCCAATGGTGGCCGATGGCGGTGTTCTACACCCTGATCGCCACTATTTCGCTGGTCTGCGTGCTCGCCCTGGCGCGCCAGTACGCCCGCAGCCAGCGCCTGGAACTGGCCTGATCGAACCGCTTTTTTCTGGAGTACCCGCACATGTTGAAAAGCAATGGCGAACGCCTGTGGGCGAGCCTGATGGCCATGGCCGAAATCGGTGCCACTGCCCGTGGCGGCAGCTGCCGCCTGGCCCTGAGCGACGAGGACAAGGCTGGCCGTGAACTGTTTAGCCACTGGTGCCGCGAAGCCGGCCTGACGCTGACTGTGGATGCCATCGGCAACCTGTTCGTTCGCCGCGCTGGCAGCGACCCGGATGCAGCGCCGGTGATGATGGGCAGCCACCTCGACACCCAACCTGAGGGCGGCCGTTTCGATGGTGTCTACGGTGTGCTGGCGGGCCTTGAAGTGGTGCGCCGGCTCAATGACCTGAACATCCAGACGCGCAAACCGCTGGAAATCGCCGTATGGACCAACGAGGAGGGCGCCCGCTTCACCCCGGCCATGTTCGGCTCGGCGGTGTTCACCGGCACCCTGGCACTGGACGAAGCGCTGGCCATTCGCGATGCCGATGGCATCAGTGTCGCCGATGAACTGCAACGCAACGGTTACGCCGGCCGGCGCCCGCTGGGCGGCCAGGTCGATGCCTATTTCGAGGCGCATATCGAGCAAGGCCCGATCCTTGAAGACAACGCCAAGGCCATTGGCGTGGTCAGCGGCGGGCAGGCCATCCGATGGCTCGACGTCACGGTCGAAGGCATGGCCGCACACGCCGGCACCACGCCGATGCCGCTGCGCAAGGATGCCCTGTACGGCACCGCACGGATGATCCAGGCGGTCGAGCAACTGGCTGCCGATTTTGCCCCTGAAGGCCTGACCACGGTGGGTGAACTGTCCATCGCCAAGTCCTCGCGCAACACCATTCCGGGGCTGCTGCAGTTCACCGTCGACTTGCGTCATCACCGGGATGAAGCCATCGAGGCGATGGAGCGCGACCTGACGTTGAAGCTGCAAGCCATCGCCAATCAGCGCGGGTTGCAGGTGCGTATCGAGCGCCATTGGGTCAGCCCGGCCACACCATTCGATGCCGATTGCGTAGCCGCCGTGCAGCAGGCAGTGGATGGCCTGGGCTATGCCCAGCAGTCGATCGTCAGCGGCGCCGGCCACGACGCCATCCTGCTGGCCCGCTACTGCCCGACCGCCATGGTGTTCATCCCTTGTGTCGGCGGCCTGAGCCACAACGAAGCCGAAGACGTGTTGCCCGACGACGCCCGCCAGGGCGCCGATGTACTGCTCAATGCCGTGCTGGCCCGCGCGGGTCGTATTGAACAAGGAGACGCCTGATGCGTTGCTACTTCCACCCCGAACAACTGCTGCACCACCCACGCAGCTATTACTCGCGCGGCGCCATGCGCACCCCGCAGGAAGTCCCCGAACGCGCCCAGCGCCTGCTGCAGGCGGCCAAGGATCTGGGTTTCGACATCCGTCAACCTGAGGACGCCGGCCTCGAACCGCTCAAGGCAGTGCATGGCGAGGCCTACCTGGCCTTCCTCGAAGAGGCTCATGCGCGCTGGAAGGAAGTGCCCGAGGACTGGGGCGACGAGGTCATGTCCAACATCTTCGTGCGTGAACCCAACGCCCTGCGCGGCATCCTCGCCCAGGCCGGGCGCTACCTGGCTGACGGCAGCTGCCCTGTAGGCGAACACACCTGGCGCTCGGCCTATTGGTCTGCGCAAAGCGCAGTGGCCGGTGCCAAGGCCATTCTCGACGGCGAGCCGGCGGCCTATGCCCTGTGCCGGCCGCCAGGCCACCATGCGCGCTTCGATGCAGCCGGTGGTTTCTGCTACATCAACAATGCCGCTGTCGCTGCCCAGGCCTTGCGCAGCCGCTACAGCCGCGTGGCCATCCTCGATACCGACATGCACCACGGGCAGGGGATTCAGGAAATCTTCTACAACCGCCGGGATGTGCTGTATGTGTCAGTGCATGGCGACCCCACCAACTTCTACCCGGGTGTGGCCGGGTTCGCGGACGAGCGTGGCAGCGGTGCGGGGGAGGGGTACAACCTCAACTTGCCGATGGCGCATGGGGCTAGCGAAGCGGACTTCATGGGGCAGCTGGAGATCGCGCTGGCAGCGGTGAAGGACTTTGGCGCCGAGGTGCTGGTGTTGTCGCTGGGGTTCGATATTTACGAACTCGACCCGCAGAGCAAGGTGGCGGTGACGACTGAAGGGTTTGCGGTATTGGGCGAGCGGATTCGGGCGATGCGCTTGCCGTGCCTGATCGTGCAGGAAGGGGGGTATCACCTGGAGAGCCTGGAGGCGAATGCGCAGGCGTTTTTTGCCGACAAGGCGGACTGGCGATAACGTAGTGTCGGGGCTGACAGGTGCTTGCCTTGACAGTTTCAGCGCCTATGAGATCGAGCGCCGCCCGCGCGGCGCTTCGCAGCACAAGGCTGCTCCTACATCTGTTTCGGGCCAATTATTCCTGTGCCTGGTGGGTTGCAGCCTTGGTGCATGACTGGAGATGGATGAAAAGCAGCAAAGCAACCTTCGATATCGAATGGAACAAACAAGGCGGGCAGAGGTGACCTCACAGGAGTGACTGGCCCGAAACAGATGTAGGAGCAGCCTTGTGCTGCGAAGCGCCGCGCGGGCGGCGCTCGATCTCATAGGCGCTGAAGGTGTTGTGGCGAACACCCCGCAATCCGTTACACCCCACCCCGGCGCACATGCTTCACCAACACCTTCTCCAGCAACTCCCACATCGCCGGCTCGGTACTGAACGCCACGTTGAACCGCATCCACCCGGTCGCCTTGGCATCGACCATGAACAACTGCCCGGGCCCGAGCATGATGCCTTTCTCCAACGCATCATCCAGCAACGCCGCGCTGTCCGGAATCGCCGGGTGGCGGGTCCAGATATACATCCCTTCATCCGACTCGATGAACAGCTCGAAGCCCAACCGATGCAGATGCCGGCCAACTTCCTGGTGCGCCTCGGCCAAACGCTGGCGCAGGCGCTTGAGGTGCTTGCGCCAGCGCCCGTCGATGATCGCGGCATACACCACGCGCTCCATCACCTGCGAAGTGGTGAGGCCAGAGCGCATCTTCAGGTGCAGCAGCTTCTGCATCAGCTCGGGGTTGGCCAGCATGTAGCCGACCCGCACATTGGGCGAAATGCTCTTGGAGTAGCTGCCCACGTACACCACCTGCTGCAGGTGGTCGAGGCTGGCCAGGCACGGCTGCGGTTCGGCGACCATGTCGGCGTACAGGTTGTTTTCCACCAGGCGGAAGCCATGCTGGCTGGCCAGTTGCAGCAGGCGGTGCAGCTGCGGCAGCGGCGTGCGCGAGCAGGTCGGGCTGTGCAGGTGCGGCTGGGTGAAGAACGCAGTGGGGCGGTGATGGGTGAGCAACTGCTCCAGCTGGTTCAGGTCGTAGCCGGCCGGTGTGCGCGGCACGCCGACCAGGGTTGCGCCCTGGGTGCGCAGGATGCTCATCAGGTTGGGGTAGCCAGGGTCGTCCACCAACACCACGTCGCCCGGGCGCACCAGGGTGCGTGCGGCCAGGTCCAGGGCCTGGCTGGCGCCATGGGTGAGCATCAGCTGCGCCGGGTTGGCGACGATCGACAGTTCTTGCTGCAGGTTCTGTGCGGTCAGTGCTCGCAGCTCCATCAGGCCCATGGGATCGCCGTAGCCCGACAGCTCCAGCGGGCTGCCGGCCACCTGGCGCAGGCCGCGGCGCAGGCCGTCTTCGTACATCCAGTCGTTGGGCAGCCAGCCGCAGCCAGGCTTGAACGGCAGCTGGCGGATTTCGAAGATCTGCTGCAGGTACCACTCGGAGTTGAACGTTGGTCGACTGGTGTCGGCCTCGGCGTTGTGCGGGTCGAGCAATTCGCCCGCCGCGCGGTTGACGAAGAACCCCGCATTGCCCCGGCTCACCAGCAGGCCCTGGGCGACCAGACGGTCGTAGGCCTCGACCACGGTGAAGGTGCTCACCGAATAGCTCGCGGCAAAGGCGCGGATCGAGGGGACCTTGGCGCCTGGCTTGAGGGTCTGGTTGTCGATCAACTCGCGCAGCCCGTCGATGATCTGGTTCACCAGCGGGGTCGAGGAGTCTGGATGTAATTCGAACATTCGGGGCCTTCAGGGTGCGTATCGCCCGGCGTTTGCAAGGTGTATTGCATGGGCGACCTGTACAGTGCAGTGCGAGTTTCATGCCACTGTGCATGGCTCTCTGCGTCGGACATTTTTACATTAGGTGTCAGATATCGCCACCTAAAGCATGTTCAGTTCGCCCCAGGCGCCTGCCCTGGGGCGCGTCAGCAGGCCGCCATGGAGGGCCTGCGTGTGTTCGCTCACACCATCCTGCGCGCATTAGCACTGATGTACGTGAAACCGCCAGCCATCGGGGTTTCACAGTTTTCCTTGGATAAAAAGAAGCACGGGGTACACAACTGATGGACGCAACATCCACAACCACCACCGCGAAAAGCGGGCACGAGAGCAAGCTCAGTGCCTCGCTCAAGTCGCGCCACCTGACGATGATGTCGATCGCCGGGGTTATCGGCGGCGCCTTGTTCGTAGGTTCCGGCAGCGTGATTCACAGCGCCGGCCCAGCCGCTGTGCTGGCCTACCTGGCAGGCGGCATCCTGGTGGTACTGATCATGCGCATGCTGGGTGAAATGGCGACTTCCTCGCCAGACACCGGTTCGTTCTCCACCTACGCCGATCGCGCCATCGGCCGTTGGGCCGGTTTCACCATCGGCTGGCTGTACTGGTGGTACTGGGTCATCCTCATGGCCTGGGAAGCTTATGTGGCGGGCAAGATCCTGCATGGTTTCTTCCCCGACGTCAGCGTCAACGTGTTCGTGCTGGCCACGACCCTGTTGCTGATCACCGTCAACTTCTTCAACGTCAAGCACTACGGCGAGTTCGAGTTCTGGTTCGCCTTGATCAAGGTGATCGCGATCGTCTGCTTCCTGATCGTGTGTACCGCTGCCGTGCTGAACATCTGGCAGTTCGGTGAAGTACGTGGCATCAGCCACCTCACCGCCGAAGGCTTCATGCCCAATGGCATCACCACCGTGATTGGTGCCTTGCTCGGGGTGATGTTCGCCTTCCTCGGCGCGGAAATCGTCACCATCGCCGCTTCCGAAGCCAAGGACCCGGCCGCGCAGATCGTCAAGGCGACCAACTCGGTGGTCTGGCGTGTGTGCCTGTTCTACGTGGGTTCGATCTTCCTGATCGTCTGCCTGGTACCGTGGAACGACCCGCACCTGGGCGTTTCCGGCTACGGCGCCTACCGCCGCACCCTGGAGCTGTTGGGCGTGCCGTATGCCGAGCTGCTGATGAACTTCGTGGTGCTGACCTCGGTGAGCAGCTGCCTGATCTCGGGCCACTACACCGCTTCGCGCATGCTGTTCTCCCTGGCCCAGCGTGGCGACGCGCCGTCGTTCTTCAAGATCACCCGCGCCGGCACCGGTGTACCGGTGTACGCGATCATGGGTTCGTGCGCCGTGGCCGTGGTGTGTGCGCTGATCAACTTCAGCGAGACCCTGCGCCCGAAAGACGTGCTGGAAACCCTGATGAACACCACCGGCATGATTGCCCTGCTGGTGTACCTGGTGATTGCCTTCTCGCAGCTGCGCATGCGCCGCAAGCTGATTGCCGAAGGCAAGGAAGTACGCCTGAAGATGTGGCTGTTCCCATGGCTGACCTACCTGGTGATCGCGTTCATCGTGGCCGCCCTGGTAACCATGGCCTTCATGCCTGACTACCAGATCCTGGTGATCTCCACCGGTATCGCCGCGGCAATCGTGGTGGCGATGGGTGTGGTGCATCAGATCCGCACTGGCAAGCAGCACTAAGCGTCACTCGCTTCTCGAAACGGCCGGCTCCCTCAGGGACCCGGCCGTTTTGCGTTGTTGGGCCAGTTCCGGCTTGTGCACCGTTGTAGGAGCGGCCTTGTGTCGCGATCGGGCCGCAAAGCGGCCCCAGATTTCTCGATTGCTGCGACTATCGCTGGGGCCGCCTTGCGGCCCGATCGCGACACAAGGCCGCTCCTACAGGGATCGCGTAGCCCGTTACATGGCATATGCTGAACACATTGCCCGCCCAGAGGAGCTTCACATGGCCTGGTCCGCCACCCAGTACTCGCTGTTCGAAGACGAGCGTACCCGCGCCGTGCGCGATCTGCTCGCCGCTGTGCCACCACGCCCGGTACGCCACGCCACCGACCTGGGCTGTGGCCCTGGCAATTCCACCGAGGTGCTGCTGCAACGTTACCCGGATGCCCAGGTGACGGCCCTGGACAGTGACCCGGACATGATCGAAAAGGCCCGCGAACGTAAACGGCTGTGCATCCCCCGGGTGCGCACTGTCGTCGGTGACATTGCCGGCTGGTCCGCCCCCGAGCCGCAGGACCTGATCCTGGCCAATGCCTCGCTGCAATGGGTACCCGACCACGCCTCGCTGTACCCGCATCTGGTGCGCCAGCTGAGCGAAGGTGCCAGCCTGGCTGTGCAGACCCCGGACAACCTCGACGAGCCGGCCCACCGGCAGCTGCGCGAAATCGCCAGCCAGGGCCCCTGGGCGGCGAAGTTCGCTGATTTCCAGCTGCCGCCGCGGCACAGCGCGGCGTTCTACTACGACCTGCTCAGCCCGCTGTGCGCGCGGGTGGATGTGTGGCGCACCACCTACCACCACCCGTTGGCCGGTGGCGCGGAAGCCGTGGTGGAATGGTTCAAGGGTTCGGCCTTGCGTCCGTACCTGGGGCGGTTGGAGGAGCAGGAGCAGGCGGATTTCCTGCAGATGTATCTGCAGGCGATGCAGCGCGACTACCCGCCGGCCACCGATGGCAAGGTGCTGTTGCCGTTCCCGCGGCTGTTCGTGATCGCTACCCGCTAGGGCGGCGCCAGCGCCAGGCCACGTAGCTGTAGATGCCGAGGTTGAGCAGCAGCACAAAAGTGCCCAGCAGCAGCTGGATGTGCGGTGTCAGCCCGGCGGGGTAGATCAACGGCCAGATGTAGTGCTCGACGAAGCCGCCCTGGTAGCCTGCGTCACCAGCCGCGTTGCGCATGCGGTTTTCCCAGGTGGTCAGCGGGCAGCCCAGGTGCAGGCATTCCACCGCCAGGCCCCAGGCCAGCGCCGGCAGGTGCAGCAGCAGGGCAGGGCGCCAACGCAGTACCAGCAGGCCGCCGAACAGCACCAGCAGGATGAAGAGCAGGTGCAGCAGGACCAGGGTGTCGGCGGCAAGGCGGTAGAGCATGGGTTGTGTGCCGAGGGTTGAGGTTATCCCAGCATAGTTGGGTTGCCTGTACCGGCCTCTTCGCAGCACAAGGCTGCTCCTACAGGGGGATGCGATAATTCTGTAGGAGCAGCCTTGTGCTGCGAAGAGGCCGGCACAGGCTTACAACCCTTCCTCAACCATCTGCAGGAAGGTCGCCACCACCCGCCGCGTGCGCTGCTCGCTCAGGCACACCAGTGTCTCGGTCAGGTGCCGCTGGCAATCGACGATCGGCAAGGCGCACACCCGCGCATCCGCACCAAACTCCGCCGCCGACACCACCCCCACACCAATCCCCACCACCACCGCTTCCCGCGCCGCTTCCCGGCCTTCCACCTGGATCGCCGGGCGAATCCGCAGCCCGGCTCGTTGCATTTCTTCTTCCAGCGTCTGCCGCGTCACCGACCCGGGCTCGCGCAGTACCAGCGGCGTATCGTCCAGGTCCGCCAGGCTGATCGCGCCGCGGCTGGCCCATGGGTGCTGGTGCGAGACAAACGCCACCATCGGGTCGCGGCGCAGCGGCAGGCAGTGCAGCCGCTCATCGTCGACGTCCCGCCCCAGCAGGGCCAGGTCGGCCTGGTAGCTGAACAGCCGGGCCAGCGACTCGTCGGTGTTGCCGGTCTCGATTTTCACCTGGATGCCCGGGTAGCGCTGGCAGAAGCGGGCGATCTGCGGCAGCACGTGCACCGGCGCATCCACCGCCAGCACCAGGCTGCCGGTGTGCAGCGCACGCGAATCCTGCAGCAGTTCATGGGCTTCGGCCTCGCAGGCGAACAGGCGCTGGCTGATGCCCAGCAGGCGCTCGCCGAGGTCGGTGAGCTGCACCGAACGCTTGTTGCGGTGGAACAGCAAGACGCCGAAGCGCTCCTCCAGTTTGCGCACCTGGTCCGACACCGCCGGCTGGGTAAGAAACAGCTTTTCGGCGGCGCGGGTAAAGCTTCCGTGAACGGCCACGGCATGAAAGGCCTTGAGTTGTGCGTGGGAAACCGACATGACGACCTCAGTAACAAGCTGAGCTTATGTGTGAAATACGATAAATCGATTTTATTTATCTTAGCGCAACTGTTTCCATGCATGTCAGCCCGACGCTGGTACCACAAGTGCCGCCAGGGCCATGGCACCCACACGGCGCCATCTGACCCGATGACAGCCTCGTCATCGCTGTGCGTAACACAAGAACAAGACAGGCGTTTCTTCACATTCTGCCGGCACACTCAAGCAAGAGGTCAGACTTACATGAATCAATCCCTAGCCGCGTTCAAACGCTGGCGTATCCAGATTTTCGCCATTACCTGGCTGGCCTACGCCGCCTTCTACTTCACCCGCAAGGCCTTCTCGGTGGCCAAGCTGGGCATCGGTGAAGACCCCAACTTCATGCTCGACAAGGCCGCCATGGCCAACCTCGACGCCATCTACCTGGCCGCCTACGCCGTGGGCCAGTTCACCTGGGGCATGCTTGCCGACCGCTTTGGCCCACGCGTGGTGGTGCTCGGCGGCCTGCTGATTTCTGCTGCTGCGGCGGTGGTGATGGGCAGTTACGCCACCTTCCCGATCTTCGCCACCTGCATGCTGGTGCAGGGCCTGGCGCAATCCACCGGCTGGGCCGGGTTGTGCAAGAACATCGGCAGCTTCTTCCCGGCGTCGCAGCGTGGGCGGGTGCTGGGCCTGTGGAGTTCCTGCTATGCCTTCGGCGGCCTGGTGGCCTCACCGTTCGCCGGCTGGTGGGCCTATACCCTGGTCGGTACCTGGCACGCGGCGTTCTTCTCCAGTGCCGCGGTGGTGGCGCTGGTGGCCGTGCTGTTCTTCTTCCTGCAGCGCAACAAGCCTGAAGACGTCGGCCTGCCGGCGGTGGAGCCCGAGCCACAAAGCATGGCCCCGGCCGGCAACCTGTGCAGCGTGTGGGCGCCGCTGAAGGAGATCATGCGCAACCGCACGGTGCTGACCCTGGGGCTGGCGTACTTCCTGTTGAAGCCGGCGCGCTACGCCATCCTGCTGTGGGGGCCGGTGATCGTCTTCGAGCAGATGCCCTCGGTGGGCAAGGTGGGGGCAGCGATCATCCCGACAGCCTTCGAACTGGCCGGGCTGCTCGGCCCGATCATCATCGGCCTGGCCTCCGACAAGCTGTTCGGCGCCCGGCGCATGCCGGCCTGTGTCATCAGCCTGGTGTTGCTGACCGTGGCGTTGGCGGCGTTCATGGCGGCCATGCACACCGGCAGCGTGATCCTGGTGGTGGCCCTGCTGTTCGTCATGGGCCTGACCCTGTACGGGCCGGACTCGATGATCAGCGGCGCTGCGGCCATCGACTTCGGCACTGCCAAGGCCGGCGCCACCGCAGCAGGCTTCGTCAACGGCTGTGGCTCGGTGGGAGCGGTGCTGGGCGGGCTGCTGCCGGGGTACTTCGATGGTGTCACGGTGTTCATCGTGTTCGCCGGCTGCGCGCTGTTCTCGGCGCTGGTGCTGCTGCCGCACTGGAACAGCCGCCCGGCCAGCGCTGCGCAAAGCACTGACGTGGCCCCGAATACCAGCATGGCAATCAAGCCACTGCGTACCTGAAAGGAAAGCGAGCGAATGAGACCCTTCTGGCTGCAACAGGCCCTGGATTCGGCGCAAGAGGCGGTGTGCCCACCGCTGCAAGGCGATGCCCGTTGCGATGTGTGCATCGTCGGCGGCGGCTATACCGGCCTGTGGACCGCGCTGATGCTCAAGGAAGCGGTGCCGGCCCTGGATATCGTGCTGATCGAGGCCGATATCTGCGGTGCCGGTGCCAGTGGCCGCAATGGTGGCTGTGCGTTGTCCTGGTCGGCCAAGTACTTCACCCTCGAGCGGCTGTTCGGGGTGGCCGAGGCGGTGCGCCTGGTGCGTGAGTCCGAGCGCAGCATCGGTGAGATCGGCGCGTTCTGCGCGGCCAATGGCATCGATTGCGACTACCGCCTGGACGGCACGCTGTACACCGCCACCAACACCGCGCAGGTCGGCGCCACCGACGCGGTGATCGCCGCGCTGGAGCAAAAGGGCATCAATTCGTTTCGCCGCCTGCCGCTGCAGCAGGTGCAGCGCCTGGCGGGTTCGGCGCGGCACCTGGAAGGCTGGTTCTCGCCGGCCGCGGCCACGGTGCAGCCGGGCAAGCTGGTGCGCGGCCTGCGCCGGGTGGCCTTGCAGCGCGGCGTGCGCATCCATGAGGGCACCGCCATGACCGGCCTGGAGCACGGCGCCCCGGTGCAGGTGCGCACGGCCCATGGCACGGTGCGCGCCGACCGCGTGGTATTGGGCCTGAATGCCTGGATGGCGCGGGCTTTCCCACAGTTCGAGCGCAGCGTGGCGATTGTTTCCAGCGACATGGTGATCACCGAACCTTGCCCCGAGTTGTTGCACCAGGTCGGCCTGGACAGCGGCATCAGCGTGCTCGATTCGCGGATATTCGTGCATTACTACCACAACACCTCCGATGGTCGGCTGATGCTCGGCAAGGGCGGCAATACCTTCGCCTATGGCGGGCACATCCTGCCGGTGTTCGACCAGCCGTCGCCGTACCGGCCGCTGCTGCGTGAAAGCCTGGGCGGGTTTTTCCCGGCGCTGGCCGAGGTGCCGCTGGCGGCGAGCTGGAACGGGCCGTCCGACCGCTCGGTCACCGGTTTGCCGTTCTTTGGCCGGCTGGACGGGCAGGGCAACGTGTTCTACGGCTTTGGTTACTCCGGCAGCGGCGTCGGGCCGTGCCACATGGGCGGGCAGATTCTGTCGTCGCTGGCGCTGGGGCTGGACAACCCATGGACCCGTTCGCCGCTGGTCAAGGGGCCGCTGGGACTGTTCCCGCCCGAGCCGATCCGCTACCTGGGTTCGCTGATGGTGCGCAATGCCATCCGCCGCAAGGAGCGGGCCGAGGACCGTGGGCAGCGGCCGCGGAGGCTGGATGTGCGGTTGGCGCGGTTTGCCGCGGCGGCGGGCAAGGCCGATAAAGGCTGATGAGATTTCTTGTCGAACACAGGCCGGAGGGCGTATAAACTGCACCCACTTTTGGCCGGTCGCTTCCTGAACCGGCCGCTGAAACAAGAGAGTCGACATGGGCGCACAGTGGAAAGCCAAACATAAAGAAGCCGCGGCCAACGCCAAAGGCAAGATCATGGGCAAGCTGTCCAAAGAGATCCAGATCGCCGCCAAGTCCGGCGCCGACCCGGACATGAACCCACGCCTGCGCCTGGCCATCGAGCAGGCCAAGAAGGCCTCGATGACCCGCGAGACCCTGGAGCGCGCAATCCGCAAGGGCGCGGGCCTGGACGGCGATGCCGTGCAGTACTCGGCGGTAAGCTACGAAGGTTTCGCCCCGCACCAGGTACCGCTGATCGTCGAGTGCCTGACCGACAACGTCAACCGCACCGTCGCGCAGATCCGCGTGCTGTTCCGCAAGGGCCAGCTGGGTGCCAGCGGTTCGGTGGCCTGGGATTTCAACCACGTCGGCCTGATCGAAGCCACCCCGAGCGGCGACGCCGACCCGGAAATGGCGGCCATCGAAGCCGGTGCCCAGGACTTTGAAGACGGCGACGAAGAGGGTTCGACCCTGTTCATCACCGACACCACCGACCTGGACGCGGTGCAGAAGGCCCTGCCGGAGCATGGCTTCACCGTGACCTCGGCGAAGATCGGCTACACCCCGAAGAACCCGGTGAGCGCGGCCACCCTGAGTGCCGAGGCGCTGGCCGAGGTGGAAGCGTTCCTCGAAGCCATCGACGAGAACGATGACGTGCAGAACGTTTATGTTGGTCTGACTGACTGATCTGCGTGTCTGGGGCCGCTTTGCGGCCCATCGCGACGCAAGGCCGCTCCTACAGGGGAACGCATGACCCATGTAGGAGCGGCCTTGTGTCGCGAAACGAGGGCAAAGCCCTCGCCAGCGGTCTGGAGCCGAACCCCGATGAACCCCGCTTTCGCCTCCCTCAGCCTCGCCCACCTGCGCACCCTCGACCACCTGCTGCAGCTGAAGAACCTCAGCCACGCCGCCGAGCGCCTAGGCGTCAGCCAGTCCGCCCTCAGCCGCCAGCTGGCCCACCTGCGCGAAGCCTTCGACGACCCCTTGCTGGTACGCCAGGGCCGCGGTTACGTGCTCAGCGAACACGCCGAAGCCCTGGTCGAACCCCTGCGCCAGGTTCTCGAAGAGCTGCACGCCCTGCGCCAGCCCGCGGTGTTCGACCCGGCGCGCTGCGAGCGGCGTTTCTGCCTGGCCGCTTCGGACTACGTGGCCGAGCACATGCTGCCGCTGCTGGTGGCGGCGCTGGAGCGCGAAGCGCCGGGTGTATCGCTGGAGTACCGCACCTGGCAGGCCGGCCAGTACGCCTTGCTGGCCAGCGGCGAGATCGACCTGGCCACCACCTTGTTCGACGAGTCGCCACCCAACCTGCACGGGCGCCTGTTGGGCGAGGACCGCGCGGTGTGCCTGATGCGCCACGACCACCCGCTGGCAGCCCGCGGCGCGCTCAGCCAGGCCGACTACCTGGCGCACAAGCATGTGCGTATTTCCGGTGGAGGCGACAAGGACAGCTTCATCGACCGCCACTTGCGCGCCCAGGGCCTGCAACGGCGGGTCAGTTTGGAAGTGCCGTTCTTCTCTGCCACCGTGCAGGTGATCGCCAACAGCCAGGCGCTGGCCACCGTGCCCGAGCACATCGCCCGGCAGCTGTGCCGCCTGCATGATCTGGCCTGGCGGCCGTTGGGCTTCATCGACCACAGCCAGCGCTACTGGGTGGTGTGGCACCAGCGCCTGCAGGCCTCGGCCGAACACCGCTGGTTGCGCAACCGAGTGTTCGAGTTGTGGCGCCAGTCGCAGTTCGGTGTGCAGGGCGGGCATGCGGGTTTGCCATAGCAGGTATGCGCGAGGCGGGGTTATTTGCCTGGGGATAGGTGCCTAGACTGGGGGCATTATGTTGCCTGTACCGGCCTCTTCGCGGGTAAACCCGCTCCTACAAACGATGCAGTACCTGTGGGAGCGGGTTTACCCGCGAAGAGGCCAGTACGGGCAGCGAACCACCCACAGGAGACCCCAGGTGACCCCCGAACAATTCCGCCAGTACGGCCACCAACTGATCGACCTGATCGCCGACTACCGCCAGTCCGTCGGCGAGCGCCCGGTCATGGCCCAGGTCGAGCCCGGCTATCTCAAGGCCGCCTTGCCCGCGCAGGCCCCCCGGCAAGGCGAACCTTTCGCAGCGATCCTCGACGACGTCAACCGGTTGGTCATGCCCGGCCTTTCCCATTGGCAGCACCCTGACTTCTACGGCTACTTCCCCTCCAACGGCACCCTGTCGTCGGTCCTCGGTGACTTCCTCAGCACTGGCCTGGGCGTGCTGGGCCTGTCGTGGCAGTCCAGCCCGGCCCTGAGCGAGCTGGAGGAAACCACCCTCGACTGGCTGCGTCAGCTGCTCGGCCTGTCTGGCCAATGGAGCGGGGTGATCCAGGACACCGCATCCACCAGCACCCTGGTGGCGCTGATCTGCGCGCGGGAACGCGCCAGCGACTACGCACTGGTACGCGGCGGCCTGCAAGCCCAGGCCAGGCCGCTGATCGTCTATGTCAGCGCCCATGCCCACAGCTCGGTGGACAAGGCCGCATTGCTCGCCGGTTTTGGCCGCGACAACATCCGCCTGATCCCGACCGACGAACGCTATGCCCTGCGTCCGGAAGCACTGCAGGCGGCGATCGAGCAGGACCTGGCCGCCGGCAACCAGCCCTGCGCCGTGGTCGCGACCACCGGCACCACCGCCACCACGGCCCTCGACCCGCTGCGGCCGATCGGCGAGATCGCCCAGGCCCATGGCCTGTGGCTGCACGTGGACTCGGCCATGGCCGGCTCGGCGATGATCCTGCCGGAGTGCCGCTGGATGTGGGACGGCATCGAGCTGGCCGATTCGCTGGTGGTCAACGCGCACAAGTGGCTGGGTGTGGCCTTCGATTGCTCGATCTACTACGTGCGCGACCCGCAGCACCTGATCCGGGTCATGAGCACCAACCCCAGCTACCTGCAGTCGGCGGTGGATGGCGAGGTGAAGAACCTGCGTGACTGGGGTATCCCGCTGGGCCGCCGGTTCCGTGCGTTGAAGCTGTGGTTCATGCTGCGCAGCGAGGGGGTCGAGGCGTTGCAGGCACGGCTGCGGCGTGACCTGGACAATGCCCAGTGGCTGGCCGGGCAAATCGGCGCGGCGGCGGAGTGGGAGGTGCTGGCGCCGGTGCAGTTGCAGACGTTGTGCATTCGCCATCGGCCTGCGGGGCTGGAAGGGGAGGCGCTGGATGCGCATACCAAGGGCTGGGCCGAACGGCTGAACGCGTCCGGGGATGCCTATGTGACGCCGGCGACGCTGGATGGACGGTGGATGGTGCGGGTGTCGATTGGCGCATTGCCGACCGAGCGAGAGCATGTCGAACAGCTCTGGGCGCGCCTGCAGGAAGTGGTCAAGGGCTGAAACTGCCGGGGCCGCGTTGCAGCCCATTCGCGGGCAAGCCCGCGAATGGGCTGCAGAGCAGCCCCTGCAATCTGTCAGTGGCTCACTGCCTGAAAGCTCCCTTTACGGCTAGCCTCATACGCGGTCTTGTCCATCGGCTTGGCATCGGGGTTGCCAAGGTCTTCCATCGCCAGGCGATGGGTTTCCGGGGCGATGTACGCTGCCAGGGCACACACGCAGGTGATGAAGAACGCCAGGCCACCGACCACCAGCGGAATGTTGTCCGAACCAGGCGGGGCTACCAGGGCGAACAGCGCCGGCAGCATGGCGGTCAGCATGGTGCCGATGTTCTGCGCGATGGCCATGGCCGAAACACGGTAGCGGGTGTGGAACAGCTCTGGGTAGAAGCTTGGGAACACCGCGTTGTAACCCTGGTACACCATGCCCCACATCACGATGGAAGAGGCGAACGCCAGCGGTACGTTCTGAATGCTGATCGCATACAGGTAGACGAAAGCCAGCAGGCCCGAGCCCAGGCAACCGGCGATCATGGTCGGGCGACGGCCGATCTTGTCGGACAGATTGCCGACAAATGGAATCACCAGCACCGCGACGATGTTGCCGACTACCGGAATCCACAGGTACACGCTCTTGTCGAAGCCGATGCCATAGGCTGGCTGCACCGCGTAGGCCGCGCCGAAGATGGTGGCGACTACCGGGATCACGTTCATCAGGGCCATGAACATCACCAGCACCATGTGCTTCCAGCTGTGGCGGAAGGCTTCGCTGATCGGCGACTTGGCGACTTTGTCCTGCTTCTCTTCCTTCACGAACGCCGGGGTTTCGTGCACTTCCTTGCGAATGATGAAGCCGGCGATCAGCACGATGGCGCTCATCAGGAATGGAATGCGCCAGCCCCAGTCGTTGAAGGCTTCGCTGGGCATGAAGTAGGCCAGTGGCAGGAACACTGCCGCCGCCAGCACCTGGCCAGCCTGCACGCCTTGCAGGGTGAAGCTGGCGTAGTAGCCCCGTCGACCGAACGGTGCGTGCTCCATGATCATCGAACTGGCACCGGAGATTTCCCCGGCCACGGCAAAGCCCTGGATCAGGCGCAGCACCACCAGCAAGGCCGGGGCGAGCAGGCCGATGTCGTGGTAGGTGGGCAGCAGGCCCACGGCCATGGTCGACAGGCCCATCAGGAACATGCACAGCAGCAGTACGTTCTTGCGGCCGCGGGTGTCACCCCAGTGGCCCAGCACGAAGGCGCCGACCGGGCGCGCCAGGTAACCCACGCCGTAGGTGGCCAGCGAGGCAATGATGGCCATTTTCGGGTCGGTGTTGGGGAAGAAGATCTGCGGGAAAATCAGCGCAGCGGCCTGGGCGTAGATGAAGAAGTCGTAGTACTCGAGTGCCGAGCCTATCCATCCACTGGCGGTCGCTTTCTTGGCTTGAGAGCTGGAGTGAGCCATCGTTGTCTCCGTTGTTATTGTTGTTTGCACAGGTTCCGCCGGAGATTCGCCAAGGCAGGAGGCGAGGGTCGGTGTGCCTGCGTCTGTGGTTCATGTTGACCACGGGCCAGTGGGCTGGCAATTCGCTAAAACCGGTTTTGTGCGATAATCGAACGCAAAACTAACCATTCCGTACAAAGAGATTGAAGCGACGACTTTACCTGCGAATAATCGATCGTGCCAGGAACTGTGGTCCTGATTTTCCAGGCCCGGCCCAATCGCCGGCAAGCCAGCTCCCACAAGGTATGCGCCAATCCTGTGGGAGCTGGCTTGCCAGGCGATTGGGCCGGTACAGGCAGCCCTGGCCTCAACCCTCTAACAACAAGGAACTCCCGCCATGCAGCGTTCGATCGCTACCGTGTCCTTGAGCGGCACCCTGCCGGAAAAGCTCGAAGCCATCGCCGCCGCCGGTTTTGACGGCGTCGAGATCTTCGAAAACGACCTGCTCTATTACGCCGGCAGCCCGCGCCAGGTACGGCAGATGTGCGCCGACCTGGGTATTGCCATCACCCTGTTCCAGCCGTTCCGCGATTTCGAGGGCTGCCGCCGCGACCGCCTGCAGAAAAACCTCGACCGCGCCGAGCGCAAGTTCGACCTGATGCAGGAACTAGGCACCGACCTGGTGCTGGTGTGCAGCAACGTCCAGGCCGATGCGCTGGGCGAAGAGCAATTGCTGGTCGACGACCTGCGCCTGCTGGCCGAGCACGCTGGCAAACGCGGCCTGCGCATTGGCTACGAAGCCTTGGCCTGGGGCCGCCACGTCAACACCTACCAGCAAGTCTGGAACCTGGTGCGCCAGGCCGACCACCCGGCCCTCGGGGTGATCCTCGACAGCTTCCACACCTTGTCGCTCAAGGGCGACCCGAGCGCGATCCGCGATATCCCCGGCGACAAGATCTTCTTCGTGCAAATGGCCGACGCGCCGATCCTGGCCATGGATGTGCTGGAGTGGAGCCGCCACTTCCGCTGCTTCCCGGGGCAGGGCGAGATGGACATGGCCGGTTTCCTGGCGCCAATCCTTGCCACCGGCTACCGCGGGCCGCTGTCGCTGGAAATCTTCAACGACGGCTTCCGCGCCGCACCGCCCCGGCAGAATGCCGCCGACGGCCTGCGTTCGCTGCTGTACCTCGAAGAGCACACCCGCCTGCGCCTGGAGCAGGAAGGTACTTCGATCGAGCCCGGTGTGCTGTTCACCCCACCGGCGGCCAGTGCCTATGACGGCGTGGAGTTCCTCGAATTCGCAGTCGACGAAGCCGTTGGCGCGCGCCTGGGCAGCTGGCTGAAGCGCCTGGGCTTTGCCGATGCCGGCAAGCACCGCAGCAAAGAGGTGCAGTTGCTGCGCCAGGGCGATATCAACATTGTGCTGAACGCCGAACCCTATTCCTTCGGCCACAACTTCTTCGAGGCCCACGGGCCGTCGCTGTGCGCCACCGCGCTGCGGGTCAAGGACCAGCAAGCCGCCCTGAAGCGCGCCACCGCCTTCCGTGGCCAGCCGTTCCGTGGCCTGGTCGGGCCCAACGAGTGCGAAGTGCCGGCGGTACGAGCGCCAGATGGCAGCCTGCTGTACCTGGTGGAGCAGGGCACTGCCGGCCAGACCCTGTACGACACCGACTTCAGCCTGGACAAGAATGCCACGGCCACCGGCGGCCTGCGCCGTATCGACCACATGGCCCTGGCCCTGCCGGCCGAGTCGCTGGACAGCTGGGTGCTGTTCTACAAGAGCCTGTTCGATTTCGCTGCCGACGACGAAGTGGTGCTGCCGGACCCTTATGGCCTGGTCAAGAGCCGCGCCCTGCGCAGCCAGTGCGGCACCCTGCGCCTGCCGCTGAACATCTCGGAAAACCGCAACACCGCCATCGCCCATGCGCTGTCCAGCTACCGTGGCTCGGGCGTGCACCACATCGCTTTCGATTGCGACGACATCTTCCGCGAAGTGGCGCGGGCCAAACTGGCTGGGGTACCGCTGCTGGAGATCCCGCTGAACTACTACGACGACCTGGCGGCGCGTTTCGATTTCGACGACGAGTTCCTCAGCGAACTGGCGTACTACAACGTGTTGTACGACCGCGATGCCCAGGGCGGCGAGCTGTTCCACGTGTACACCGAGCCGTTCGAAGAGCGTTTCTTCTTCGAGATCATCCAGCGCAAGGGAGGGTACGCCGGTTACGGTGCGGCCAACGTTGCGGTGCGCCTGGCAGCCATGGCCAAGGCCCGCAGCGGGGCGGCGCGCAAGCCGGTCCTCTGAGCCCGGCGCGGTCCCTGTAGGAGCGGCCTTGTGTCGCGATGGGCCGCAAGGCGGCCCCAGGATTTCAGCAGCACCGCATGAATCTTGGGGCCGCTTTGCGGCCCATCGCGACACAAGGCCGCTCCTACACCGACCGCGTATGCTTCAAGGGCGTTCGGCCACCAACAGCAGCGACTGCGGCAGCGCACTCTGCGGGTGCTGTGGCTCCTGCAGGCTGACCAGCCGCAACCCCGCCATGTCCAGCGCGTTCAGCCAGCTGGCCAGGGTACGGAAGTACCAGGGCATCACCTGCCAATCCCCGGCGAACCCGGCAAACGCCTCCTCCCGCCAGCCATCCTGGTAATCCCCATCCGCCACGCTCCACGGGTGCAGGGTCTGGATCACCAGCGCACCGCCGGGCGCCAGCAACGCATTCATCGCCGCCAGCAGTGGGATGATGTCTTGCTGCAACAGGGCGAAGTTGGCGCAGATCAGGTCATAGTCCTTGCCAACATAGGCCTGCCCGACGGCCAGCTGTGCATAGCTGGCCAGATGCACCTCGGCGGAACCTGCAGCACGCGCGGCATCCACCAGCACCCGGTCTCCATCCACACCTACCGCCTCGATACCCCGGTCGGCCAGCGCGCGCAGCAGCCAGCCTTCACCACAGCCCAGGTCGAGCACCCGTTCGGGCTGGCGGCCAAGAATGGCCAGCAGGATGGCCTGGTCGGTGACCTGGTGACGGCTCTCGATACTGCCGCTGCGCACCGCATCGATCCAGGCCTGAGCGTTGTGCTGCCAGCTGTCGAGCAAGTCGTCTTCAGGGTTGCGCATGGTCATCTCCTTTGTACTCGTTTCCGCGCTGCGGCCGCCAGAGCGCTCAGCCGGCCGCAGCGCGCTGTCGCTTGATCCGGTACATATCGCCATCAGCATGGCGCAGCAGCATGTCGGCATCGTTGCCGTCCTCGGGGAAACGGGCCACGCCAATGCTGCAGGATGGCGCATCGATGCCCGCAAACTCGGCGCCGAGTGGCTCGGCCATGGCGGCCAGGATGCGTGCCACCTGCTCGGCGATGGCCTCTGGCGACACGTAGTCGGTCAGCAGCACGGTGAACTCGTCACCACCCATCCGCGCCACTGTATCGGTCGCACCTACGCAGCCTTCCAGGCGCCGCGCCAGGGTGCACAGCACCCGGTCACCCACGCTGTGGCCATGGTTGTCGTTGATGTCCTTGAAGTCATTGATATCGATGAACAGCAACGCCAGCGGGTGGTTGTGGTGCCGGGCCGCGGCAAGGGCTGCGTCCAGCCGGTCATTGAACATGGCCCGGTTGGCCAGGCGGGTGAGTGGGTCATGGTGGGCCAGGAAGCGCAGTTCCTCCTCGGCCTGGCGTTGGGCGGTGACATCCCGCGCCACACCGATGCGGGCATCGGCCTCATCGGACCAGCAGGCGGCCCACAGGATATGCACGATACCGCCATCCTTGCGGATGTAGCGGTTGCGGAAGTCGTAGTGGGATTGGCCGTTCATCACCCGGACGATCGATGCGCGGGTGATCGCCAGGTCGTCAGGGTGCATGTAGTCGGTGATCGGGGTGCCGATCAGTTCGCAGGCCCGGTAGCCCAGCAGCGCCTCGCAGGCATCGCTGACGAAAACGATCTGGTTGTCCCGGTCGACCACGAACACCGTGTCCAGCATCAGGTGGATCAGCCTGGGGTATAACGCTTGGAGGTCTACGGGCATGGGGCAGGGCGTCCGCGGCGGGGTGACCGATCATAGCCTGAAGAGGAGAGGCGCAGCTATGGGGGCAGCGAGGGTTGTACGGTTCGTTGTAGGAGCGGCCTTGTGTCGCGATCGGGCCGCAAAGCGGCCCCGGCAATTTGTCCTGCGTAGCTGAAATCCGGGGGCCGCTCCGCGGCCCGATCGCGACACAAGGCCGCTCCTACAAGGGCCGTTGCCATCAGTTACTCACCACCAGTTCCGGCCCGAGGTAATCGTTGATCTGCTGGATATCGTCATCCCCCAGGCTGCCCACCGACGATGCCAGGCGCAGCCGCGACATCAGGTAGTTCAGCTTCGCCTCGAACAGGTCATGCCGGGCGTCAAACAGCAACTCCTCGGCATTGAGCACATCCGAGTTGGTGCTGGTGCCGCCTTCCCTGAAACCCTTGCGGGCCGAAAGCAGCGAGCGTTCGTTGGACGCTACGGCCTTTTCCAGCGCCTGAATGCGCAAGGCGCCACTCTGCACGCCGCGGTACTCGCGGGTGGTGCCGGAAATCACTTCCTCGCGCGTGGCGTCCAGTTCATCCAGGGCCTTGGAACTGTTGGCGCTGGCCTGGCGGGTGAGGGCGCTGGTGCTGCCGCCGCTGTACAACGGAATGTTCAGCTCCAGCCCGATCGAGCTGTAGTGATTGCGCTGGTTCAGTTCGGAAATCGACTGGCTGCTGCCGGCGGTATAGCCCGCCACGAAATCCAGGGTCGGCCAGTGCCCGGCGCGGGCGCGTTTCACTTCTTCTTCGGCCAGCTCGTAGTTGTGCCGGCGCGCATGAATCAACGGGCTGTCGGCCTGGGCCTTGACCAGCCAGTCCTGCAGGTTGCCCGGCATCAGCGGCGGGGTGCTGAAGCCCGGCTGCAAGGTGGTCAGCGACTCCGGCGTTTCACCGATGTATTCCTCCAGCTTGCGGCGGGCGTTGACCAGGTTGTCCTGGGCCTCGATCAGGTCGGCCTCGGCCAGGTCGCGACGGGCTACCGACTCGTCGATGTCGGTGATGGTGCCGGCACCTAGCTCCATGCGCCGCCTCGCCGACGCCAGCTGCTCTTCGAAGGCATTCAGCTTGGCCTTGGCCAGGGTGATGGTTTCGCTGGCCAGCAGCACGTCGAAGTAGGCGTCGGCCAGCCGGACCGCAGCGTCCTGGGTCTTGGCATCGAACACCGCCACGCTGTAGTCGGCACGCTGCTGGCCCTGGCGGTACTCGGCCATCTTCTGCTTGTTGAACAGCGGTTGGCGCAGCCGCACGTTGGCACCCTTGGAGTCATAGTCCAGGTCGCTGTCCCGGCCATTCTGCCGCTGGCTGCCATTGACCTTGTTGAAGTAGCCCGCAGCATTGATCTGCGGCAGCAGGCCGGCCTCGCCGATGGCGCGGTTCTCGCTGCCGGCTTCTTTCTCGTGCACCGCGGCGCGGTAGATCGGGCCCTGGTACTGCAGCAGGTCCCAGGCTTGCTTCAGGTCCATGGCACTGGCCTGTACGGACAACCCCAGCAGGCACAACATCAGGCACGGGCGTTTCATGTCATTGCTCCTTGAACGAGGCGTCCACGCGTTCGAGCATCGGCTTGAGCAGGTAGCTGAGCAGGTTGCGCTCGCCGGTCTTGATGGTGACGGTGGCCGGCATGCCGGGGCGGATGTGGTTGCTGCCCAGCAGGCCCATGCCGCCTTGCGTCACTTCCACTTGGGCCAGGTAGTACGGCTGCTTGCTTTCTTCGTCCATCAGGCGGTCGGCGGAAATGGTCATGACCCGCCCGGGGATATTCGGTGTCTTCGCATGGTTGAAGGCCGGGAAGGCCAGGTCCACGTCCAGGCCCGGCACCATCTTGTCGATGGCCTGCACCGGGATCATCGCGTCGACCTGCAACGGCTGGTCGAGCGGCACCACCTCCATGATCTTGGCTCCAGGCTGGATGATGCCGCCGACCGTGGCGATGCTCAGTGCCTGGACCATGCCGTCGATCGGCGAGCGGATCACCGTGTGGGTCACTTCGTAGTCCAGCGCGCGCAGGCGGTCGGCCAGGGTGGTGTTCTCCTTGGCGGTATCGGTCAGTTGCGATTCCACTTCCTTGAGGTAGTCGTGCTGGCGTTGCAGGATGCGCAGCTTGATCTCGGTGGCCTGGCTGCGCGCCCGGGCAATGTTGTTGAGGTTTTCGGCCTGGCCGGCGGACAGGTCGGCATTGTTGCGCTCCAGCTCCAGCAGGCGGTTGCGTGGCACATAGCCTTCGGCGGCCAGCACGCGTGTGCCTTGCAGTTCCTGGTTGAGAAAGCCGATCTGCGAGGCGCGGGCGCCGTACACTTGCTGCAGGCCCTTGAGCTGAACCGCCGTGGCGGCCAAATTTTCCTCGAGGATGCTCAGTTCACCGGCAAGGCCCGCGCGGCGTGTATCCAGCAGGCGCTGTTGCAGGTCCATGGCTGCCAGCAGGCGCGGGTCGCTGCCGTAGTGCTTGAGCAGGGCAGGGTCGAAGGTGACTGTGTCGCGGCCATCGCGCTCGGCTTCCAGGCGGTTTTCCACGGTCTTGCTGACGATGTACTGGGCACTGACCGCGCCCTGTTCGGCCACCGCGCGCAGGGCGTCCAGGCGTACCACCTCCTGGCCTTTCTTCACCACATCGCCTTCGCGCACCAGGATCGCCTCGACCGTGCCGCCGGTCAGGTGCTGCACTGCCTTGCGGTTGCTGGTGACCTTGACCGTGCCAGTGGCGACCACGCCGGCGTCCAGTGGCGCCAGGCACGACCACAGCAGGAAGCCGCCAAAGCCGGCGATGACCAGCCATACGCCCCAGCGTGCCGGCCGCCCCGCGTCCAGGTCGATCAGGTTGCGGGCCTCGGCAGGAATCAATTCGGTGTGTTGGGTCATCTGCATGATCGGTCACTCCCGTACTTTTACCGAGGCCAGCGGTGCTGCGGTCGCTGCCGGGATCACGCTGGCCTTGCGCAGCGCCGCGAACACTTCGTCGCGGCTGCCGAGCATGTGCACGGCACCGTCACGCAGCATCAGCACCTTGTCGACCGCGCACAGCACATTGGGCCGGTGGGAAATCAGGATTACCGTGGCCCCGCGCGCCTTCAGCGCAGCCAGCGCATCGACCAGGGCCTTTTCGCCAACGTCATCGAGGTTGGCGTTGGGCTCGTCCAGCACCACCAGGTTCGGCTCGCCATACAGCGCACGGGCCAGGGCGATGCGTTGCTTCTGGCCACCGGACAGCGGGCTGCCGTCGGCTGCCAGGCGGGTATCGTAGCCCTGCGGGAAGCGCAGGATCATGTCGTGCACGCCGCTGCTGCGGGCAGCGCGGATCACCGCCTCGCTGTCCACTTCGGCGAAGCGTGCAATGTTTTCGGCGATGGTGCCCTCGAACAACTCCACGTCCTGCGGCAGGTAGCCGAGCCACGGGCCAAGTTCAGCCTTGTTCCAGGTGAAGATGTCGGCGCCGTCCAGGCGCACCTTGCCGGCCTGGGTCGGCCACACGCCTACCAGCAGGCGGGCGAGGGTGGACTTGCCCGAGGCCGAAGGGCCGATGATGCCCAGGCTTTCACCCGGGACCAGGCTGAAACTCACCCCGCGTACGATGCTGTTGCTGGTACCAGGGGCGCCGGCGACCACATTTTCCACGGCCAGCATGCCCAGCGGCTGCTGCAGCGACATGCTCGGTGGCCGCTGCGGGAAGTCCTGCAGCAGGCCGTTGAGCCGGCCCCAGGCCGAACGGCAGCCCAGCAGTTGCTTCCACGCGGCGATCACCTGTTCTACCGGGCCCAGGGCGCGGCCGGTGAGGATCGAACAGGCGATCATCATGCCGGGGGTGATCTTGCCTTCGATCGCCAGCAGTGCGCCGGCACCGAGGATCACCGACTGCAAGGTGATGCGCACGAAGCGCCCGGTGCTGCTGATCAGCGCGGCGCGGTCGGAGGCCAGGGTCTGCATCTGCAGGATGCGCAAGTGGCCCTGGTACCAGCGCTTGCCAATCGCCGGCAGCATGCCCATGGCTTCGATCACTTCGGCGTTGCGCAGGTTGTTGTTGGCGTAGCTGGCCGACGACAGGGCCGCCTGGTTGGCTTCGGCCAAGGGTTTTTGCGTGGCCTTCTCGGTGAGGTAGGCCAGGCCCACCAGGATCAGCGAACCGATCAGCGTGATCAGCCCCAGCAGCGGGTGGATCAGGTAGCAGACCAGCAGGTAGATCGGTGTCCAGGGGGCATCGAAGAAGGCGATTAGGCCGTTGCCGGTGAGAAACTGCCGCACCTGCGCCAAGTCCTGCAGGGCCTGGGCCGGGTTGCCGCCAGCGCGGCTCAGGTTGCGCTCGAAGGCGGCGCTGAAGATGCGTCGGTTGAGGTCCATGTCCAGGCAGTTGCCCACCCGGATCAGCACACGGGTGCGGATCATCTCCAAGGTAGACATCAGCAGGAACAGCCCGATCACCAGCACGGTGAGCATGGCCAAGGTGGTGACGTTACGGCTGACCAGGGCGCGGTCATACACCTGCAACATATAAATTGCTGGCGTCAACATCATGACGTTTATCACGCCGCTGAAGGCGGCCAGGGCAAAAAAGCTGCGGCGCAGACGAAACAACACGTCGGCCAGCTCGGAACGGGTACGTGGCGGCTTGTGCATCGGGGGCCTCCCTTTATCACAAACGGGAAGCCCTTGCGGCGCCCCGTACAGCGGTAGTTGTGGCTTCTGGTCGGCTCGCAGGCGGGTCGCTCTAAGGGCGAATGGTCCAAAACGCTGCGTTGCTCCCACATGCAGCAGCGTAGGTTGCAGTGAAACACTCGGTAATATCTTTTTGCTCTATAAAGTCTTTGAACTTTTCATAAGTGCCATGAAAAACAGGAAGTTGCGTCGCGTTATCAATGCCGGACGAATTTTTTGACGGGATATTGACAAGTTTTTCTTCTGCGACTTTAGTCTGATGTATTCGGACCCTGTGCGAGCTGGGGTCGATGTGTGTGCGGTGCCTAACTGTATCGCACCGTTTACAAGGTTCCCGCCGTTCCTGTGGGAGCCGGCTTGCCGGCGATGAGGCCAGTGGCGATAACACAGCACCGTAGTGCCCAACTGCCCCAGAACCCAGAATCAGAAACTGCGCACGTCACACTGACTGGGCGCGGGAAGGACCCTGTTGCCCTGAGTCATCTCCCGACAGATCGAGGGCAATTGAAATGGCAGATTTCAGCAAGTCGGACCTGGAGTTCATCCTCCAGCAGATCTTCATCGCCGAAGCCCATGCCGATGGCACCAGCCTGATCGACCTGCTGCCCAACAGCCAGGTGCCGTTCGGCCTGCGTACCGTGGACGGCAGCTACAACAACCTGGTGACCGGGCAGAGCGAGTTCGGCGCCGCCGACAACTCGTTCCTGCGCCTGCTCAGTCCGTCCTTCACTGGCGCCTATGCCGGCACCGGTACGGTTACCGACTCGCAACCACGTACCATCAGCAACCTGATCGTCGACCAGACGGCGAACAACCCGGCCGCAGTCGAAGCCAATGGCGGCGCCGCCCCGGTGATCAGCCCCGGCATCGATGGGGTATTCGGCACCGCTGATGACACGGAAGTGTTCTTCATCCCCAACGTGTCGCCCGACGTCGGCCTGACCGCCGGCTTCAACGCCTGGATGACCTTCTTCGGCCAGTTCTTCGACCACGGCCTGGACCTGGTCACCAAAAGCAGCACCGACGTCGTGTTCATCCCGCTGCAGCCGGACGACCCGCTGTTCGTGGACGGCGCCCCGAACTTCATGGTGCTGCCGCGCGCCGTGCGCACAGCTGGCGCCGATGGTTTGGTGGGTACTGCCGACGATGGCCAGACCAACACTACCTCGCCGTTCGTCGACCAAAGCCAGACCTACAGCTCACACCCCTCGCACCAGGTGTTCCTGCGTGAATACATGCTCAATGCCGCAGGCGACCCGGTAGCCACCGGGCGGCTGATCACCAACCGTGACCTGGGCGCCGATGGCCGCTTCGGCACCGCCGACGATGGCAACGGCGAAAGCGGTGGCATGGCCACCTGGGCAGTGGTCAAGGCCCAGGCCCGCGACCTGCTCGGCATCAACCTGACCGATGCCGATGTGCATAGCGTGCCGCTGCTGGCCACCGACCCCTACGGCAACTTCCTGCGCGGGCCCAACGGCATGCCGCAGGTGGTGATGCGCGTCAACAATGGCGCCGACGGCATCGCCGGTACCGCCGACGACGTCACCACGCTGGTCGAAGGCAACCGCGACGCGCCGATCAGCCTGGCCAATGCCGTGAGCACCGGGCATGGCTTCCTTGACGACATCGCCCACAACGCCGCGCCGGTGATCGTGAACGGTGTGCTGCAGGCCGATGCCGATACTGCCGTGGGCAACGCACAGCCGGTGGGGCCGGGTGGCAACAACCTGACCTACGACAACGAACTGCTCGACGCCCACTACATCGCCGGCGACGGCCGGGTGAACGAGAACATCGGCCTGACTGCCGTGCACCATGTGTTCCACTCCGAGCACAACCGCCTGGTGCAGCAGACCAAGGACACCCTGCTGGCTTCCGGCGACGTGGCGTTCCTCAACCAGTGGCTGATCGATGATGTCGCTGCCATCCCCACCACGCCCGCCGAAATCGCTGCGCTGGTATGGGACGGCGAGCGGCTGTTCCAGGCAGCCAAGTTCGGCACCGAGATGCAGTACCAGCACCTGGTGTTCGAAGAGTTCGCCCGTACCATCCAGCCGCAGATCGACGAGTTCCTGGCCCCCAACGGCTACGACACCTCGATCGACCCGGCCATCCTCGCCGAGTTCGCCCATGTGGTTTACCGCTTCGGTCACTCGATGCTGACAGAGACCGTCGACCGCTTCGACCCGGCGTTCGCCCCGGTGAACGGCGACCCGCAGCTCGGCCTGATCGCTGCCTTCCTCAACCCGCTGGCCTTCGCCGGCAGTGGCGCTACCGCCGACGAAGCGGCCGGTGCGATCATCCGCGGTGTCACCCGCCAGTTGGGCAACGAAATCGACGAGTTCGTCACCGAAGCGCTGCGCAACAACCTGCTCGGCCTGCCGCTGGACCTGCCTGCGCTGAACATCGCGCGTGGCCGTGACACCGGCATCCCCACCCTGAACGAGGCGCGCCGCGAGTTCTACGCCATGACTGGCGACAGCCAGCTCAAGCCATACATCAGCTGGGCCGACTTTGCCGACCACCTCAAGCACCCGGCGTCGCTGATCAACTTCATCGCTGCCTACGGCACCCACATCACCATCACCGAGGCGGACACCGAAGCGGCCAAGCGCGCCGCCGCCGTGGCGCTGGTGCTTGGTGGTGAAGGCGCGCCAGGCGATCGTCTGGCCTTCCTCAACGGCACCGGCGCCTACGCCAATGTGACACTGGCCGGCGCGGACGGCACCCCCGGCACCGCCGATGACATCAGCGGGGTGACCGTGACCGGCGTCGATGACATCGACTTCTGGGTCGGTGGCCTGGCAGAGCAGAAAATGCCATTCGGCGGCATGCTCGGCTCCAGCTTCAACTTCGTCTTCGAGACCCAGCTGGAAGCCCTGCAGAACGGCGACCGGTTCTACTACCTGTCGCGCACCGCGGGCATGAACTTTGGCACCGAGCTGGAGAACAACTCCTTCGCCAAGCTGATCATGCTCAACTCCGATGTCACCCACCTGTCCAACACCGTGTTCCTCACGCCGACCTTCACCCTCGAGGTGAACCAGGCCAACCAGTTCACCGGGCTGGGGGCCGATGGCCGGGCCGACCCGACGGGCGGCATCATGATCAACGGCGTCGAAGTGGTGCCGCTGGTGATTCGCGACAACCCCGATACCGTGGGCACCGACACCAACTTCCTGCATTACACCGGCGAAGACCACGTGGTGCTGGGCGGCACTTCCGGCAACGACATCATCATCTCCGGTGAGGGCGACGATACTGTCTACGGCGATGCCGGCAACGACACCCTGGAAGGCGGTGCGGGCAATGATGCGGTGCTGGGCGGTGCCGGTGATGACATCATCACCGACTCCTTCGGCGACAACCGCCTGGAAGGCAACGACGGCAACGACGTGATCGTCGCCGGCAGCATGCTGGTGGGCGGTAACCTGATCCTGGGCGGCAACGGCCAGGACTTCATCATCACCACCGAGGACATCAGCACCACCTTTGGCGGCCAGGGCGACGACTTCATCCTTGGCGCCAAGACCAACCTGCCACCTACCGGCAACGAGGGTGACGACTGGATCGAGAAGGGCACCCAGGACGGTGCGCCCGGCGACAACTTTGCGCCGCTGCTGGGTGACGAAGTGGTCGGCAACGACATCTTCGTCGGTGGCGGTGGCTTTGACGAGATGATCGGCGAGGGCGGTGACGACATCTTTGTCGGCAGCGACGCCCAGGACAAGATGGACGGCATGTCCGGCTTCGACTGGATTACCAACAAGAATGACCAGGTTGGCGTCACCGTCGACCTGACCCTGGCCGCCCTGGCTCAACCCCATGGCAACGCACCGAACCAGAACACCGGTATTTTCAACCCGGTCGGCGCCTCGCCGGCTTCCATCCTCGACCGCTTTGCCGAGGTCGAGGGCGTGTCCGGCTCGAACTTCGCCGATGTGCTCAAGGGCGATAATGTCGATGCCGTGACCATCCTCAACCACGGCGGTGCCACCGGCAGTGCGCTGACCAACGTGGCACTGATCCGTGGCCTGCAGCAATTCCTGGCCGATGCCGGGTTGCCGACCACCGGCTTTGCCACCGGCAACATCATGCTCGGCGGCAACGGCAGCGACCTGATCGAAGGCCGTGGCGGTGATGACCTGATCGACGGCGACAAGTGGCTCAACGTGCGCATCGCCGTGTATGCCCCGGGAGACGTCAACCACACCGGCCCTGAGATCGCCAGTTTCGACAGCATGGTCGACATGATTCCGTTCATGCTCGACCGCACCTACAACCCTGGGCAACTCAAGGCCGTGCGGGAAATCCTGCCCGGCACCTCGACGGGGGGGGCGGCGTTCGACACGGCAGTGTTCTCGGGGGTGCAGAGCGAGTACACGGTGACGCAGAACACCAAAGGTACGCTGGACACTTCCGATGACGTCTGGACGGTGACCGACAACGTGGCCGGCCGCGATGGCGTCGATACCCTGCTGCACATCGAGCGCCTGCAGTTCGCCGACAGCCAGCGGGTGCTGGTGGAAGGCGTGAATGCGCAGCCTGTCGGCAGCCCGGCCATTACTGACGGCAACGGCGGTGCGATCACCGTGGGCGATCTGCTTACGGTAAACGTGGCCGGCGTGCGGGATGCCGATAACATCAGCGCTGGCAACCCGCTGGGCACGCTCGCCGACCGTTCGGTGTCGTACTACTGGCAGTTCGAGGCCACCCCGGGCAGTGGTGTGTTCGAGGACATCATCCTGCTGCCGGCCGGCGACCTGGCGTTCCAGAGTGCCGACGGCACCACGTTCAAGGTGTCGCCAGACCTGGCCGGGTTGTCCCTGCGGGTCAAGGCGATCTACCAGGACGCCCATGGCACCACCGAAGTGCTGTTCTCCCAGCCCACCACCGTGGTGCAACCGGGCGCGCCTGTGGTACCGACGCCAGCCACGCCGGTGGCGGATGCCACAGCTGGCGGTGCCGGGCTGCACATGGTGCGCTCCGACCTCAACTTCATCCTCGAGCAGATCAAGATCGCCGAGGCCGACGCCAACGGAGCAGACATCCTCTCGCTGCTGCCCAACATCCGTGCGCCGCTGGGCCTGCGTGCGGTGGATGGCTCGAACAACAACCTGATGAACCTCAACGGCATCAACAACACCCAGTTCGGTGCCGCCGACAACGTCTTCCCGCGCGTGACCGACCCGGTGTTCAACCCGGCCGAAGGTGCACCGGCCGGTTTCTTCGGCCCTGGTTCGCCGGCCATTCCGGGCTCGTCGTACGAGCAGACCAGCGGCCCGGTGTTCGACTCGCAGCCGCGCACCATCAGTAACCTGATCGTCGACCAGACCTCCAACAACCCGGCGGCCTATGCCACCGCGTATGACCCGGGTGCGGACGGCGTGCTCAACTTCGGCGTCGAGGGCAACGACGACGTGCTCAAGGACGGCGTGCGCATCGTCGCCAGCCCGGGCCTGGACGGCCAGTTCGGCACCGACGACGATCACGACGTGTACCTGTTCGAGAACACCGCCGCCGATGCCGGCTTGTCCGCGCCGTTCAACGCCTGGATGACCTTCTTCGGCCAGTTCTTCGACCATGGCCTGGACCTGGTCACCAAGGGGGGCTCGGGCACCATCTACATCCCGCTGCAACCGGATGACCCGCTGTACGTGGAGGGCGGTTTCACCAACTTCATGGTGGTGACACGTGCGACCAACCAGCCTGGGCCGGACGGCGTGCTTGGCACGGCCGACGATATCCACGAGCACACCAATACCACCTCGCCGTTCGTGGACCAGAACCAGACCTACAGCTCGCACCCTTCACACCAGGTGTTCCTGCGCGCCTATGTGACGGTCGACGGTGCTCCCGTCGCCACCGGCCGCCTGATCACCAACCGTGACCTGGGGGCAGATGGCAAGTACGGCACCGCGGACGACACCGAAATCGGCGGCATGGCGACCTGGAAGGTGGTCAAGGCCCAGGCCCGTGACGTACTGGGTATCAACCTGACCGATGCCGACGTCGACAACGTACCGCTGCTGGCAACCGACGCCTACGGCAACTTCATCAAGGGGCCCAACGGCTTCCCGATGGTAATCATGAAAGGTGCCGACGGCATTGCCGGCACGGCCGACGACCAGCAGGTCGAAGGCAACCCGCTGGCGCCGATCGACCTGACCAACGCCGTGCGCACCGGTCACCAGTTCCTTGCCGACATCGCCCACAATGCCGTGCCGGTGTTCAGCAACGGCGTACTGGCGCCTGATGCCGATACCGATGTGGGCAACGCCGTGCCGGTGAACCCGCAGACCGGCGCCAACCTGGCCTACGACAACGAACTGCTCGATGCGCACTACATCGCTGGCGACGGCAGGGTCAACGAGAACATCGGCCTGACCGCCGTGCATGCGATCTTCCACTCCGAGCACAACCGGCTGGTGGCGCAGACCATGGACACCGTGCTCGATTCGGGTGACCTGGCCTTTATCAACGAGTGGCTGCTCAACCCGATAACCGTGCTGCCGGCCGACCAGGCCGCAATCGACGCACTGGTGTGGAATGGCGAGCGGCTGTTCCAGGCCGCCAAGTTCGGTACCGAGATGCAGTACCAGCACCTGGTGTTCGAGGAGTTCGCCCGTACCGTGCAGCCGCGGGTCGACCTGTTCTTCGCCCCGACCCAGGTGTATGACGTCGACCTCGATGCGTCGATCGTGGCCGAATTCGCCCACACCGTGTACCGCTTCGGCCACTCGATGCTGACCGAGACCGTTGACCGCTTCGACGTCGACTTCACCGTCATCAGCGACCCGGCCAGCGCCAACCCCGACCAGCAACTGGGCCTGATCGCGGCGTTCCTCAACCCGCTGGCGTACGCCGCCAGTGGCGTCACCCCCGAGGATGCCACCAGCGCCATCGTGCGCGGGGTCACCCGCCAGGCCGGTAACGAGATCGACGAGTTCGTCACCGAGGCGCTGCGCAACAACCTGCTCGGCCTGCCGCTGGACCTGCCGGCGATCAACATCGCCCGTGGCCGCGACGTCGGTATCCCTTCGCTGAACGCTGTGCGCCGCGATATCTACGCGCAAACCGGCGATACCCAGCTCAAGCCTTACACCAGCTGGGTCGACCTGGTGCAGCACCTGAAGCATCCGGAGTCGCTGATCAACTTCATCGCCGCCTACGGCACCCACAGCACCATCACCGAGGCCACCACGCTGCTGGAAAAACGCGCGGCGGCCATGGCCCTGGTGTTCGGCGGCGACGGCGCACCAGCCGATCGCCTGGACTTCCTCAACAGCACCGGTGCGTATGCCAATGTCACGCTCCCTGGCAAGGATGGCGTGCTCGGTACCGTCGATGACCTGCGGGCAGTGACCGTGACTGGGGTCGATGCCATCGACCTGTGGATCGGCGGCCTGGCCGAAGCGAAAACCCCGTTCGGCGGTATGCTCGGCAGCACCTTCAACTTCGTGTTCGAGAACCAGATGGAGAAACTGCAGGACGGCGACCGCTTCTACTACCTGGAGCGCACTGCTGGCCTGTCGATGAACGCTGAACTGGAAAGCAACTCGTTCGCCAAGCTGATCATGGCCAACACCTCGGCCACCCACCTGCCGGGCCTGGTGTTCTCCGACGTTGGCTTCTACCTGGAAGTGGACCAGAGCAAGCAGTTCAACGAAGGGCTGGGCAATGCCGACCCACTGGGCGAAAACGGCGAGCAGGTGGTGTTCCGCGACAGCCCGCTGACAGCAGGCCCGGACACCAACTACATCCGCTATGCCGGTGACCAGCACATCGTGCTGGGTGGCACCAACGGTGACGACATCCTGGTTTCCAGCGAGGGTGACGACACGGTCTGGGGCGATGGCGGCAACGACCGCATCGAGGGTGGCGACGGCAACGACCAGCTGCGTGGTGGTGCCGGCGACGACATCATCAGCGACATGGGTGGTGACGACAACATCCAGGGCGGCGACGGCAACGATGTGTTGCACGGCGGTAATGGCGTCAACCTGATCATCGGCGGTTTCGGCAACGACTTCATCGTCACCGGTGAGGACGCCTCCGAAGCCATTGGCGGCCAGGGCAACGACTTTATCCTGGGCAGCAAGGCCAACGAGCAGGACATGGGTAACGAAGGTGACGACTGGATCGAGAAGGGCACCTCGGACGGTGCGCCTGGCGACAACTTCGACCCGCTCGGCAACGACCCGATCATCGGCAACGACGTGTTCATCGGTGGCAACGAGAACGACAAGTTCAACGGTGAAGGCGGCGACGACATCATGGTCGGCAGCCTGGGCTTCGGTGACCGCTACATCGGTGGTTCCGGCTACGACTGGGCGACCTTCAAGGGCCTGGCCCAGGGCGTGACTGCCGACTTCAGCGACCGCTTCTTCGATGTGCCGCCGGTACCGGGTTCGGGCGCGTCTGCACTGGTGCGCTTCGACATCATGGAAGGCCTGTCGGGTTCGGCCCATGGCGACTTCCTGCGTGGTGACAGCGAAACTTCTGCCACCTTGCCAACCAACGGCGCCAACGGCAGCGTGCTGACCAACATCAGCCTGATCAACGGCCTGTCCGGCCTGCTGGCTGCCGGGGCAACGTTCTACGACGGTGGCAACATCATCCTCGGCGGCAGTGGTAGCGATCTGATCGAAGGCCGTGGTGGCGACGACATCCTCGACGGTGACAAGTGGCTGAACGTGCGCATCAGCGTGCGCGCCAACAGCGACGGCACCGGCCCGGAAATCGCCAGCTACGACAGCATGGAGCCGATGGTGCCGCTGATGCTCAATGGCACCTACAACCCGGGCCAGCTGGTGATCGTCCGTGAAATCCTGAGCGGCACCGACAGCTACGACACGGCGGTGTTCTCGGGGGTAGCCACCGACTATAGCGTGGTGGTCGATGGCAACTCGGTGATCGTCACTGACCTGGTGGACGGGCGTGATGGTGTCGACCGCCTGACCGGTATCGAGCGCCTGCAGTTCTCCGACAGCGCCCAGGCCTCCGGTGTGGGCACTGCGGTCAACGCCGGCCCAACGGGCCACCTGGCGATCCTCGACGCTGTCACCGGCCTGCGTAACGACACATCGGTCAGCGGCCAGTTGCTGCGGGTGAGCAACGTGGCGGTGCACGATGCCGACAATGTCAGCGCCACCAATGCGAGCGGCGCCATCAACGGCCCTGTGGCGTACTACTGGCAAGTCGAGACCCTGCCAGGTTCGGGTGTCTATGAAGACATCACCTTCGTCGCTGCCGGCGAAGTTTCCCGGGCCACCGGCGCCACCTACCGGGTCACGGACGATGTGGCGGGGCTGAACATCCGCGTACGGGCGGTGTACCAGGACGCCAAGGGCACGCTGGAAATCGTCGATTCGTCGGCGAACAGCGCGCCGACCGCCGGGCCGACCGTGACCGGGCTGCTGGTGCAGAACCAGACCCTCACCGCCAACACGGCGACCATCGTCGATGCCGACGGCCTGAGCAACCCGCAGTTCACCTTCCAGTGGCAGTCCAACCGCGGGCTCGGCTGGGTCAATATTGCCGGCGCCATCAGCAGCACCTTTGTCCTTACCCAGGAACAGGTGGGGCAGAACATGCGGGTGGTGGTCAGCTATGTGGATGACATCGGGGTGCAGGAAAGCATCGCCTCCGACATCCTCGACCCGGTGGCCAACGTCAACGATGCGCCTACCGGTGCCGTGCTGATCAGCGACACCACGCCAGCCCTGGGGCAGACGTTGACGGCGCTTACCGGCAGTATTGCCGACCTGGACGGGCTGGGGGCGTTCAGCTTCCAGTGGCAGCAAGGTACTGGAGGCATCTTCACCAACATCATTGGTGCTACTTCGGCCACCTTCACCCCGGGCCTCGACCAGGGAGGCCAGCAACTGCAGGTGATCGTGCGCTACACCGACGCCTTCGGCGCGCAGGAGTCACTCACCTCGGCGGCGACTGCTGCAGTGCCAGGCTTGACGCTGGTCGGTACCAATGGTGCCGATATCCTGATCGGTAGCGCGGGTAATGACGTGATCTCTGGTCTGGACGGTGCCGATCAGCTGTTTGGCGGGCTTGGCAACGACATCCTCGACGGCGGGCTTGGCGCGGATGCCATGAACGGCGGTGGTGGCAACGACACCTTCGTGGTGGACAACGTCGGCGACACGGTGATCGAGGCGCTTAACGGCGGTGTTGACTTGGTGCAGACCAGCCTGGCCAGCTACCGCATGGCCAGCAATATCGAGAACCTGACTTATACCGGATTGGGCAACTTCGTCGGTGGCGGTAACACGCTGGACAACATCATGATCGGCGGTGCTGGCAACGACTTTCTCAATGGTGGTGCGGGTGCCGACCGCCTGGTAGGTGGTCTCGGCAACGACACCTACATGGTGGATAACGCCGGGGATGTACTGATCGAGGTCACGGGGGGGGGGACGGATACCGTGCGTACCACGCTAGACAGCTACCGCATGGCCAGCAACATCGAGAACCTGACCTATACCGGAGTGGGTAACTTCGTCGGTGGCGGTAACACGCTGGACAACATCATGATCGGCGGTGCTGGCAACGACTTTTTCAATGGCGGTGCGGGTGCCGACCGCCTGGTAGGTGGTCTCGGCAATGACACCTACATGGTAGATAACGCCGGGGATGTGCTGATCGAGGCTACGGGGGGGGGTACGGATACGGTGCGTACCTCGCTTGACAGCTACCGCATGACCAGCAACATCGAGAACCTGACCTATACCGGAGTGGGCAACTTCGTCGGTGGCGGTAATACGCTGGACAACATCATGGTCGGTGGCGCTGGCAACGACGTGCTCAACGGCAATGCAGGTACCGATCGCCTGGTGGGTGGTCTCGGCAACGACACTTACGTGGTGGATAACGCCGGGGATTTGGTGATCGAGGCCACGGGAGCCGGTACGGATAGGGTGCTTACCGAGCTAGCCAGCTACAGCCTGGGTGCGAACATCGAGATCCTGACCTATACCGGGGTGGGCAACTTCAGCGGTACCGGTAACGCGCTGGACAACATCATCACCAGCGGCGCTGGCAACGACCTGCTCAACGGTGGTGCAGGTAACGACCAACTGCTGGGTGGCATCGGTAACGATACCCTCAACGGTGGCGACGGCAACGATAGCCTCAATGGTGGTCTGGGTGACGACATCCTCAACGGCGGCGCAGGCAGTGACACGCTGTTCGGCGATAATGGTAACGACATTCTGTCGGGCGGTAGTGGCAATGACTTCATCAACGGTGCGGCTGGCAACGACACGGTCAACGGCGGCGCGGGCGATGACACCATGATGGCTACTGATGGCAATGATGTCTTCCAGTTCGCCGCAGGCTTCGGCAATGACCTGATCATCAACTTCGACAGCAACGCGACGGGTGGGCAGGACCTGCTGGATATCACTGCCTTCAACATCACCGCGGCCACCTTTGCCGCCAACGTGACCATCGCCGATGACGGCGCGGACACGCTGGTCAGCATCGGTGCTACCGACTCCATCCGCCTGGTGGGAGTGGCGGATGCAACCACAGTGACCGCAGCGGACTTCAACCTGGCAGTTTGAGGAACCGAAGGATAAGCTGTCGGCATTGAAATGCACGGGCTGCTGCGCAGCCCGTCGCGACACAAGGCCGCTCCTACAGGGGATCCCCTGTAGGAGCGGCCTTGTGTCGCGATTGGGCCGCAAAGCGGCCCCATGTCGCACGCAGTTATTTGATGAACCGCACCTGGCTGTTGATCTTCTCGATCACCGCCCCCTTGCGTTCGTTGAACCGGGCCTTGTTCTGCTCGAACAGGTTGTTGCCCTTGGTGTCGATGGAGATGATCAACGGGCCGAACTCGCGCACGCGGTTCACCCACAGCGTCTCCGGCATGCCCAGGTCCTGCCATTCCGCACGCTCGATCTCTTCCACCTGGGTCGCCGCCAGCACCGCGCAGCCGCCCGGGAACACTGCATGCACTGCCTTGTTCTCCAGGCAACCGGTCGTGGTCTCCGGGCCCATGCCGCCCTTGCCGACGATCAGCTTGACGCCGGTCTGCTCGATGAACTGCTTCTCGAACTTTTCCATGCGCATGCTGGTGGTCGGGCCGATGGAGACCATCTCGAAACTGCCATCGTCCTTCTTCCTGACGATGGGGCCTGCGTGGAAAATCGCGCCGCCACGCAAGTCGACCGGCAGCTCGCGGCCCAGTTCGATGAGCCGGCGGTGGGCAACGTCACGGCAGGTCACCAGTTGGCCGGTGAGGTAGACCACATCGCCCACGTTGAGGTTGGCCAGGTCTTCGTCGCTGATAGGTGTGCTCAGGATCTTTTTCACAGTACTACCCCTTCGTGCGAGAGGATGTCGTAGGACAGGTCGGCATTGATGCGGATCTTGCCGCGGCGGTGCGCCCAGCAGCCGGTGGACACCGCCACACCGATGGTGGACGGGTGGCGGGCCGAAGACTCGATGTTCACGCCCATCACGCTGCTGTTGCCGGTCAGGCCCTGCGGGCCGATGCCGATTTCGTTGAGGCCTTCCTCCAGCAACTTTTCCATCATCGCCGCGCTTTCGTTGGGGTGGCTGGAGTCCACTTCGCGCAGGATGGCCTTCTTCGACAGCCGTGCCGCCGTCTCCACCGAGGTCGATACCCCTACACCCACCAGCAGTGGCGGGCAGGCGTTGACACCGCGCGAGGTGATGACATCGAAGACGAACTCGGTCACCCCTTCATAGCCTTGCCCCGGCATCAGTACTTTGGCCGAGCCAGGCAGGGTGCAGCCGCCGCCGGCCATGTACACGTCGACGATGGCGTAGTCGGCATCGGGGATGATTTCCCAGTCCAGCCACGGGATCTTCGAGCCGGTGTTGGTGCCGGTGTTCTTCTCGATGAAGGTTTCCACCGCATTGTGGCGCAGCGGCCCCTGAATGGTGGCTTCCCTGGTGGCGTTCTCGAGGATGCCTTCCATCTCGCCCAGCAGCGGGAAGCGCGCGCCCGCCGAGACGAAGTACTGGATGACGCCGGTGTCCTGGCAGCTGGGCCGGTTGAGCTTGTCGGCGTATTCCTGGTTGTCGGCCATCGAGTCGTACACGGCGATGGCCAGCGGGTTGGTTTCGGCGGCGCGCAACTTGGCGGTCTTTTCCTTGACGTCGCGGGGCAGGCGCTTGCCGATATAGGCGGTGAACTTGGCCATCACGTCGGTAAGCGATGACACGGCTGTTTCTTTGTCCATGATTATTTCCTCACTGCATCACAAGGCGGGTTCTTTTTGCTGTTTTTCGAAAGATCAGGGTGCGGGTGTGCCGGCCTCCATGCGTGCAAGGGCAGGGTGCGGCGCAGCGGCCTCGGGTTCGGGTTCGGGGTCGGCCGGCAGCTGGCCGTCCAGGGCCTGGGCCATGCGCTGCTTGTCCAGCGCACCCACCCAGTTGGCGATGGCCAAGGTGCCGACCGCATTGCCGATGGTGTTGGTGATGGCCCGGGCTTCGGACATGAAGCGGTCCACGCCCAGCAGCAGGACCATGCCGGCCACCGGGATGTTGTCCATGGTCGCCAGGGTCGCGGCCAGCGTGATGAAGCCCGAGCCGGTTACGCCTGCAGAGCCTTTGGAGGTGAGCAGCAGCACACCCAGCACGATCAGTTGGTCCATCAGGGTCAACGGTGTGTTGGTGGCCTGGGCGATGAAGATGGCGGCCATGGTGTAGTAGATGCACTGGCCGTCCGGGTTGAAGGTAAGGCCCGAGGGGATCACTAGGCCGACCACAGGCTTGGACACGCCAACCTTTTCCAGCTTGTTCATCAGTTGCGGTACCACCGACTCGGATGAGCTGGTACCCAGTACCGTGAACAGTTCTTCCTTGAGGTACTTGAGGAACTTCCACAGGTTGAAGCCGCACAGCCGGGCAATGGCGCCCAGCACCACCACCACGAACAGGAAGCAGGTCAGGTACATGGTCGCCATCAGCTTGCCCAGCGAAACGATCGAGCCCAGCCCGTACTTGCCTACGGTGAAGGCCATGGCCCCGCAGGCGGCCAGCGGTGCCACGCGCATGATCATGCCGACGATGAAGAACATGCCGTGGGAAAACGCTTCGAGCACATCCACCATCGGCTTGCCGCGCGGGCCCAGGTGGGAGAGGGCGATGCCGAACAGGGTGCTGAACAGCAGAATCGGCAGGATCTCGTTCTTGGCGAAGGCATCGGTCACGCTGCCGGGTATCACATGCAGCAGGAAATCGATGAAGCCGCCGCTGTTGCCGGCTGCCGCGGCGGTGTAGGTGGAGATGCTCTTGGCATCCAGGGTGGCAGGGTCGACGTTCATGCCCTGGCCGGGCTGCACGATGTTGACCACCACCAGCCCCAGTACCAGGGCAAAGGTGGACAGCACTTCGAAGTAGATCAGCGCACGCACGCCGACGCGGCCGAGTTCCTTCATGTTTTCCATCTTGGCGATGCCCAGCACCACCGTGGCGAAGATGATCGGGGCGAAGACCATCTTGATCAGTTTGATGAAGGCATCACCAATGGGCTTCAGGTCAGCGCCAACCTGTGGCCAGAACACTCCGATCAGCACCCCGAGGGTTACGCCGATCAATACCTGTACGTAGAGCTTGCCGAACAATCGCTTGGCCATTGCCGTCTCCGAATTATTGTTGTGAGTCGGATTTATCTGGCGGCCGGGCTGCTCGTGAGGGGTGCAGGTCACACCTGGCCTTGGCGGCCGAAGAGCCCAGCTTTCTTGTGGTTAATCACGCAGGGCAAAAGGTAATGGTTTTTCAAAAATGCTGTAATACAATGAAATTCAACTCATTGTTTCCCTCAGGTTAATTATGAATCCGGTATCGGAGCTGGCGTTCTTCACCCAGCTGATCAGGGTGGGTAGCCTGGCGGGCACTGCTCGCGAACTGAACCTGACCCCGCCAGCGGTCTCCAAGCGCCTGGCCCAGCTGGAACAGCGCCTGGGCGTGCGCCTGCTCAACCGCACCACACGCAGCATCAGCCTTACCGCCGAGGGCGAGACTTACCTGGTGAATGCCAAGCGCATACTGGGCGAGATCGAGGAAATGGAGCGGCAGGTGTCCAGCAGCCGCGCCGAGCCCAAGGGCTTGCTGCGAGTCAATGCGCCGCTGGGCTTTGGCCGTACCCACGTGGGGCCGGCGGTGTCATCGTTTGCCAAGCGCTACCCCGAGGTGGAGGTGCAGCTGCACCTGACCGACCGCCCCATTGCCCTGCCGAACGATGCCATCGATGTGGCCATCCGTTTTGGCGAGCTGCCCGACTCGCGGCTGATCGCCCGCAAGATCGCGGCCAACCGCCGCCGATTGTGCGCGTCGCCCGGTTACCTGGAAGCTCACGGTACCCCCGAATCGCCAAAGGACCTGGCCAGCCACAATTGCATCGTGTTGCGCCAGAACGACGCCGCGTTCGGTATCTGGCGGCTTAGCCGCGGCAAGCAGAGCGAGTCGGTGAAGGTGCATGGCAGCCTCAGCACCAACGATGGCGAGGTCGCCCTGAACTGGGCGCTGGACGGGCAGGGCATCCTGCTGCGGGCCGAGTGGAACCTGGCCGACCACCTGCGCAGCGGGCGCCTGGTGGAGGTGCTGGGCGATTACCAGACGCCGCCTGCGGATATCTATGCGGTGTACCTGGAACGCCTGAACCTGTCGGCCAAGGTGTCGTGCTTCGTCGAGCACCTGAGGGCATTCTTCCGCCAGGGGGACAGCCTGGCAGCGTGGCATTGAGGCCTTTACCACAGGCGATCGCGTTATACTCCGCGCCTTTGCCCATGCCCGGAATCCGCCCATGCGCCAGGTTTTGCTCATTGTCGATGTCCAGTCCACCTTCAGCCCGCCCGAGTGGCTGGTCGATGGCCTGCGCCGGTTGTCGGCGAATATCCCCACCATTGCCTCGGTCGAGTTGCACGACGAACAGGTCACGCCGTTCGAGCGCCAGCTTGGCTGGCACCCGGCGGCCGAGGACGACAGCCTTGTCGAGGCCGACCAGGTGTTCGTCAAGCATGGCTACGGGCAGAGCGCCGAGGCTATCGACTACATCAAGAAATTGGGTGTGGAGCGCGTGCTGGTATGTGGGCTGCAGACCGAAACCTGTGTGCTGGCCGCCGGTTTCGCCCTGTTCGATGCGGGGCTGATGCCCACCTTGGTCACCGACATGACGGTAGGCTCTTCGCTCGACAGGTCGGGCAAGCTGGGCATCGACCTGTGGAAGCATCACTTCCGCCAGGTCACCACCTCGGCCGAGGTGCTCGCCGAAGTGGCTACACCAGGCTAGCGCCGCAGCCCAAAAGGCCTAAATTGTAGGAGCGGCCTTGTGTCGCGAAAGGGCCGCAAAGCGGCCCCGGCAATATGTGCTGCGCAGCTGAAATCGAGGGGCTGCTGCGCAGCCCGATCGCGACACAAGGCCGCTCCTACAGAGAACGCGTCGCAAGGCGAAAGCCTCAGGCCACATCCACCAGCACGATCTCGCTGTCCTCGATGGCAGTCACCTGCAGCACCTCCTAGGCCAGAGCCGTAGCCCAAAAGGCCTATGCAGTACTTGTAGGAGCGGCCTTGTGTCGCGAAAGGGCCGCAAAGCGGCCCCGGCAATATGTGCTGCGCAGCTGAAATCGAGGGGCTGCTGCGCAGCCCGAT